>JBBRYD010000048.1:0-25933 GCA_038238065.1 Propionibacteriales bacterium | reverse complement strand
CTCCTCGACGGTCGGCCGTCGCCTGATGCTGATCTCGTCCGGGGAGGCGGCCTGCACCGAGACGGTGGACCCGGCGGGCCAGCCGGCCAGCAGCTCCTCGGGCAGCTGGACCGAGCCGTCCGCGCCGATCACCGCATACTGTTCGTGGCGCTGACCCTCCGCCCCGACCCGTCCGTCCCGCATCCGGACCATCCGCTGCATCCGGTGGGCCACGTTCTCGTCGTGGGTGACCATCAGCAGCGTGGTGCCGACCGCCGTGGTCGTCTTGACCAGAGTGTCCAGCAGGCTCTCCCGGGCGTCATCGTCGAGCTGGCTGGTCGGCTCGTCGACCAGCAGCAGCCGAGGAGCGCCCGCCATCGCCACGGCCAGCGCGGTGGCCTGCTGGTCGGCCCGGCCCAGTCCCGCCACCGGTCGTTGTTCGTCAGCCAACCCTGCAGCGGACAGTGCTTCGGTGCTCGCGTCGGACAAGCCGCCGCCTCCGGCGCGGCCGCTGACGAAGGCGACGTTGTCGCGGGGGCTGGCGTAGGGCAGCAGGTTGGAGACCGCGCCCTGCATCATCAGACCGAGGCTGTCGCTGCGGTAGGCGTACAGCTGTGACTCGGAGAAACGGGCGATGTCCTGCCCGTCGATCAGCACCGAACCCGCCGACGGTCGCCGCAGTCCGGCCACCACGCTCAGGAGGGTCGACTTGCCGGATCCGGAGGGCCCCAGCAGGGCCACCCGCTCGCCCGGGGCGACCGACAGGTCGACCCCGCGCAGAGCGGCTACGTCGGTGCCGGCGACCCGGTAGACGTGCACGACTCCCACGGTGCGGACGGCTGCCCCGGCGCTCACGGCTCTTCCTCAGCTCTCGTTTCGGCGGCGGCGCCGATCTGGGCCACGACCAGGATCACCACGATGGCGCCGACCCCCAACGCCAGGATCGGCCACCAGGACAGGTGCAGGTCCAGTGGTGGCCCCGGCGCGTCGGAGTCGACCAGGGGCAGCCGAGAACCGGCGATCCGGGCCGCGACGGCGCCGCTGAGGAGTCCCACCAGCACCCCGAGCACGGCGGGGACGGCGATCTCCACCCTGACCAGGCGACGTAACCGGCGAGGGCTGACCCCGCCCTCCCGCAGCGCGCGCCAGTCAGCACCGCGCCGACCGGCGTCGGCCCAGCGGGCAGCCACCAGCGCCAGCAGGCTGAGTAGCAGCGCCGCCGCGCTGATGACGACACCGACGGCGGCGCCGCGGGTGGTCGCCTGCTGGGCGAGGGCGTCTCGGGTGGTGCCGAGCAGCTCCCGGCTCTGCACCAAGATGCCCTGCGCGGCCAGCTGCTGCTCGACGCTCGACGAGGCTCCGGGCGCCAACCAGACCTCGTCGATCATCTGGCTCTTCGACGGGTCGGAGAGGTTATGCGCGTTGGTCAGGTCCACCAGCACACCGTCGTCGAGTGACCGGGGCAGCACCTGGGCGGTCCCGACCACCGCCAGCTTCTGCGGTTGTCCGTCCAGTCCGATGCCGTTGACCGCGCCGGGACGGCCGGGGACCGGGTCGACGGACGTGGTCGGAGCCAGCACCGCCGGTAGCGGGTCTGCGGTGTCGCCCGGTGATACGGCAGTGATGCCGCCGCCCTGGCTGTCGAACGCCTCGACGGCGAGTCCGCCGGTGGAAGGCGTCGGCGTGGCCATGGCGCTCGGTTCGGGCAGCGTGTTGTTGACCGACTGCGCGTGCCAGCCATTGCTGAGCCGTAGCCACCGCGCGGCGACAGCGGCCGGCTGCTGATCCGTCGCGAGGGCGGTGATGGTGAACGACGCCCGGTACGGAGCGTTGGCGCCCGCGGCGAGCCCGATCGAGACCAACCGACAGGGGGTCGCGCAGGGGAGCGCCGCCGTCAGCCGCTGGCTTCGGTTGCGTCCGGTCAGGTCGAGCTGACCGAGTCTGACGGTCTGCCACCGGCCGCCGGTCTCCACCGTCAACGCGAACGACGGCGGCGGCGGTGGGTAGACGGCCCCTTTTGCCGTGGGATCGGGCAAGGGCTGCGGCACCACCTGCACCTGGGCGAGGTTGACCTGGACCTCGGTGCCTTGCAGCAGGATGGGCGTCCGCGCGCCCCCCTGAAGGGCCTTGGCCGGGTCGGCGACACCTGACCACCGCGGAGACCAGCTCGCCACGGCGGCCAGTCGGGTGCTGTCCACGGCGACGATCCGGGCCACGCCGTTGGACACCTCCACCGCGCTCTCCTGCACCGCCATCGCCTGCCGTCCGTCGGGGTCGGCGCCGCGGACGGCCGCCATCAGGTCCACGTCTGGCGGGACAGAGACGCCCAGCACGGTGCTGGCACCGGTGATGGCGTCGGCGCGCAGGGCCTGGTTACGCTCGGAGAAGGCAAGCACCTGGGTGGCGAAGACGGCCAGCGCCACTCCGACGGCGATGACCATGGCGGGGTTCAGCGAGGACGGCGTCCGCGCGGCGTGCCGGCCGACCACCAGGGACGCGAGCCCGCGCGGAGGTCGGGTGGTGACCCGCCGGACCACGACCACAGCGAGGCGGACGGCTAGCATCGCGACAGCCAGCGCGAACAGGCCGGGAGCCAGCAGCCCCAGCTGGGGACCGGTGGTGCTGAGCTGCCCACCGGTCAGGAGCTGGTAGAGAGTGGCCGCGGCGAGCAGGAACACCCCCGCGTGCACGACGGCTCCGGTCGTGGTCAACCGGCGACCCTCGGCCTGCTGCTGGACCAGCTCGGCCAGCGGACGACGGATGCTGGGCAGGCTGACGGCCACCAGGGAACCGAGTGCGATCAGGGTGGCGGCCATCGCGAACGCGATCACCGGCCAGCGACCCGGCTCCACCGCCGTACCGGCCCGCAGCGTCAGTGCGACTCCCCAGCGGGCGACGACGATCCCGACAGCAAAGCCGAGGGGAAGTCCCAGCAGCAGGGCTACCAACGGCTCGATGTAAACAGACCGCAGCCACCGACCGCGTCGGACGCCGCGGAGCCGTCCCACACTCCACTCGGCGGCTCGGGCACGGCCGATCCGTTGGAGCACGATCGACAGCGCGAAGATGGCCAGGAAGACCGCCTGCACGTCGGTGACCAGGATCAGCACGCGAGCAGCCTGGGCCTGCCGGTCGACTCGGTCGAGCACGTCCGGCAGCTCGCTCTGGATGGCGAGCAACGTGTCCTGGGCGTTCGCAGCACTCTTGATCTCGTCGATCGAGCTCTGCACCGTCGCGACGTCGTCGATGGCCAGGCCCGGCCGGAGCGTCATCCGGGCGTTGATCTTCACCTGGAGGGGCAACGACTCAGCCTGGCGCGAGGTCAGCACCAGTGGGTCGGCCTTGACCCCCGCCAGCACGCCGGCCGTGGTCCCGGGGCGGGTGAGGTCGGCCGTGGACGAGGCCACAGGCTCGTAGAGCCCGGCCACGGTGACCGTCGTCAGCGGCGCCCTGGCCAGGCTGAACGAGACCTTGCTGCCCACGGCGATCTTCTGCTGCTGCGCGTCCACGGTGCTGACCATGGCTTGGCCGCCCTTGCTGGGGCACCTTCCGGCCGTGAGACGGTACGCGCCGCAGCCGCCGTCCAGCACACTGACCAGTGCTCCGGTCGGGTCCCCGTTCGGCAGCGCGGTGAAGTAGATGAGGGAGGTTGAGCTGATCAGCACCTGTGGATCCGCCCACGGATCCCCGGTGCCGTCGTGTCCGGCCGCCACTGCGCGCAAGGCCAGTTCCTTGACCTGGGACCACGGGTCGTCGGCGGCGGCTTCGCCCGACACCGCGATGGACGTGCCGGGCAGTCCGGCCGCCTCCAGGGCGTCGGTGAGCGTCGACTGCTGTACCGACCGGACGAAGAGGGGGCCGAGCATCGAGGTCATCACCGCGACCGCGGACAGCAGGCACAGGAGGACGGCCGTGTGGGGTCGCCGCTGAACACTGCGCAGCCAGAGTGGCGTCATCTTCGGGACCCGCAGATAGACGCCGGAGGCGCCACGTCGGGCCCGGTCACCGCCGGCCGGCCACGGATGGAGTCGTGCTGGCACGTCGGCAAGCGCTCCTCCTTCTGCGGCATCGTCCTCTAAGGGATCGTCTTCTCAGGCATCGTCGAGCGGTAGGTCGGTTCTCACCCTAGCCATGGGCGGGGTGAGGTCGTCACCCTACGTGGCCCGGATCGATCGGGGCGGCGAGCCGATGCCCTCGTTGGAGCCGTTCGTCAGACTGGCCTGGTGCCCGAAGGTGACAGTGTCTACAAGCTCGCCCGTCGGCTGGAGCCGGCCCTCCGAGGCCAGAAGCTGCTCCGTGGCGAGCTGCGGGTGCCGGCCCACCCCACCCACCACCAGACCGGACGGACCGTGCTCGAGCTCGCCACGCACGGCAAGCACCTGCTGACCCGACTGGACGGCGGCTGGACCTTGCACACCCACCTCAAGATGGACGGCTCCTGGACCGTGGTGCGGGCCGGGCGCAGCCTGCCGCGGGCCCTGCTGCCCGACGTCCGGGTGCTGCTCGGCCCGGCCAACGGGTCGACGGTGTACGGGCTGTCGATGCCGGTGGTCGAGCTGGTCCGCACCGCCGACGAGGAGGGGGTGACCGGCCACCTGGGGCCGGACCCGTTACGCACTGACTGGGACGCGTCCGAGGCGGTCGCCCGACTGGCTGGTGACCCTCGCCGCGGGCTCGCAGCCGCCCTGCTGGACCAGCGCAACCTGGCCGGGCTGGGCAACCTGTGGGCGAACGAGATCTGCTTCCTACACGGCTACAGTCCGTGGACACCGATCGCCGATGTCGACGTGCCGGCCACGGTCGCCCTCGCCGTCCGGGTGCTCCGACACTCTGCTCTGGTACCGGGCGCCTACCAGGTGACCACAGGTCGCAGTCGGCGCGGCCAGGACCACTGGGTCAGCGGCCGCGCCGGCGAGCCGTGCCGGCGCTGCAGCACGACCATCCGGGTGGTCGCGGAGGTCCCGGGGGACCCGGAGCGGCGGCGGACCTGGTGGTGCCCGCGGTGCCAACCCGGTCCCGGCCCCGGTCGCTGAGCCGTACGGTACCGGTGACGAGGGCACGGCCACGGCCTGACGGACGAGGTGCCGTGGCGGGGATTCCGGCGATCGGGGGGTCAGATCAGGTGGGCGACGTCCCTGGCCAGACGAGCGAGCGTGACGGCCCCGACGGCCCGGAAGGGATGCAGCGGGTCGGGCTCGCCGGAACCTGTCGGGCCGCCAAGCTCGGTATGGGCCAGCGCGCTCATGGCGACGTAGGCATCGCCGGGGTCCCAGCCGCGATCATCCACGAGAGCAGAGAACAGCGCCTCGTACGCCATCACGATCGAGTCCTGCACCGGGTCGCCCAGGCCGACGCAGATCAGGTCGTCGGCGGTCTCCAGCTGCGGGGCCGGGATGTAGCGATCCTTGATGACGTCCACCGACACCGTCGCTCGACCGGCGATCTCGATGGCCACGAAGGACGACTCCCCGCGGGCCATCACCGCGTGCAGGTCGCCGACCGACAGCAGGGCACCCGGCACCTCCACCGGCAGGAAGACCGTGGCGCCCGGACCGGCGTCGGTGAGGTCCATGTTGCCGCCCGTCCGGCGGGTCGGCATCACCGTCGAGCCGTTGACGTCGGCCGGAGCCACCCCGAGGCACCCGATCATCGGGGCGGCAGCGCAGTCCAGGCGGTCGGTGAGCCGGACCCGGCCGTTGCTGACCGGGATGCGGCGCACGAAGAACTCCGGACCCATCGGACCGGCCAAGGCGCCGGCGCCGGGGATGGAGATCGACCAGCCCTGCTCAGCCAGCTCGATGGCGTGGATGTGCACGGTCAGCACGTCCCCCGGCTCCGCACCCTCGACGTAGACCGGACCGGTGATCGGGTTGATGGTGGCGGTGACCTTGGCCAGGTCACGGAACTGCTCCATCTGCGCGTAGGCCAGGTCGTCGGTCTCGAAGGTGATCAGGTCGCCGGCTCCGGCTCGTACGGTGAGCACCGGCGGTCGGCTCGCCGCGAACGCGTTGAACGACTGGTCCTTGGTCAGCAGATGAGTCGCAGCGTCGGCCATCAGGAGACCTCCGAGAACGGGTCGGCGGCGTGCTCGGACAGCACGCCGGTGCCCTTGCTGCGGTAGTAGAGCAGGACGGCGGCGCCGATGACCAGCCAGATCAGG
Organism: Propionibacteriales bacterium; assembly: GCA_038238065.1. Lineage (GTDB taxonomy): Bacteria > Actinomycetota > Actinomycetes > Propionibacteriales > Propionibacteriaceae > Microlunatus. The sequence continues at coordinate 19,794 of JBBRYD010000048.1, read as the reverse complement.
CCGCCGATCTTGGCCGACGCGTCGGCGTTCCAGAGGACGAAGCCGATGATCAGGAAGCCGAGAATGGGCGATATCCAGTGCAGCAGGACGTTTCCACTCTTGCGTTTGATCCCGTAGTAGGCGATCACCGACACGTGCAGCAGCAGGAAGCTAGTCAGGGCGCCGAAGTTCACCAGGGTGGAGATGATGTCGATCTGGCCCACGAACACGAGACCGGCGATCAGCGTCAGCCCGGCCACCACCAGGATGGCCCGCTCGGGGGCCTTGGTCTTGGGGTTGATGTGAGCCAGGAAGGCCGGTAGCCGGCCGTCGCGGCTCATCGAGAACAGCAGCCGCGAGGTGGCGCTCTGGGCGGCCACCGCGTTGGCGATACCGACGGCGAGCGCGTTCATGGCCAGGAACGCGATCATCCAGCCGCTGTTGCTGATCGAACCGACGATGGAGAAGAACGCGTTGTTGACCGTGTCGTCGCCGAAGGCCGTGGTGCCGGGGACGAGCATCGCGGCCAGCCAGGTCTGGGTCACGAAGAACACCGCGACCAGGATCAGCCCGGTGATCATGGCGATGCCGGCGGAGCGCCGGCCGCCCTTCGCCTCCTCGCTCAGGGTGGCGATGCCGTCGAAGCCCAGGAAGCTCAGCACCGCGATGGACAGCGCAGCGGCGGCGAGCTGGGGGGTGAACAGGTCGGCGTTGAACAGTGGTGTGGTGCTGAACGCGGCGCCGTTCGTGCCGCGGGAGATGGCCACGATCGCCATCACCACGAAGATGACCACGAACACCAGCTCGGCGGCCAGGAAGATCCGGTTGACCACGGCGGTGAAGGAGATGCCGATGTAGTTGACGGTGGTGTTGATGACCAGGAACGCCACGATCCAGAACGGCTTGGGGACGCCGGGAAAGATGCCCGCCATCGACTCGGCCGCGAAGACGTAGAGCAGGGTGGGGACCAGCAGATAGTCCAGCAGGATGGTCCAACCCGCGAAGAACCCGAGCACGGGATGCAGCGCGCGGCCGACGTAGGAGTAGACCGAACCCGCGATCGGGAAGGCTCGCGACATCTGCGCGTACGACGAGGCGGTGAAGATCATCGCCACCAGCCCGATCAGATACACCAGGGGCACCATGCCCGAGGACGCGTTGAAGACCACGCCGAAGATGGCCCACGGCGCGATCGGCACCATGAAGACGAGGCCGTAGACGATCAGGTCGGTGGTGGACAGGGTCCGGTTGAGCTCCTGCTTGTATCCGAACTCGGCGAGGTCGCGGTCACCCTGGCTGGTGTCGGCTGGTGTCGTCATGGCTTCCCTTCTGGTTGCGGGGTCGGTTGATCATGAGCGCGGAGGAAATCGCCGACCACCCGGGTGAACTCGACCGGCTGCTCGACGTGAGGCATGTGGCTGGCGTCGGCGAAGACGTGAGAGCTGACGTCGTGGATCCGGTCCACGAACGGCTGCCAGACCATCGGCAGCGCCTCGTCGTACTCGCCGGCCACCACCAGCGTGGGTACGCCGATCCGGTCGAGCCTGTCGACCACACTCCACTCCTTGAGGCTGCCGACCACGTAGAACTCGCTGGGGCCGTTCATCGTGTGGTAGACCGTCGGCTCAGCCTCGATCTGGGCGAAGCTGTCCACGACATCCTGAGGCAGCGGTTGGACCCGGCAGACGTGCCGGGCGTAGAAGACGTCCATGGCGTCGTGGTATTCGCTCGAGTCGGTGGTGCCGGCCTGCTCGTGGGTGCTCAACGCGTGCTGGACATCGGCGGGCAGCTGGGCGATCAGCTCGGCTGCCGCGGCCATCCACAGCTCCATCGACGCCGGACTGTCGCAGATGCTGAGCGACAGGATGCCGGTCGCGTCGGCCAGCACCACCTCGGGGCCGAGCATGCCGCCCCAGGACTGGCCGAGCAGATGGAACCGTTCGATGCCCAGCTGGTCGAGGAGGTTGCGCAGCTCTCGGACGAACAGTTCGGGCGTCCAGAAGTCCGGATCCGCGTCGGGCAGATGCGTGCTGCGGCCACAGCCGAGCTGGTCGTAGTGCACCACCGCCCGGCCGTCGGCGGCCAGGCTGGTCATGGCCAGGCAGTAGTTGTGGGCTGCTCCCGGGCCACCGTGCAGGATCACCACCGGCGCCCTCTCGGCCGCGGGGTCGAGGGTCCCCGTCACCCGGTACCAGGTCTGATGGCCCTCGAACGGCACGGTGCCGGAGCGGACGACCGGGCTGCGCCCGCGGGTCGTCGGCGTGGCGCTGCTGGTGGCCTGCTCGTGCTGGGTGCTCATGGACGGGGGCCCCTTCGACAAGAGTGTTCTACTTCACGGCGACGACACTTTATCCAGCGGCACCGGTACTCAAACGCCGGTCTAAGGTCGGACGCCAGGAGGTGTCACGCGATGACCCAGTGCAGGGCCGGAAGACACAACAGGCGGATGCGACGAACGGTGGTGGCTCGGTCCGGATGGCCCGCCCGCACCGCGGAGCGGGCGTCGTGAGCGGCGGCGCATCGGGGGTGCGGGAGCTCTTCCACATGCTGGTCGCCGGCGGCGTCTCCACCGACCCGCTGGAACGAGCGCCCACCGTGGACGACGTCCGACTGATCGCCCGCCGCAAGCTCCCCAAGATGGCCTTCGACTTCATCGACGGCGGCGCCGACGCGGAGATCACGCTGCGGGCCAACATCGCTGACCTGGCCCGGGTGACGTTGCGTCGGCGCTCCCTGGTCGACGTGTCCAGCCTCTCGCTGGAAACCGAAGTGGTGGGGGAGAACCTGCCGATCCCGCTGGTGCTCGGCCCGTGCGGGTCGATGCGACTGGCCGGTCGGGACGGCGAGCTCAGCGCAGTGCGTGCCGCGGGCGCGGCCGGGCTGGTCTACACCATCAGCAGTGCGTCCAGCTGGTCCATCGAGGAGCTGGCCGCCGAGGCGACCGGGCCGATGTGGTTCCAGCTCTACCAGTGGCGCAGCGACGAGGTCGTGCAGACGCTGGTCAGCCGGGCCAAGGCGGTCGGCTGCACGGCGCTGGTGGTGACGGTGGACGTGCCGATCAACGGCAAGCGGGCCCGGGACCATCGCAACGGCATGTCGATCCCGCCCCAGGTGACGCTGCGCAACGCCGTCGGTGTGGCTCGGCACCCGGCGTGGTTCCGGAGCGTGCTGAAGGCGCCGCCGATCGGGTTCCGCAACCTGCTGGGCATCGCCGAGGGTTCGAGCGCGATGAGCCACCAGGAGTACATCAACACGGAGCTGGCCAACCTGAAGGCCAGCTGGTCCGACATCGCCCAGCTGCGGCGAGACTGGGACGGCCCGTTGTTCGTCAAGGGACTGACCACCGTCGAGGACGCTCTCAGCGCGGTGGACGCCGGCGCCGACGGCATCTTCGTCAGCAACCACGGGGGCCGCCAGCTGGACGGCCTGCCGAGCTCGATCAGCACGCTGCCCCGGATCGTGGACGCGGTGGGCGACCGGCTGGACATCATCTTCGACAGCGGGGTGCGGCACGGCAGCGACGTGGTCAAGGCTCTGGCCGTCGGGGCGGATGCCGTGGCCATCGGCCGGAGCTGGGTCTGGGGTCTTGCCGCGGCCGGTCAGCGAGGAGTGGAGTACGTCACCCAGCTCTACCGGCAGGAGATCGAGGAGACGATGCGGCTGATGGGGGTGACCAGCGTCGCGGACCTGGATCGGTCCTGGGTGGACTACCCGGCGGAGTGGGACCGACTCGGCCGCTGAGCGCATGCGTTCAGCTAGGTGAATTGTGGATCCCTGTCTTGAGCTGCCGCCGTTCGACCACCTAGTGTCACAGCGGGCCCCGCCGGGTCCGAGACGGCAACGACGCACCGACAGTTGAGGAGCTAGATGCGCGGCGACCCCGTCATCCGCCACCTCCGCGCGTTCACCATGCGGGGCGGGGGCGCTGACTATCACGACCAGGCCGAGGACCACTGGATCGACGGTCCGATCGCCACGCCGATGTCTCGGTACCCGGACTATCGGGCGCACCGCCGGCTGTTCGGGCTCAACGTGCTGGGCACGGTGGTGGTCGAGGTGGAGGCCAGCAACGGGGTGGTCGGGTTCGCCGTGACCACGGGCGGTGAGCCCGCGGCCTGGATCATCGAGAACCACCTGGCCCGGTTCGTCGAGGGCGCACCCGTGGACGCCCTGGAGCGCATCTGGGACCAGATGTTCTCCTCCACCCTCTACTACGGCAGACGTGGACTGGCACTGAACGCCATCAGCGGGGTGGACCTGGCGCTCTACGACCTGCTGGGCCGGCTGCGCGAGGAACCGGTCTACGCCCTGCTCGGCGGCGCCGTCCGCGACGAGCTGACGTTCTACGCCACCGGCCCTCGCCCCGACCTCGCGCACGAGCTGGGCTTCATCGGAGGCAAGCTGCCGCTGACCTGGGCGGCCGCCGACGGGATCGAGGCGCGGCACGCCCAGGTCGAACTGCTGGAGGGCTTCCGGGCGACGGTCGGGGACGACTTCTTCCTGTCCCTGGACTGCTGGATGTCGCTGGACCCGATCACGGCGATGGAGCTGGTGGCCGCCCTGGAGCACGTCAACCTGCGCTGGATCGAGGAGGCACTGCCGCCCGATGACTACTGGGGGTACCGGGAGCTGCGGCGTCGGCGCGCCGGTCGGGTGATGGTCTCGACCGGCGAGCACGAGGCGACCCGCTGGGGCTTCCGGATGCTGGCCGAGCTGGAGTGCGCCGACATCTGGCAGCCCGACGTCGGCTGGTGCGGCGGCATCACCGAGCTGATCAAGATCTCGGCTTTGGCCGACACGCACTCCACCCTGGTCATCCCGCACGGCTCGAGCGTGTACTCGTACCACTTCGTGGTGACGCGCCACAACAGCCCGTTCTCGGAGTTCCTGATGATGCATCACGACGCCACCGAGATCGTGCCGATGTTCTCGCCTCTGCTGCTGAACGAACCTGTGCCGGTCAACGGGCGGATGAAGGTGCCTGATCTGCCCGGTTTCGGCGTGGAGCTCAACCCGGCGTGCGCGCTCAACCGACCGTACGTGCACGGCTGAGTCCGAGCATCCGCCAGTCGCGGCGTGCACGCTGACCATCGGCGGCTCAGGGGGCCCGCGCAGAGCGGTCCAGGAACCGATCGAGGAGAATCGCACCGTCTCGTTCGCCCACCTGGAGGAAGTTGCTCATGAACACCACCGCAGGGCTTGCCGGCGCCGACCCTGCCGACTGGTTGACCGAGCTGGGGGTCACGCCCAACAGCCTGAGCCGGCAGCAGCGCGACCAGCTCGAACGGGACGGCTTCCTGCCGTTGGTCGACCACATGTCAGCTGAGCTGCTGCAGGCGCTCCGGACCCGCACCGACGAGCTGCTCGAGGCCGAGGGTGCCTCCGCCGGTCATGAGACCCCCCAGGGTCCCGGCGTGGCGGCGCTGACCGACCTGCTCAACAAGGGCGAGATGTTCGACAGCGTCTTCACCGATCCCACGGTGCTGGCCGCCGCCGAGCAGGTGCTCGGCGCCCACTTCAGGGTCAACTCGCTCAACTACCGCGCCACCCTTCCGGGCCAGGGAAACCAGGGCCTGCACGGCGACTGGGCGGGTGCGGTGCCCGACGGGGACTTCCACATCATGAACTCGATGTGGTGCCTCGACGACTTCACCGAACACAACGGTGCCACCCGGTGCGTCCCCGGCTCACATCGCTGCGGCCGGGCGCCCCAGGACGACATGGCCGACGTCACCCAGCCCCATCCAGACCAGATCCTGCTGACCGCGCCCGCCGGCTCGGTGATCATCTTCAACGCCCACCTGTGGCACGGGGCGACCTTGAACGGCACCGACCAGCGACGCCGGGGGATGACCATGTCCTACGCCCGTCGCGACGAGCCGCAGCAGCTCGACCAGAAGGCCTACATCCGCCAGGCCGTCTACGACCGCCTGTCTCCGGCCGCCCGGTACCTGATGGACGTGTGACCCGGGGACCGCTGAGTCAGGCCGGGCACCCGGCATGATGGCCCGGTGATCAGACACACGGTCGTGTTCAGCCTTCGGCACCCCCCCGGCTCGGTGGAGGCTGGCGACTTCCTGGCCGACGCTCGGGAGCTCGGGACCATCGCCGGTGTGCAGCGGTTCGAGCAGCTGCAACAGGTCAGCCCCCAGAGCACGTTCGCCTTCTCCTTCTCGATGGAGTTCGAGGACGAGGCGGCCTACGCCGCGTACAACGCGGATCCGGTGCACGTCGACTTCGTCAGCACCCGCTGGCAGAGTGAGGTGGTGACCTTCCAGGAGCTGGACTTCGCCCCGCTCTCAGGTGAGGGGTCAAGCAGGACCAGGCGACGGGCGGAAGGCTGACCATGACGGCGTCACCCGGGCCCCGGGACTATCTGAGCATCAACAGGGCGAACTGGGACGAGCGAGCACCGGTCCACGCGGCTTCACCTGACTACGGCTTCGACCGGTTCTTGGCCGAGCCGGGCTTCCTGAGCGACGTGGTGCGCTTCGACCTGCCGCTCCTCGGGGACATCGCCGGGCTCCGTGGAGTCCATCTGCAGTGCCACATCGGTACCGACACGTTGTCGCTGGCCCGGCTGGGCGCGCGGATGACGGGGCTCGACCTCTCGTCGGCGTCGCTGGAGGAGGCTCGGTCGCTGGCCGCTGCGACGGGCACCCAGATCGACTACGTCGAGGCCGACGTCTATGCCGCGGCTGAGGTGCTCGGCCGAGCGTCGTTCGACCTGGTCTTCACCGGCATCGGGGCACTCTGCTGGTTGCCCCGGATCGCGGACTGGGCTGAGACCGTTGCCGCCCTGCTCAGACCTGGTGGACGGCTCTTCCTCCGCGAGGGGCACCCGATGCTCTGGGCCATGGAAAACCCTCGCCCGGACGGGCTGCTGGTCGCCGACTTCCCCTACTTCGAGCGACTCGAGCCAACGGTCTGGGACGACGCCGGCACCTACGTGCAGACCGACGTAGAGCTGTCCGCGACCACCACGCACTCGTGGAACCACGGGCTGGGTGAGGTCGTCGGTGCGCTGTTATCTGCCGGCCTGCAGATCACCGGTTGTGTCGAGCACCAGAGCGTGCCCTGGGACGCGTTGCCCGGCATGATGACGCAGCTGGATGGTGGGGAATGGCAGCTGACCGACCGTCCCTGGCGGCTGCCGCACACCTATACGCTGCAGGCGGTCAAGCCCGGCGGCGGGCGCGGGCAGACGCGCAGCGTCTAACCTGGCTCCCGGCGTCGGCTCGCGTCGGGCGGGCGCAGCACCGAAGGAGATATCACCGTGGAAGTTGCTGTCCTCGGCACCGGGATCATGGGCGCGGGCATGGCCCGCTCCCTGCTGCGCGCCGGCCACGGCGTTCGAGTGTGGAACCGGACGCGCGACAAGGCCGAACCCTTGGCGGCCCATGGCGCCCTGGTCACCACCACGGCACAGCAGGCTGTGGTGGGCGCCGACGTGGTGATCACCATGCTGTACGACGCCGACTCGGTCATCTCCGTGGTCGGCGACGCGGCGGAGTCGTTCGGGGTCGACACGGTCTGGCTGCAGTCGAGCACCGTCGGTCGCGACGGCACCAAGCGGATCGCCGAGCTGGCCGGCGAGCGTGGCCTCGCCGTGCTGGACGCCCCAGTGCTCGGCACCAAGAAGCCGGCCGAGGACGGCGCCCTGGTCATCCTGGCCTCCGGGGACGCCGCGCTGCGGGAACGGGTCGGGCCGGTGCTGGACGCGATCGGCTCGCGGGTGGTGTGGGCCGGCGACGAGCTGGGTCAGGCAACGGCTCTGAAGCTGGCCTGCAACGCCTGGGTCGCCTCGATCACCGCGGCCGTCGGCCAGTCGGTCGCCCTGGCGGATGCGTTCGGGCTGGACCCGCAGCTCTTCCTGGAGGCGATCAAGGGTGGCGCCACCGACACGCCGTACGCCCACGTCAAGGGTGGGCAGATGATCGACGGACAATTCCCGGTGTCCTTCGCCCTGGACGGGGTGCTCAAGGACCTCGATCTGATCACCACCGCCGCCCGGGACGCGGGCGTGTCCGACGCGATGCTGATCAGCCTGGCGAACACCTACCAGCGCGCCAGCGATGCCGGTCACGGGAACGACGACATGGCGGCGGTCTTCACCGCGTTCCAGCCAGGAGACCGGCTCGCCCGCTGACCCGACGCATCCCGGTTGCCGCACGGCCTGCCCCCTCGCAGCCGCACCCCTTCGTACCAGTCGCATCATCTGCAGACGGTGCACCTGGGACGAAGGGGTGCGCCTGTGGAGGTGGCTTGGCGCCGGAACGTCAGCCGGCGTCGCTGGCGAGGAGGTCGCGAAACCACAGGCCGCTTCTCTTCACGGTCCGAGCCTGCGTCTCGAAGTCGACGTGGACCAGTCCGAAGCGGCGGCTGAAGCCGAACGCCCACTCGAAGTTGTCCATCAGGCTCCAGGCGAAGTAGCCCTTCAACGGCAGGCCCTGACCCAACGCCTGGTCACAGGCGGCCACGTGCAGCTCGAAGTAGAGCCGACGCTCCTCGTCGTCGATCGAGCCGTCGGCGGCGACCGTGTCCTCGTACGCGGCACCGTTCTCGGTCACGTAGATACCCAGCTCGGGCGCGCGTTCGTGCACCATCTTCATCACGTCGATCAGACCATCGGGGTGGATCTCCCAGCCCATCTGGGTCTTGGCCACGCCGGTGTCGACCATCCGGACGTTCTCGCTACCCGGGGTGGCGCTGGGGACCGTCGGGTCGGCGAACACACCGTCCGTAGGCCCGGCGGCCGTGTGGCGGCTGTAGTAGTTGATGCCCATGAAGTCGATCGGGGTGGAGATGACCGCGAGGTCACCGCTGCGCTCGTCGAACCATTCGGTCACCCCGGCATCCAGCAGCACGTCATCGGGGTAGCTACCCAACAGGGCGGCATCCAGGAACAGCCGGTTGCCCATCCCGTCGGTCCGCCGAGCCGCGTCCCGGTCGACGGCGGAGTCCGACGCCGCGTGCACCGAGTAGAGGTTGACGGTGACACCCAGACTCGACTGATGACGGCTCTCGCGCATCGCGTTGACGGCCAGCCCGTGGCCCAGCAGCAGGTGGTGCGCCGCCTTGAGCGAGTCGCTGCCGACCGTGAGTCCCGGAGCGTGCACGCCGTTCCCGTAGCCCAGAAAGGCCGAGCACCAGGGTTCGTTGAGCGTGATCCAGTGAGTGATCACGTCGCCCAGCGCGTCGTGCGTGGCCGCCGCGTAGTCCCGGAAGGCGGCTGCGGTGTCCAGCTCGAGCCAGCCGCCCGCGTCCTCCAGCGCCTGGGGCAGGTCCCAGTGGTAGAGCGTCGCGTACGGGGTGACCCCGTGCTCGAGGCAGGTCTCGGCGATCCGGCGGTAGAAGTCGACGCCGGCAGGGTTGATCGGCCCGGTGCCGGTGGCCTGGATCCGTGGCCAGGCGATCGAGAACCGGTAGGAGTTGAAGCCCAGGTCGGCCAGGATCTTGATGTCCTCGGCGTAGCGGTGGTAGTGGTCATCGGCCACGTCACCGTTGGTGCCGTCGGCGATCCTGCCCGGGGTGTGGCTGAACGTGTCCCAGATGCTCGGGCCGCGTCCGCCCTCGGCCACGGCGCCCTCGATCTGGTACGACGCGGTGGCCGTGCCCCAGGCGAAGTCGGACGGGAAGTTGCTCATGCTGTCTCCTTCTGGAAGTCGAGCCAGTTGTGCTGTTCCGGCAGGAGCTCACCGAGCATCTCGAGCAGACCCGCGGGCAGCTCGGTGGAGAGCCCGTCGACGATCCTGCTCAGCCGGGACGGCCTGCTCATGCCGACGATGGTGGCGTCGATCCGCGGGTCGAGGACCGACGCCTGCAGCGCGGCGGTGGCGAGGTCGGTGCCGGCCTCGTGGCAGGCCTGCTCCATCGCGTCGATCGCCTTGAGCGTCTCCGTGCTGGCCGGCCGGTAGCCGTAGTTCCGGCTGCCCGACGGGTTGGCCAGGATGCCGCCACCGTAGATCGCGGCGTTGACGACCGCGACCCCGAGGTTCTCGGCCTGGGCCAGCAGGTCGGCGGCACTGTGGTCGACCAGGGTCCAGCGGTTGTGGATCAGGATCACCTCGAAGCCGCCGAGGGCGAGGTAGCGCGACATCTCGTGCACGTTTCCGCCGGCCAGGCCCACGTGCCCGAACTCGCCCTCGTCCCTGAGGGCCAGCAGCGTGGCGACGGCACCCCCCGGGGCGCTCAGCTCGTCGAAGTCGTGCCCTTCCGGGTCATGCAGGTAGACCAGCGGCAGCTCGGTCAGCCCGAGTCGGGCCTTGCTCTCGGCCACGCTGGCCCGGACCCGGTCGCCGGAGTAGTCACTGCCGTCGGCGTCCACCTTGGTGGCCACCAGGAAGTCCTCGGGCAGCCCGCCGTACGCAGCGAGGCCGGCGCCGATCCGGCGTTCGCTCTCGCCGCCGCTGTAGCCGTTGGCGGTGTCGATCCAGCGGATCGGGCTGTCCAGAACGGCGCCGACCATGGCGACCCCGTCCTCGTAGGACAGGTCATGGCCGAAGAGGTCGGGCATGCTGCCCAGCGGGGACCCGCCGGCGCAGACCGCCGTCACCTGCAGACCGGTGAAGCCGAGCGGCCGGACCCAGTCCGGGCTGGACGGCGAGGTCACGCGATCTGTCCCCCGGGGAAGCTGTTCAGTGAGGTGGTGGGCATGGGCTCCACCGTAGTGAAGCCTGCCGTGTCTCCCGTACCCAGGGACGTGCCATCGACAGCGGGTGGCCGTCGGGGTTCACGACCCGGCGATGTCATGGTTGACACAGCCCACCTGTACCGACAGGATGCCATCCCAGATGACGAGGAGGTCGTTGCATGTTGCTGGCGCACGATCTCGGCACCACCGGGAACAAGGCCACCCTGCACGACGACGACGGCCGGATGATCGCGTCGGTGACCGAGGCCTACGACACGAGATACGGCCACGGTGGGGTGGTCGAGCAGGACCCGGCGGACTGGTGGCGAGCGGTCGGCCGGGCCACCCGCCGGCTGTTGCAGCAGACCGAGACGCCGGCCGGCTCCGTGTCAGCGACTGCACTGTCCGGACAAATGATGGGCGTGGTGCTGCTCGGCGACGACGGCCTGCCGGTCCGGCCGTCCATCATCTGGGCCGACACCCGCAGTGGGGCCCAGACCGATCGGCTGGTGGCCGCGCTGGGGGCCGAGCGCGGTTACGAGATCCTCGGCCACCGGCTGAACCCCACCTACTCCCTGACCAAGCTGATGTGGCTGCGCGACCACGAGCCTGACGTCTTCGGTCGTGGTCGGACGATGTGCCTGGCCAAGGACTACGTGGTTTTTCGGCTGACCGGCGTGCTGGCCACCGACCCGTCCGACGCGTCCAGCACCAACGCCTACGACCAGAACACCGGCGGTTGGTCCGACGAGCTGCTGGCCGCCGCCGAGCTGCCGCGCGAGCTGTTCCCCGACATCGTCGCCTCGACCACGGTGGTCGGTCGGGTCACCGCGGAGGCAGCGGCCGAGTGCGGGCTGCTGGCGGGAACACCGGTGGTGATGGGCGGCGGCGACGGTCCGATGGCCGCGGTCGGTGCTGGCGTGATCGACCAGAGTGACGGGGCCTACGCCTATCTGGGCTCGTCGTCCTGGATCTCGTTCAGCGCGACCCAGCCGGTGCTGGACCTGCCCGAGATGCGGACCATGACCTTCAACCACGTGGTGCCGGGCCACTACGTGCCCACCGCGACCATGCAGGCGGGCGGAGGTTCGCTGAGCTGGGTGAGCGACCTGTTCGCGGGCCGCGAGGACGTCGAGCGCTTCGACCGGCTGATCACCTCGGCGGCGGTGGTGGATGCGGCCGCCGAGGACCTGTTCTTCCTGCCCTACCTGTTGGGGGAGCGGTCGCCGTACTGGAACCCCGCCGCCCGAGGCGCGTTCGTCGGCCTCGGCCGGCACCACGGCCCGGCGCACCTGACCCGGGCGGTGCTGGAGGGCGTCGCCTTCAACCTGGCCACCTGTATCGACGCTTTTCGCGAGCACGGCCAACCGCTCGAGCGGGTGGACGCGATCGGTGGCGGTGCTGCGAGTGCCGTCTGGTTGCAGATCCTCGCCGACGTCTGGGGCTGCGTGGTCCGACGACGGTCAGTGGTCGAAGAGGCCAACAGCCTGGGGGCGGCCATCACCGCCGGGGTGGGGATCGGCCTGTTCGCCGACTTCTCGGTGGCCCGGCAGCTGTCCGACGTCGTTTCCGTCTACGAACCAGACCCCGAGCGCCACACCGCCTACCGGGCCCGGCAGGAGCGCTTCGTGGACGCCTACCTCAGCCTCGAACCGTGGTTCGCGCGGGATCGGCCGGCGAGGTGACCAGGGTGAACGCCGACCACAGGAGGAGTCCTCGATGACCGACGAGTTCGAGGACCGGGTGATGGTGGTCACGGGAGCGGCAGGAGGTGTCGGCAGTGCCGTTTCCAACTGGCTGGTGGCCCACGGTGCCGAGGTGTTCGACTTCGACCTCCGCCAGAACGACCTGAGCCTGGGAACGTTCGTGCGGGTGGACGTCTCCCAACCGGACAGCCTCGACGCAGCGGTCGAGCGGGTGATGGCGTCCAGCGGACGGATCGACGGGCTCGTCGCGGCGGCCGGCCTCTCCGAGGAGCCGACCCCCGCCGAGGACATGAGCTTCGCGGTCTGGCAGCGCACCATCGCGGTCAACCTGACCGGCGTCTTCCTGACGTGTCAGCGGGTCGGTCGGGTGATGCTCGGCCAACGTTCGGGCCGGATCGTGACCATCGCCTCCATGTCGGGCGCGCACGTGGTCAACTCCCCGCAGCAGCAGGTGGCCTACAACTCGTCCAAGGCCGCGGTGGTGGCGATGACCAAGTCACTGGCCTACGAGTGGGTCGGCCGCGGCGTCCGGGTCAACGCGCTGTCCCCGGGGTACGTGGACACGCCGTTGCTGGCCAGCAAGGTCGAGATGCACCCGTTGTGGAAGGGTGCCACCCCGATGGGCCGGTTCGCCCACCCGCACGAGGTGGCCGCCGCCGCCGGCTGGCTGCTCAGCGACGCGGCCGACTTCTGCTGTGGCACCGAGCTGCTGATGGACGGCGGCTACTCACTCGCCTGAGCCTGCGGCCCCGACGCCCGTCCCCTCCCTGACGACCCCAACCAGGAGTGTCTCGATGAACACCCTCCAGCCCAAGACCATGGCCGCCGTGGTCTACGACCGACCGGGAGCCTTCGACGTCCGACAGATCCCTGTGCCGCAGCCCGGACCAGGGGAGGTGCTGCTGCGGATGATCGTCGCCGGGGTGTGTGGCACGGACCTGCACCTGCACGACGGCGAGTTCGGACCGACGTATCCGCTGGTCCCCGGCCACGAGATCGTCGGTGAGGTCGTCGCGCTGGGCCCGGAGGTGGCCGGGCCGGGACTCGGTGCCGTGGTCGTCATCGACAACACCGCCTCGTGTGGGCACTGTGTGGAGTGCCGTCGAGCGCGGCCGGCGTACTGCCGGCAGCTCATCGCCCAGGGCGTGAACGCTCCCGGTGGCTTCGCCGACTACGTGGTCACGTCGGCCAACCGCTGCTTCGACGTCGACGACCTCGACCCCGAGGTGGCGGTGCTGGCCGAGCCGACCGCCTGCGTGGTGCACGGCCTGGAGCGGCTGGCACTGCCGCCCGGTGCGAACGTACTGCTGTTCGGTGCCGGTCCCACGGGTCTGCTGCTGACCCAGCTGCTCCGGCAGTCCGGCGCCGCCCGGCTGACCGTGGCGGCACCGACGCCGGCCAAGCTGGAGCTGGCCCGCGCCGGCGGCGCCGACCGGGTGGTGCTGCTCGACCGGGCCGACACCGCCGCCTCCATGGCCGAGCTGCGGAGCGACAGCCCGGAAGGCTTCGACGTCGTGGTGGACGCCACCGGGTCGGTTGCCGTTCTCGACCAGACCGTCGCCCTGACGCGGACCGGTGGCACCATCTTCGTCTACGGGATGACGGCGGAGTCGGCCGGCTGGACGGTGCCGCCGTACGAGATCTTCCGCCGGGAGCTGACGATCACCGGCTCCTTCGCCCAGCAGTTCTCCTTCGATCGCGCGCTGGACCAGCTCCGCAGCGGACGGATCGACCCGACCGGGATCATCACCCACCGCTTCGGCCTGGTCGACTACGCCGATGCGCTGGCCGCCGTCGCCCACAGCAGCTGCGTCAAGGCGGTGATCGTGTGGTGAGGAGAGCTGGCCGCCGGCCAGAGCGCTCCGAGCCAGCGGTGCGGCTCAGGCGGTGACGCGCATCAGCGGCTGCAAACCTGCCGTGTCGGGAGATCGGCTCAGGGCGACCTCGAACCGGCTGCGGTCGCCGCGGTGGTAGGCCACGAAGAGCTCCACCGGGCGCTCGTCGTCGCCGTAGACCGTGCTGCGGAGCACCAGCACCGGGTCACCCTGACCGATCCCGAGGTGATGAGCCAGCGAGGTGCTGGCCACGGTGGCTTCGACGCTGCGCTCGCCGTGGCGGAGGACGACCCCGTACTTCTTCTCCAAAAGGGCATAGAGCGACTGATGGCTGAGGTCGTCGTCGAGCAGGCCCGGGGCGAGGTCGAGCGGGAGGTGGCCGATGACCAGCACCCAGGGTTCGTCGTCGACGAAACGCAGCCGCTCCAGCACGATGACGGAGGCGCCGAGCGCCAGCCCCAGCTCCCGCGCCACCTGCTCGTCGGCCGGGACCACGTCGAGCCGCAGCACCTCGCTCCGGAGATGGGAACCGCGGGCCTCGACGTCCTCGTACAGCCCGGTCAGTGACTGCACCAGCCGTTCACTCGTCTTGTGCTGCGCCACGTACGTCCCGCGGCCCTTGACCCGTTCGATCACCCCTTCGGTCTCGAGCTCCGAGAGAGCCTGCCGGACCACGGTCCGGGAGACGTTGTAGGTGCTGGTCAGCTCGTGATCGCCCGCCAACCGGTCCCCGGGAGCCAGGCTGCGCTCGGCGATCTCGGACACGAGGATCTGTTTCAGCTGGTAGTAGAACGGCAGCGGAGACGACCTGTCGATGGTCCTCATGTCCGGAGAGGATATCAGCGCAGACGTTTGCCGCCCCGGCGTTCAACCGTTTAGCATCCTGTTATGACAGGACTACCGCCGGGCGAGCTGTCGCGCTGCCCATCCGGGGGAGAACGCGTCGTGGGGCCCGTCGGGACTCGTCGATGAGCGGAACCGTGGTGCTGGTCACCAGTCGGTCCTTCTCCTCCGGCGACGTGGACGCCCGGGGACAGCTGGAGGCGGCTGGTGTCCGCATCAGGGTCGGTCCCGCCGACCACGCCATCGAGACCCTGCGACCGCTGCTGGGCGACGTGACAGCGTGGATCGCCGGCACCGGTCCGGTCACGGCCGACCACCTGGACGCGGCACCGAGGCTTCGACTGGTGGCTCGCTACGGGGTCGGCGTCGAGTCGGTGGATCTGGTCGCCGCCGCCCACCGTGACGTCTGGGTGACCAACACGCCCGGGGCCAACAGCAGCGCGGTGGCCGACCACGCGCTGGCCCTGATCCTGGCCGCGCTCCGGTCGGTCCCCGCCGGCGACCGGGGGGTGCGCAGCGGCGACTGGAGCGTACGGCGGACGCGTGAGCTCGGCGGCCTGACCGTGGGCATCGTCGGTGCGGGGCGGATCGGCCGTGGGGTGGCGACCCGGCTGTCGGGGTTCGGGAGCACGGTGCTCGGTCACGACCCGTGGGTCGAGGACGACGAGCTGCGCGCGCTGGGGATCGAGCCGGTGACCCTGTTCGACCTCGCTGCCCGGAGCGACGTGGTGTCGCTGCACGCGCCCGGCGATGACACGCTGGTGGACCATCAGTGGCTGGCCCACGCCAAAGCCGGGGTGATCCTGGTGAACACCGCCCGTGCGCGGCTGGTCGACGAGTCGGCGCTGGCTCACGCGCTGGCCTCCGGCGCCGTTTCCATCTACGCCACCGACACGCTGTCGACCGAGGCCGGCCAGGTGGCCACGGACGGGCTGGCTCACCCGCTGCTCCATGCCGACCTTCGCGACCGCACCCTGTTCACCCCGCACTCGGCGGCCCAGACGGTTGAGGCCGTCGACGCGATGAGCCACGGCACAGTACAGGCGGTGCTGTCGATGCTCCGGGGGGAGACCCCGGCCAACCTGGTCAGGCCTCGGCAGCCTGCGGCGCGTCAGGAGACGGTCTAGATGACGGCGGTGATGGGCTTCGTCGGGGTCACCACCGGTGGGTCGTCGATCATGAGGGTCTTCCCGAAGTGGGCGGACGCGCTCGGACTGCCGACCCGGACGCTACGAGGCGTCGACGTGGCCCTGGACGCGTCACGGGAGACGTACCGCGAGCTGGTGTCGACGATCCGCGACGACGCCGACCACTGGGGCGCTCTGGTCACGACCCACAAGATGAACCTCTACCAGGCGGCCCGGGACCTGTTCGACGACCTGGACGAGCTGGCCGTCACGTTCGAGGAGATCTCGTCGATCGCCAAGCGCGGCGGCCGCCTCTTGGGCGCGGCCAGGGATCCGGTGACCGTGCTGCTGGCGTTGGATGAGTTCCTGCCGGGCGACCACTTCGGCACCACCGGGGCTGCGGCACTGGTGCTGGGTTCCGGCGGGGCCGGCTGCGCGCTGACCTACCAGCTCGGCCGGCGTGGCGACGGCCCGGCCGAGATCATCTGCACGGCGTTGGAGCGATCAGCGCTGGACCATCAACGGCAGCTGCACGAGCGTGCCGGCATCGACCCCGAACGGATGCGCTACGTGCTCACGCGCGGCCCCGATGAGGTCGACGCCCTGCTGGCCGAGCTGCCCGCGGCCAGCCTGGTGGTCAACGCGACCGGCATGGGCAAGGACCGTCCGGGTTCACCGCTCGGCGGGCGCAGCCAGTTCCCCGAGCATGCGGTCGTCTGGGAGTTCAACTACCGGGGCACGCTGGAGTTCCTCCAGCAGGCGCGGGCGCAGCAGGACGAGCGTCACCTGCTGGTGGAGGACGGCTGGCGCTACTTCGTGCACGGCTGGAGCCAGGTGGTGGCCGACGTCTTCGACATCGCCATGCCCCCGGAGACGGTGGCCGAGCTGAGCCGGATCGCCGCCGAGGAACGCTGATCCACCGACGCGCGCTCTGCGCCTCAGGTCAGGTCCCGGATCTGGACCGTTGCGGCGATCTCGGCGAACGACTCGGCGGTGAAATGGCCCTGACCGGGGACCAACGCGTTGGCGACCCCGCACGCCGTGGCGTTCCGTAGCGCTACGCGCAGCTCGTGCCCCTCATCGAGCGCAGCCAGCAGACCGCCGAGAAACGAGTCACCACTCCCGACCGGGTACCGACCGACCCGAGCCGGCGCCTCAGCGTGCAGCGCCACTGTCCCGTCGACGGCGACCGAGCCCGCGACGCCGTCGGTGAGCACCACGGTCGCACCGGAGCGGGCCCGGATGGCGCCGGCCATCGCGCGTAGATCGGAGTCAGCCGGCAGGCCGAGCAGGTCGGCGGCCTCGTAGCGGTTGATCTTGACCAGCGCCGGCCCGGCCGACAGGGCCTCGGGCAGGGCCTCGCTGTGCGTATCCACGGCGACCGCCACATCGCGGTCGCGGCCCAGCCGGACCAGATCCGCGATCATCGCCACGCTGCCGAGCGGGGCTCGACCCGAGATCGACAACCAGCCGCCGGCGTGGGGAAGGGCCTGCTGGAGGCTGGACCGGAACGCACCCCACACCTCGGTCGGGATCGGGGCCGCCTCCTGGTAGACCTCGGTCAGCCGGCCGGTGTCCGCCGACGCGACCGAGACACAGATCCGCGTCTCGGCCGCGGACTCGACAGTGACCACCGACAGCCCCTCGACGCGCAGCAGCTCAGACAGCGCCCGTCCGGTGGCGCCCCCGAGAATGGCGACGACGGTGGTGGCTGCGCCGACGGTGGCCGCGGCGCGCGCCATGTTGAGGGCCTTGCCGCCCGCGCACCGCACAACCTCAGGCACCCGGTGGATCTCACCCAGGCGCAGGGAGTCGACGCTGTAGGTCAGGTCCAACGACGGGGTCAGACCGGCAACCGTGATCACGCCACGAACCCTATCGACACCAACCGTGCCGACGGCACGCTAGCGACCGACCGTGGCCGCCGGTCGGAGCTCGGGCTCGGCGTCGGCGTGCGGCTTTCGGACGGCGATCGCGGCCGCCATCACCGTCACCAGCGAAGCGCCCACGAGCGTCATGGCGAGCTGAACGCGTGCGATCCGGCGGCACGGCTGCCACGACTCGTCCACGTCCTCGCGCATGTTCGACCAGACCAGCCTGTCGTACGGGCACGACGCGAGCCGCTGGGACCCGGCCGACGGCACCTCGGGTGGGATGATCAGGAACAGGCCACCCGCGGCAAGCACCAGCAGGGTCACGAGCGCGACCGCCAAGGTCACCAGCGTCCGGTGTCGTCGACGCACGACCGACATGGCCAACACCACGGTGAGACCCGTCAGCAGCATCAGGATCCCGACGAAGAGGGACACGCTGGTCGCCGGGATCGGTGGTACGCCATCCATGCCCTGGTCACCCCCGGTCACCTGTCCTAGCAACGTAACAGCGTTGGACGATGTCCGTGACCGAATCGTGACGTTGGCTGGCCCTGCGGAAGGGGTAGGCATGAGGGAGAGTCGAGGACATGGAGGACACATGGCCAAGATGACCAAGTCAGGCAAGGTCAAGACGTCAGAGCTGCCCAGCACCTTGCAGCGCTCGGACGAGTATGCGCAACGGACGTACGCGAAGACGCTGGACTCGGCGGAGGAGCAGTACGACGACGACCAGCGCGCCCACCAGGTCGCGTTCAGCGCGCTCAAGCACACGCACGAGAAGGTCGGTGACCACTGGGAGCCCAAGGACGAGAACGGACCGTCGGACGCTCGAGCGGCCGAAGGCCGGGACAGCGACAAGCCGACGGCCGGCGGCGTGGACGCGAACGCCACGAAGAAGCATCTCTACCAGCTCGCCACCCGGCTCGGCATCCGCGGTCGCTCGACGATGAGCAAGGACGAGCTGGTGGAGGCGCTACAGAAGGCGAACAACCGCGAGTCAGCGAAGGCGCGCCAGGCGTGAGACGTCCCAACCGTGGCTGAGGGGCAGTGTGGCTGAGGGGCAGTGTGGCTGAGGGGCAACGCGCCCGCGACGACGCGACGTCCCGGTCACTGCCGGTCGAGATCGTTCCGCGCCCGCCGGCCACGAGTCTGGCGGAGGCGGCGGCCGGTCTGGGGATCGAGTCGCGCGAGCTGGTCAAGACACTGGTCGTGCGTCGCAGCGACGACGACTACCTGTTCGTGCTGCTCCCCGGCGACCGGCAGGTCTCCTGGCCCAAGCTGAGGGCGCTGGTCGGGGTGAAACGCCTCTCGCTGCCGTCGGCCGAGGTGGCTCGGTCCGCCACCGGCTACGAGCGGGGGACCATCACCCCGGTCGGCAGTCGAGAGGCCTGGTGGGTTTTCGTCGACGAGCGCATCTCCGGCCGGATCGCCCTCGGATCCGGCAGCCACGATCACGCCCTGTTCGTTGACGCGGCCGCCCTGATCCGGGCCTACCACGCCACCGTCGCCGACCTGAGCGACTGACCGCCACGTACGGGCTGACTGGACTCGGTCGGGGTGGTCGGATGGGATGTCGGTTCCCCAGGTTTACCTGGGAAACTGTCGCCTCACCCACGAAACTTCCTGCGTCAGGTGAGAGTTCCCCAGGTAAACCTGGGAAACCGACATACATGCTGGTAACTGCTGCTGGGGTCGTGACTCAGAAACCGACTGGCGCCCTGCTGGGTTGCCTATGTATTGATCAGTCCGGCCCCGGCAGTTCGAACGGCACCGGCCGGTCAGTCATGACCTAATACG
>JBBRYD010000047.1:0-26332 GCA_038238065.1 Propionibacteriales bacterium | reverse complement strand
GGAAGGCTGGGCGGCGGCGGGCGTCACGACAACTGGCCGGGGAGTTGGTGAGCCGGGCGGGAACCGATAAGGTGAGCCGCTGCGCGGTGTCCGTGGCCCGACCACCCGCCGCGTCCGGGCGTATAGCTCAGCTGGTAGAGCACTTGGTTTACACCCAGGCGGTCGGGGGTTCGAGTCCCTCTGCGCCCACCGGTCACTCCGTCGTGGCCGCCGCGAGGACACCCGCCTCCCGGACGCCGCCGGGAGCAGTGGAGACGGTCAGCCGGTCAGCGCGACCAGGTGTTCGGCGATGTCTCGGGCCTCGCCGATCTGGTTCAGGATCTTCCAGGTGATGGTCCCGTCGGCGTCCAGCACGAAAGATCCGCGCAGCGCGCAGCCGGCCGTCGTGTCGAAAGCACCGTAGGCCTCGGCGATGGCCCCGTGTGGCCAGTGGTCGCTGAGCAGGTCGAAGTCGAAGCCCTGCTGGTCGGCGAACACCCGTAACGAGAAGATGGTGTCGGTGGAGAGCGCCAGCACCCGAGCACCGGTGGACCGGAAGTCACTGAGCTGCTGCTGGATCGCGGCCAGCTCTCCGGTGCAGATCCCCGTGAACGCGTAGGGGTAGAACACGAGCACCACCGGCGCCCCACGGAGCGCTGACAGGGTCACCGGCTGGCCGTGCTGGTTCTTGGCCGTGAAGTCCGGCGCCACCGCCCCGACGGCAGCAGAGCTCAACGCCGGGGGCCCTTGGGCCGCACGAGCTTGTTGGCTGCCCAGTCGGACGAGATCGCCGCGCTGTTGGTCATCGACAGGCCAGCCGTCACCGCCCCTTCGGCCAGCTCGGACGCGTCGACGTAACCGTCCCGTCCGACCTTGGGCGTCATCAGCCAGACGTAACCCGACGCGGTCAGGTCGGTGAGCGCGTCCACCAGTCCGTCCACCAGATCGCCATCGCCGTCTCGCCACCAGAGCAGGACGACGTCGACCGCCTCGACGGCCTCCTCGACCAGCTCGTTGTCGGTGACCTCTTCGAACATGATGCGTACGTCGTCGTCGACATCCTCGTCCCAGCCCAGCTCCTGGACGACCAGCCCCTCGGTCAGTCCCAGCTTGCCGTCACGCGGGGACCGTTCGTCCCCATGCCCTGCCGTCGAACTCACGCCTTGCCTCCACCCCATTCATCCGTCAACGTCGTGACCACCCGAACCTGTCCTATTCATATTGTTGGTGGGTACGTAGTTCTCAAATTATCCCGTGGGACGTGACTATTGGCCACCAGACTGCCAGATCAAGTCGATATCGCCATGCAGTCCGTGTGCTAAGCGTGCCAGAGGCAGGGAACCTGCGGAACCCCAGACCGGGAGGGGGCCGACAATCCCGCGCTACCCGCGCTCGTGCCGCGCTTGTCGATCAGTGACAGGATGGGGTATCCAGTCAGGACGCCAGCTCTACCCGCTGGCAGACGATAGGAGCGTGAATGCTTAAGCCCGGACCCAGACCGGCCATCACGGCGGAGGGGTTGCCCAGCCAGCTGCCGGACATCGATCCCGAAGAGACGAGCGAATGGCTGGAGTCGCTCGACGGCGTGCTGGACGAAAAAGGCAAGAACCGGGCGCGCTACATCATGCTCCAGCTCCTCGCCCGGGCGCGGGAGCGCCAGGTGGGTCTGCCCGCACTGCGCAGCAGCGACTACATCAACACCATCCCGCCCGAGTCCGAGCCGTGGTTCCCGGGCGATGAGCACATCGAGCGTCGGATCCGCGCCTTCGTCCGCTGGAATGCCGCCATCATGGTCTCCAAGGCCAACCGGAAGGGTCTCGAGGTCGGTGGTCACATCGCCACCTACCAGAGCGCGGCCAGTCTGTACGAGGTCGGCTTCAACCACTTCTTCCGCGGCAAGGACCACCCCGGCGGTGGCGACCACGTGTTCATCCAGGGCCACGCCTCCCCCGGCATCTATGCGCGGGCCTACCTCGAGGGCCGGATGACCTCCGACCAGCTCGACGGATTCAGCCAGGAGGTGTCACGCGGGCAGGGCAAGGGCCTGTCCTCGTACCCGCATCCGCGACTGATGCCGCAGTTCTGGGAGTTCCCGACGGTCTCCATGGGACTGACCGGCATCAACTCGATCTATCAGGCCCGCTTCAACCGCTACCTGCACAACCGTGGCATCAAGGACACCAGCAACCAGCGAGTGTGGGCCTTCCTCGGCGACGGCGAGATGGGTGAGCCCGAGTCACTCGGCGCCATCGGGCTGCCGGCCCGGGAGGAGCTCGACAACCTGACCTGGGTGATCAACTGCAACCTGCAGCAGCTCGACGGTCCGGTGCGAGGCAACGGCAAGATCGTCCAGGAGCTCGAGTCGATGTTCCTGGGTGCGGGCTGGCACGTGATCAAGGTGCTCTGGGGTCGCGACTGGGACCAGCTGCTGGCCGCCGACTCCGACGGCGTACTGGTCAACAAGATGAACACCACGCCCGACGGCCAGTACCAGACGTACCTGGTCGAGGACGGCGCCTACATCCGCGACAACTTCTTCTCCGACCCGCGCCTCAAACGGATGGTCTCCGGCATGAGCGACGAGGAGCTGAAGGTCCTGTCGCGCGGAGGGCACGACTACCGCAAGGTGTACGCCGCCTTCAAGGCAGCCACCGAGCACGTGGGTCAGCCCACGGTGATCCTGGCCCAGACGGTCAAGGGCTGGACCATCGACGCACTGGAGGGCAGGAACGCCACCCACCAGATGAAGAAGCTGAACACCAAGGACCTGAAGGCGTTCCGGGACCGGCTGTACCTGCCGATCGCCGACGACCAGTTGGAGGATCCCTACAACCCGCCGTACTTCCACCCGGGTGACGACTCCGACGAGGTGAAGTATCTGCAGGAGCGCCGGCGTGAGCTTGGCGGCTACTTGCCGGAGCGTCGGGTCAAGCCCCGGATCGTCAAGCTGCCGGGCGACGAGGTCTACGCCCCGCTGATGCAGTCGGCCGGTGAGAAGACGAAGGTGGCCACGACTCAGGCGTTCGTCCGGCTGCTCCGTGACCTGATGCGCGACAAGGAGTTCGGTCCGCGGGTGGTGCCGATCGCTCCCGATGAGTTCCGGACCTTCGGCATGGACTCGATGTTTCCGACCGCCAAGATCTACAACCCCCATGGTCAGACGTACGAGGCGGTGGACCGCAAGCAGCTGCTCTCCTACAAGGAGTCCGAGCAGGGACAGCTGCTGCACGAGGGCATCTCCGAGGCGGGCGCCATGGGCTCGACCATCGCAGCCGGCGCGTCGTACTCGATGCACGGTGAGCCGATGATCCCGTTCTACATCTTCTACTCGATGTTCGGGTTCCAACGGACCGGTGACTCGATCTGGGCGATGGCCGACCAGCTGGCCCGGGGCTTCCTCCTCGGAGCCACCGCCGGTCGGACCACTCTGACGGGCGAAGGTCTGCAGCACGCCGACGGCCACTCGCCGCTGCTGGCCAGCACCAACCCGGCGGTGGTGCACTACGACCCGGCCTTCGGCTACGAGGTCGCGCACATCGTCAAGGACGGGCTGCGTCGGATGTACGGCTTCGGCAGCGACGAGGCCCATCCTCAGGGTGAGAACGTCATCTACTACATCACCCTGTACAACGAGCCCGTGCATCAGCCGGGAGCTCCGGCCGACCTCGACCTGGACGGGCTGCTGAAGGGCATCTACCACGTCAAGGCTGCACCTGAGGTAGAGGGTGATGCGCCGCAGGCTCAGATCCTGGCTTCGGGCGTCGCGATGCCCAACGCGTTCCTGGCGCAGCAGATCCTGGCTGACGACTGGGGCGTGGCGGCCGACGTCTGGTCGGTCACCTCCTGGAACGAGCTGCGCCGCGAGGCCGTCGACACCGAGAAGTGGAACCTCGCCAACCCCGGCGGCGAACGGCGCTGGCCCTTCATCACCCAGGTGCTGCACGAGAAGCAGGGTCCGGTGATCGCGGTGAGCGACTACATGCGGGCCGTGCAGGACCAGATCCGGCCATGGGTGCACAACACCTGGTACTCGCTGGGTACTGATGGTTTCGGCTTCGCGGACACTCGGGCCGCGGCCCGCCGGTTCTTCATGGTGGACGCCCAGTCGATCGTGGTGGCGACGCTGGAGATGCTGGCTCGTGACGGCAAGATCGACCCGTCCGCAGCGTCGAAGGCCTTCGATCGGTACGAGCTGGGTGACCCCACCGCCGTGGCGGGTGTGGCCCAGGAAGGCGCCGGCGCGTAGTCAGACCTACCCCGAGACGTTGTCCGCCTCGGGGTAGGGCACGGTGTCGGGGGTGTCGGGGACCGCATCTGCGCCGCCCAACGAGGTCTCACTGTTGCCGTGGCCGGACGGCCCCTGCGACAGCTCGTCGTCGGCCGGCGCCTTCAGCTTGTCCGCGTCCTGATGCTGGTCGTCGATCCGCTTGTCAGTCATGGCGCCACGGTACCTACCTCCGCCTAGTCCACCCTGACCCTGAGGTGGACGGTGGTCACAGGCCGCGGTCACCATCGACCGACCGGGGCCGCGCGATCGGGGCACCTGGATTCAGGCAGGGTCGCACAGGAGCTGCGTGATCTCGGCCACCGCCTGGGCGTTGCCGGCGACGTGCCAGCGCAGGCCGTCCTGTTCGACCACCTCGGCGACGCCTCCGGCGGCCCGGACGAGCGCAGCGCCCGGATACCAGTCCCACGGCAGGCACTGTGCCTGCAGGAAGACGCCCAGCCGACCGCCGGACACGTAGGACAGGTCGATCGAGCTCGAGCCGAGCATCCGCATCGTCGCGGCCGGCCGCAACGCGGCCAGCAGCCGTTCACGCCGCCGGATGTCCTTGATCTTGGCGGGTTGCAGATGCGTGGATACCGAGATCTGCGACATCGGCAGATCCTCCAGCCGGGGCACCGCGATCCCGTTGCAGGTGGTCGGGTGGTCGCGGCCGCCGAGCCACAGCTCGTCGACGGCCGGGTAGTACACCGCCCCGAGGACGGGGCCCTGGCGATCCACCAGGGCCAGCGCCGAGCACCAGTACGGGATGCCGGAGAGGAAGTTGTAGGTGCCGTCCACCGGGTCGATGTACCAGGTGCGGGCGCCGGGGCTCTCCGCACCTTCCTCACCCACCAGACCGTCGTCAGGACGCGCCTCGCCGAGCCGCCCCACCACCAGCGTCTCGGCGGCGTGGTCGGCGGCCGACACCACGTCCGACACGGACGTCTTGTACTGGGTGGTCAGCCCTTGCTTCAGCATGCGGCCCGCCAGAGCGCCCGCCTCCCGTACCAACTCGGCCGCCAGGCTCAGATCGTCCACCGGGCGACCCTAGCCCGCGCCCCCGGAAGGCCCTCTGGCAGTCCGGCCCGACGGGGCGTCACCGCTGCCGACACCAGTCCAGCAGCCGGTCCAGCGGCCAGGTGTTGATCACGCGTTCGGGCTCGACTCCCGCCGACTCCGCCCGCTCGCACCCGTAGATCAGGAACTCCAGCTGACCCGGAGCGTGGGAGTCGGTGTCGATGGAGAACAGGCACCCCATCTCGTACGCCAGCGCCAGCAGCCGATCGGGCGGGTCGCGGCGCTCGGGTCGAGAGTTGATCTCGACGGCCACGTTGAACGCCCGACAGGCCTCGAAGACGACCTCGGCGTCGAAGACCGACTCAGGCCGGGTACCGCGCTCACCCTCGATCAGCCGGCCCGTGCAGTGGCCGAGCACGTTGGTGTGCGGGTTGGCGATGCCGTTGACCATCCGATGGGTCATCGTCTCCGAGTCCGAACGCAGCTTGGAGTGAACGCTGGCCACCACCACGTCGAGCTGGTCGAGCAGCTCGGGCTCCTGGTCGAGGCCACCGTCGTCGAGGATGTCCACCTCGATCCCCTGCAGGATCCGAAACGGCGCCATGGCCGGTCGGAGGTCCGCCACCAGCGCCATCTGCTCCCGCAGACGCTCGGGGCTCAGGCCACGGGCCACCTTGAGCCGAGGCGAGTGGTCGGTGATCGCACAGTAGTCGTGCCCGAGCGTCTGCGCGGTGAGCATCATCTCCTCCAGCGGACTGCCGCCGTCACTCCAGGTCGAGTGGACGTGCAGGTCGCCCTTGATGGCCGCACGCATGGTCAGCCCGCCGTCGACCAGCGGCTCCTTCTCATCGCGCAGCTGCTGGAGATAGTCGGGCACCTGTCCGGCCATCGCCTGGGTGATCACCAGTGCGGTCTTGGGACCGATGCCGCGCACCTGAGCCCAGGAGTGCTCACTCTGGTACTCGTGGCGCTGTTCCTGGCTCAGCTCGGACACGATGTCGGCCGCGGTGCGGTAGGCCTTCACCCGGTGGGTCTCGGACCGCGTCCGCTCCAGCAGGAAGCCGATCTCCCGCAGCGCGGCCACCGGAGAGACGCTCATCGGCGGAGCCTCCGACGCGGTCGCGGCTTCAGGGCGACAGTCGGCATCGGCGGGGCCTCCATCACCTTCTCGTCGGGGCTGACCACCGGGGCAAAGCGCGGGTCCCGCCGGGCCCAGGCCTCCCGGTAGCCCACCACCTCCGCGTGGCTGCGGCCGATGAAGTTCCACCACATCACGATCTCCTCGGCGAAGGGCACCCCACCCAACAGGATCACCCGGCCGCCGCCGGCACTCCGTAACGAGATGGTGGAGCGTCCGTGACCGAGGTACAGGAGCTGGTCGACGACCACGTCGGTCGACTCGGTCTGCACAGCTCCGGAAACCACCAACACCCCGTACTCGTAGCTGGGGTCGACGCTGAGCACGACGTCCGCGCCAGGCTCGAGCTGCAGGTCGGCGCCGCTGATCGGTGAGTGGCAACGAGTCGGTGCCGTGATCTTGTCGACGGTGCCGACGAGGACCTGGCCCGACACTCCCGGTCTGAGGATGGGCGGCAGCGAGGTGTATGTCTCGAAGCGTGGCGCCATATCACGGTCGGCGTCGGGCAGGGCGACCCAGAGCTGGACGCCGTGCATCCCCGGCGGCTTGTCCTCCAACGACAGCTCGCTGTGCACGATGCCGTGACCCGCGGTCATGATGTTGAGCTCACCCGGGCGCACCATCGCGCGGGAGCCGATCCCGTCACGGTGCTCGATCTCCCCCTCCAGCAACCAGCTCACCGTCTGCAGCCCGGTGTGCGGATGGGCCCAGACCCGCATGCCGGCCGATCGGCTGACGTCCTCGGGACCGTAGTGGTCGAGGAAACACCAGGCACCGATCATCCGGATGTCAGCGTTCGGCAGTGCCCGCGACACCAGGGTGGTCTTACCGAGCCAGACCTTGCGGGACTCGAGCAACAGCTCTTCAGGGCCGTCCGGACGAGCCGCGCCGGACGCGTACTCCGGTGGTTTGGTGTCTAGGTCGCTCATCTCACCTGCTCCTCCGCGGTCCTGGCTGCACACTAGGCTCAGCCTATGGCGGCCACCACGCGAGGGATCAGCAAGTCCCTGCTGCCGTCCGCCAAGAATCGTGCCGCGATCGCCAAGCGGATGTCCGCGGTGACGGGGGCCATGACCACCGCCACCATCGCCGAGATGGAGACCCGACACCGCTGGTTCCAGCGGCTGGACGCCGAGAACCGCTCCTGGATCACCCTGGTGGCGCAGGCGGGCATCGACGGGTTCGTCAAGTGGTTCGCCGACCCCGGTCCGGAGGGTCCGAGCACCTCCGACGTGTTCGGATCGGCGCCGCGCGAGCTGGCCCGCAAGATCTCCCTCTTCCAGACCGTCGAGCTGGTCCGCACCACGATCGACGTGCTGGAGGCGCAGATCGAGGAGCTGATGCCGAAGACCGACCGGCCGATCCTCCAGTCGGCCATCGTGCAGTACAGCCGTGAGGTGGCGTTCACCGCGGCCGAGATCTACGCGCGCGCGGCCGAGATGCGCGGCGCCTGGGACGCCCGGCTCGAGGCCCTGGTCGTTGACGCGGTGCTGCGCGGCGAGACCGATGAGACGGTGCTGTCGAGGGCGTCCACCCTGGGTTGGCGCTCGACCGCTGCCGTGGTGGTCGCAGTGGGGCCGGCCCCGGAGAGCGAGCCGACGCACGCCGTGGAGACCATCCGCCGGACGGCCCGCCGCGCCGGAATCGACATGCTGGGCGCCGTCCAGGGTGACCGGATGGTGGTGCTGCTCGGTGGCGAGGACATGTTCACCCCCGAGCTGGCGCTGAAGGCGGTGAGCACATTTGTGACCGCGTTCGGCCCGGGGCCGGTGGTCGTGGGACCCGCCGTCGACCATCTGATGGACGCCGCCACCAGCACCCGTGCCGCTCTGTCGGGCTACCGGGCCGCCGAGGCCTGGCCCGAGGCGCCGCGGCCGGTCGGCTCCCACGACCTGCTGCCCGAACGAGCGCTGTCCGGGGACGGGCACGCCCGCCGCGCGCTGGCCCGTGACCTCTACGACCCGCTGGTCGCCGCCGGGGGTGGCCTGCTCGAGACCCTGGTGACGTTCATGGACCAGGGCTCCTCGGTTGAAGCCACCTCCCGGGCGCTCTTCGTCCACGCCAACACCGTGCGGTACCGCCTGCGCCGGATCCATGAGGTCAGCGGCTACTCCCCCACCGACCCTCGCGACGCTTACGCCCTACGCCTGGCACTGACCCTTGGCCGGCTGCTGAAGACCCCGCACCCCGAAGCTGCCCCCAGCGACTGACGCCGAGTAGGCAGTCATCCTGCGACACGTGCGCACGACACGCCGACAGAACCGCAGGATCAGTGCCTACTCGGCGAAAAGAGGGGCGGGGACATTTTGTAGGGTTCTGACAGTTTGGTGTCCTCAGATTCGTCGTGTCCCTACGCGACTTCGGGGTCAAGGTCACGAAATAGTAAAGAAGTGCTCGCCATCATCGCCCCCGGTCAGGGAGCCCAGTCGCCCGGATTCCTCGCGCCCTGGGTCTCGGAGCCGACCTTCGCGGAACGGCTGAGCTGGTTCTCCGCCGTCTCGGGCCTGGATCTGACCCATTACGGCACCGAGGCAGACGCGGAGACCATCCGTGACACCGCCATCGCGCAACCCCTGCTGGTCGCCGCCGGCCTGCTGGCCGCCCTCGAGCTCTTCCCGCACCCCGCCGACGCCTTCTCCATGACCGGGGTGGTTGCCGGTCACTCCGTCGGGGAGATCACGGCAGCCGCCGGGGTCGGCGTGCTCTCGGCCGAGCAGGCGATGGTGTTCGTCCGTGAACGGGGTCGGGCGATGGCCCAGGCGAGTGCAGCGACGCCCACCTCCATGACCGCCGTCATCGGCGGTCAGCTCGACGAGGTGCTGGCCGCCATCGCTGAGCAGGGCCTGACGGCGGCCAACAACAACGGCAGTGGCCAGATCGTGGCGGCCGGCACCACGGAGCAGCTGGCCGCCTTCGTGGCCAACCCCCCCGCCCGCGCCCGACTGATCCCGCTCAGCG
The DNA here is from genome assembly GCA_038238065.1 of Propionibacteriales bacterium. Taxonomy (GTDB): domain Bacteria; phylum Actinomycetota; class Actinomycetes; order Propionibacteriales; family Propionibacteriaceae; genus Microlunatus. Next base: position 16,973 of record JBBRYD010000047.1, on the reverse strand, counting down.
TCGCCGGAGCCTTCCACACCGTGCACATGCAGCCCGCCGTCCGGGAGCTCGCCCAGCTGGCCCGGGCCATCTCCACCCACGACCCACGGACCCGGCTGCTGTCCAACGCCGACGGTCAGGTCGTGCACGACGGCCGAGACGTGTTGCGCCGCCTGGTCGGACAGGTGGCCTCCCCGGTCCGCTGGGACCTCTGCATGGCGGCCATGGCCGACCTCGGCGTGACCGGGCTGCTGGAGATGCCGCCCTCCGGCACGCTGACCGGCATCGCGAAGCGCAACCTCAAGGGAGTCGAGCTGTTCGCGCTCAACACCCCCGACCAGCTCGGGGACGCGTTGCAGTTCGTCAAGAACCACGGCGGTACCGCGGCGTCGTCCCCGATCGCCGGCAACCCCACCTGGCGGCTGGTCGTCTCTCCGGGGAAGGGCCAGTTCACCCGGACCGAGGACGTGGAAGCCGATACCGTGCTGCCCAACCACAGCACCGTCGGCGTGCTGAAGAACCTGCGCAGCGAAGTCCCGGTCAGCGCTCCCTACGGCGGCATCGTCGTGGAGTGGCTGGTGGAGAACGGCGACCCCGTCTCCCCTGGCCAGCCGCTACTCCGCCTGCACCCCACAGTTGAAAGCGCCGACGCGACGGAGGTCACCCGATGACAGAACCCACCAGCCCGAAAGCGCCGGTCGTCCTGAAGACCTCGACCGGCGCCCAGTTCGCCGCGATACTGGGTATCGGCGGCTACCGCCCGCGCCGGATCGTCGACAACGCCGAGATCATCACCTATATCGACTCCTCCGACGAATGGATCCAGACCCGCTCCGGGATCAAGGAACGCCGCTGGGCCAGCGACGACGAGACCGTCAAGATGATGTCGATCGAGGCAGCCAAGAAGGCGATCGAGCGTTCCGGGCTCGACCCGGCCCAGATCGACACCGTGATCGTGTCGACGGTGACCCACCTGCACCAGACCCCCTCCATCGCCACCACGATCGCCAGCGAGCTCGGCGCCAAGGGCGCAGCGGCGTTCGACATCTCCGCGGCCTGCGCCGGCTTCTGCTACGGCACGGCCATGGCCGACACGATGGTGCGCGGCGGCTCCTCGAAGTACGTGCTGGTGATCGGGGTCGAGCGGCTGAGCGACATGACCGACAAGCACGACCGGTCGACGGCCTTCATCTTCGCCGACGGGGCGGGTGCCGCGGTGATCGGCCCCAGCGAGACGCCGGGTATCGGTCCGGTGGTCTGGGGCTCTGACGGTGACCAGGCCGACCTGATCAACCAGAGCGAGTCCTGGGACGACGCGATGATGTCGGAGACGCCGCACTGGCCGGTGCTCCAGATGAAGGGCAACCCCGTCTTCAAGTGGGCTTCCTACACCATGGCCAAGGCCGCCGCCGAGGCCATGGACGCGGCCGGAGTCAGCGCGGAGGATCTCGAGGTCTTCGTGCCGCACCAGGCGAACATGCGCATCACCGACGCCATGTTCCGCGCCTTGAAGCTCCCCTCGGACGTGGTGATCGCCCGTGACATCGCCTTCCAGGGCAACACCTCGGCGGCCAGCATCCCGCTCGCCATCGAGACGTTGCTCGAGACCGGCCAGGCCAGGAGCGGTCAGATCGCACTGATCATCGGCTTCGGCGCCGGCCTGGTCTACGCCGGGCAGGTGATCGTGCTCCCGTAGCCCCGCCGCGCCGGACCAGCAGCTGAAGGTCCGGACCGGAGTCCAGCCCCACCACGCCCAACCAGACCTGCAGAACCAACAGACACGCCAAGGAGCCCCGCACATGCCCAGCACCGAAGAAATCCGCTCAGACCTCTCCGAGATCGTCAACGAGGTCGCCGGAGTCCCGACCGACGACGTCCAGCTGGACAAGTCCTTTGCCGACGACCTGGATGTGGACTCCCTCTCGATGGTGGAGATCATCTACGCCGCCGAGGAGAAGTTCAGCGTCAGCATCCCTGACGAGGAAGCGAAGAACCTCAAGACCGTCGGGGACGCCGTGGCCTACATCGAGCGCGCTTCCTCCTGACCCACCCGTGACCCGGACGGGGCCGGCCCAGCGAGCCGGCCCCGCACCAGTCCTACCCGCACCAGCCCTACCCGCACCCGTCGTACCCACATCAGCCGAACCAGCCCCGCACCCGAAACCCATCCGACCCGCCTTGGAGATCACGTCATGACCGCAGTCCCCGTCGTCGTCACTGGCATCGGTGCCACCACGCCACTGGGTGGTGACGCTCCCAGCACCTGGGAGGCGTTGCTGGCAGGCACGTCCGGCGTGAGCCGGATCAAGGCTGACTGGGCCGAGGAGCTGCCCGTCAAGATCGCCGCCCAGATCCTGGTCGAACCCAGTGAGGTGCTGGACCGCGTCGAAGCCCGCCGGCTGGACCGGGCCGCCCAGTTCGCGATGATCGCGGCCCTGGAAGCCTGGGCCGACGCCGGTTACGGCCTCGGCGAGGACAACCCCGTGGACCGAGAGCGTCTCGGCGTCGCCATGGGCTCGGGCATCGGCGGCATGCAGACCCTGCTCGGCAACTGGGACGTGCTCAAGGAGAAGGGTCCCCGCCGGGTCAGCCCGTTTGCCATCCCGATGCTGATGGCCAACGCACCCGCCGCGAACGTCAGCCTCAAGATCGGTGCCCGGGCGGGCGTGCACACCTCCGTCTCGGCCTGCGCGTCGAGCAACGAGTCGATCTCGCTCGGCCTGGACATGATCCGCCTCGGACGTGCCGACGTGGTCCTCGTGGGCGGGACCGAGGGCGTGCTGCACCCGCTACCGGTGGCCGCGTTCGGTCAGATGCAGGCCATGAGCCGCCGCAACGACGAGCCCGAACGCGCCTCCCGTCCCTGGGACGTCGACCGCGACGGGTTCGTGCTCGGCGAAGGGGCAGCCATGTTCGTGATCGAACGGCTCGACCATGCCCTCGCCCGTGGCGCCCGCATCTACGGCGAACTGGCCTCGGCCGGGATCACCGCCGACGCCTACGACATCGTCCAGCCCGACCCGAGCGGCCAGAGCCAGGCCAACGCCATGGTGAAGGCGCTGCGCGAGGCCGACCTCGACCCGGCGGCGGTGAACCACGTCAACGCGCACGCCACCTCAACCCCCCAGGGCGACACCACCGAGGTCGGCTCGATCAAGATCGCGCTCGGCGAGCACACCGAGGCGATCGTGACCGGCACCAAGTCGATGACCGGTCACCTGCTCGGTGGCGCGGGAGCGCTGGAGTCGATGGCGACGTTGCTGGCGCTGCATGAGCGCAAGGTGCCGCCGACCATCAACCTGGACAACCCCGAACCCGACCTGGGTATCGACATCGCCACCAAGGTGCGAGAGCTCCCCGAGGGCGATCTGATCGGCATCAACAACTCGTTCGGCTTTGGCGGGCACAACGTCGCAGTCGCCTTCACCAACCGGTACGCCACCACAGGAGCCTGAGATGACCGCAACCGTCCCCGCCGTATCGCAGACCCCTGCTCCTGGCGCCAAGAAGGAGAAGCTGCCGCGCGAGCTCGACCCGCGCAACCCGCACTTCCGGTTGGCGGCGCTGCTGGACTACGGTTCCGTCGAGCTGATCACCGACGACGACGACTCCGGCATGCTGGCCGCCATCGGCACCATCAACGGCTGCCGGGTCGTTGCGTTCTGCTCCGACGCCACGGTGATGGGCGGCGCGATGGGGCTGCAGGGTTGTGAAGTTGTGGTCAAGGCGTACGAGCGAGCGATGGCCGACGGGGTGCCCATCCTGGGCATCTGGCACTCGGGCGGAGCCCGGCTCGCCGAAGGTGTCCTGTCGCTGCACGCCGTGGGCCGGATCTTCCACGCCATGACCCAGGCGTCCGGCACCATACCGCAGATCTCCATCGTGCTCGGGTTCGCTGCCGGCGGTGCCGCCTACGGGCCGGCGCTGACCGACGTGGTGATCCTCGCGCCCGAGGGACGCATCTTCGTCACCGGACCCGACGTGGTCCGCTCGGTCACCGGTGAAGACGTCGACATGCTGCGTCTCGGCGGACCTGACACCCATGGCCGCCGCTCCGGCGTGGTGCACGTGGTCGCCGAGAGTGAACAGCACGCCATCGACGAGGGCCGCCGACTCACCACGCTGCTGGCCAACCAGGGCAGCATCGCCGCCGCGGTCCCCGACGACGACCTGGCGTCGCTGCTGCCCGAGTCCCCGAAGCGGGCCTACGACGTGCACCCGCTGATCAACGGGCTGCTGGACGACGGCTCGACGCTCGAGCTCCACGCCCGCTGGGCCCCCAACGTCACCGTCGCCCTCGGACGACTGGCTGGACGTACCGTGGGCGTGGTCGCCAACAACCCGCTCCGGCTCGGCGGCTGCCTGGACTCCCTGAGCGCCGAGAAGGCAGCCCGGTTCGTCAGGATGTGCGACGCGTTCGGTGTGCCGCTGGTGGTGCTGGTGGACGTGCCCGGTTATCTGCCCGGCGTCGGCCAGGAGTGGGACGGGGTGGTCCGTCGCGGCGCCAAGCTGCTGCACGCGTTCGCCGAGGCTGTGGTCCCCCGGGTCACCCTGGTCACCCGGAAGGCCTACGGCGGTGCGTACATCGCCATGAACGCCCGCTCGCTCGGCGCGACCAAGGTGTTCGCCTGGCCGGGCGCCGAGGTGGCCGTGATGGGTCCGGTCGCTGCGGTACGGATCCTGCACCGACGCAAGCTGGCCAGCGTGGCCGACGACGTGCGACCGCAGGTCGAGGCCGAGCTGGCCGCCGAGCACGAACGGATCGCCGGGGGGGTGGACAAGGCGGTCGAGATCGGGGTGGTGGACGAGATCGTCTCACCGGCCGTGACCCGCTCGGCCCTGGCCAAGGCGATCAGGGATGCCGACTCCGGCCAGCGGGGTCAGCACACCAACATCCCGCTCTGAGCGGAATCACCGAAGTGTTCGACCGTTCATCTACCGTTCCGCGCAGGATTGGGGCCTGAAGGTATCCTCGGCCCATGAAAGCCATCTGGAACGGAACCGTGCTCGCCGAGTCCGACGACACAGTGGTCGTCGAGAACAACCACTACTTCCCGTACAGCTCGCTCGTCCACGAGCACTTCATCCCCAGCGAGCTGACCAGCGTCTGCCCCTGGAAGGGCACCGCGAGCTATCTGTCGGTGACGGTGGCCGGTGAGACCAACGCGGACGCGGCCTGGTACTACCCCGAGCCCAAGGACGCCGCCGCCGAGATCAAGGACCATGTCGCGTTCTGGCACGGCGTCTCCGTCATCTGAGACCCGTCGGCCGACTCAGCTCTCTTGGTCCCGGAATTCCGCAGAACCGGTGCGTCTCGATGTCAGGTGTTGAGGGAAGACTTGGGTGAGTCCTCTCCGGGCTCGACACGACGCGAGGGAGCTGAGATGAAGATCGGTGACAAGGTCAGCTGGGGTACGTCACAGGGCAAGACCGAAGGCAAGATCGTCGAGCGCAAGACCAAGGACTTCCAGTTCGACGGCCAGCACTTCACGGCCTCCGACGACGAGCCGAAGTTCATCGTGGAGAGCGCCAAGACCGGCGCCAAAGCGGCGCACAACGAGTCAGCGCTGGACCTGATCTGACCCGGGCGCCGAGCTGAGGCGTTGGGAACGCCGGCCGTACCGGGCTCAGACGACCTCGTGCAGCCAGCGGACCGGCGTGCCCTCGCCGGCATACCGAAAGGGCTCCAGCTCATCGTCCCAGTGGCGTCCCAACAGCTCGTCCAGCGCGCTCGCGAGAGTGGGGCCGCCGAGCTGGACGGTGGCCATCGCCTGCCGGATCCGGTCCTCGGGCACCATGATGTCGCCGTGCAGGCCGGTCACCGCATGGAAGACCCCGAGCACCGGCGTGTAGCAGTAGCGCTCACCCTCGGTCGACGTGGTCCCCTCCTCGGTCACCTCGAACCGGATCCGCTGCCAGCCTTTGAGCGCCGTGGCCAGCTTGGCGGCCGTCCCTACCGGACCCGACCAGGCGTACTCGGCGCGGTAGGTGGCGCGCTCGACGGGCTGCGGAGTCCACGGCAGCGGCGCGGGCGCGCCAAGGGCACCGCCGACGGCCCACTCGACGTGTGGGCACAGCGCCGACGGCGCGGAGTGGACGTACAAGACGCCACGGGTGGTGCTCATAGATCCTCCTGGCACGCATGACCAGACAGCTTGAGGGCTGCCTTCCCCGACATCCTCAGCTGGTCCCGCGCGCGTCAGCGGATCTTCGTCTATTGTGCACCAACTGCCCCATCTGTTCCAGGGCTCGTTCCTCCGTCACGGGCGCCGGTGGTCGCGCACGGGGCTGGGTGCCTAAAGTTTGCTCATGGAAAACGTCGCTTACGGGTCCTGGTCGTCGCCGATCACCGTCGAGATGATGACCTCCTCCTCGGTCGGGCTCGGGTCCCCCACCGTGGACCGGTCCGACCTGTACTGGACCGAGTCGCGGGCCAGCGAAGGTGGTCGGATCACCCTGTTCAGGCGGTCCGGCGACGGTCATGTGGTGGAGCTCACGCCGGCTCCCTTCTACGTCCGGAGTCGGGTGCACGAGTACGGCGGCGGTGAGTACGCCGCCCGGGCGGGCTGGGTGGTGTTCTCCGACTTCCACGACGGTCGGCTCTATCTGATCCGCGACGGCCAGCCGCCGACGCCGATCACGCCGGAGAGCGATCACCGCTTCGCCGACCTCCGAATACATCCCGATCGCTCCCTGGTGCTGGCCGTGCGGGAGGACCACACCGGTCCCGGTGAAGCCGTGAACACGGTGGTCGCGCTGAACCTGGACGGCCGCAACGACAGCGGCGGAACGGTGCTGTGCTCCGGCGCCGACTTCTACGCCAGTCCCGAGCTCGCCTCCGACGGGCGGCTGGCCTGGACGGAGTGGAACCACCCCAACATGCCGTGGGACGAGACACAGATCTTCGTGGGCGCGCTGGCCGGCACCACGCTCACTGGTGTCGTGCAGGTGACCGGCGGCCCGGGCGAGTCCGCGATCCACCCGCGCTGGAGCCCCGACGGCCGACTCTTGTTCCTGTCTGACCGCACCAACTGGTGGAACCTCTACGCCTGGTCCGGTGGAGCCGTGACGCTCCTGTTCTCCGCGGAGTCGGACTTCACCACGCCGCCGTGGCGACTGGGCCAGAGTCCGTACACCGTGATCGACGATGATCGGATCCTGGTCAGCTGGACCGCCAACGGCAGCATGAGCGTCGGCCGGCTGACGCTGTCCAGCCAGGAGCTGGTGCCGTTGACCTCGGCGGGCGCGGAGACCACATCGCTGTCCTCGTCCGGCGAGCGTGCCGCCGCTGTGCTGGCCAGCCCGGACCGACCGAGCCGGCTGTGCGAGCTCGACCTGGCCAGTGACCAGTGGACCGACGTGCGGAGCTCGAGCGAGATCACCGTGGCGCCGGAGCTGGTGTCGGTGGCTCGAGCGGTGTCCTGGGCCAGCGAGCAGGGTCCGGTCTACGGATGGTTCTACCCACCGACCAACCCGGGCTACGTCGCCCCGGCGGGCAGCCTCCCACCGATGATCACCCTGTCCCACGGTGGTCCGACGGCCAGCTCACCGGCCATCTTCGACCTGAGCGTCCAGTACTGGACCTCACGTGGGATCGCGGTCCTCGACGTCAACTACGGCGGCAGTACCGGGTACGGCCGGTCCTACCGTCAGCGACTGCGAGGCAGCTGGGGGTTGGTGGATGTGGCCGACTGCGCCGCGGGGGCGGTGGCCATGGGGACGGCCGGTCTGGCTGACCCGCACCGGCTGGCCATCTCCGGCGGAAGCGCCGGCGGCTACACCACGCTCCGCGCTCTCACCGCCACCGACGTGTTCAGCGCGGGTATCAGTCTCTACGGCGTGGGTGACCTGGAGAGCCTGGCCAAGGACACCCACAAGTTCGAGTCACGCTACCTCGACGGCCTCGTCGGCCGGTACCCCGAGGACGTCGACGTCTACCACGACCGCTCGCCTATCTACCACCTCGACCAGCTGTCCGCGCCGATCCTGCTGCTGCAGGGAGCCGACGACATGATCGTGCCGCCCAACCAGGCCGAGACCATGGCCGCGGCAGCCCGGGCCAAGGGACTGCCGGTGGCCCTGATCATTTTCCCGGGGGAAGGACACGGCTTCCGGCGGTCGGAGAACATCAAGGCCTCGATCGAGGCCGAGCTGTATTTCCTCGGCCGGGTCTACGGTTTCCTGCCGGCCGACCAGCTGCCGTCCATCCACATCGAGAACCTGCCTGGGTAGTCGGGATGTTCTTCTAGGCCCTCGACCGCTCAGAAGTCTCGGCGCCGCTCGCGGACGGCTCCCACCAGTCGGGCAACGAAGTCACCGGTCGACATCGACTGGCGTTCCGCGCCGGTCATCTGGGCGGCCACCCGATCGGCTGACGCTCGGTGGGCCCGATCACCACGAACGAGGCCCGCCGGTCGTGTGCTCCGCGGACGCGAGCCCCGAGGGTCCCGTCAACGGCGACCTCCGCCCGGACCGCCTGGCTGCGCAGCCGGGCGACCAGGGCGACCGCCACGTCGCTCTGCTCTTCTGACACCGGCAACACCACGCACTGCACCGGCGCCAGCCAGATGGGCAGCCGCCCCCCGTGTCGTTCGACCAGGAGTGACACCAGCCGTTCCATCGACCCGAGCACCCCACGGTGGATCATCACCGGCCGGTGCCGACCTCCGTCAGCGCCGACGTAGTCGAGGTCGAAGCGTTCCGGGAGGTTGAAATCCAGCTGGACTGTCGAGAGGGTTTCCACGCGGTTTGCGGCATCCGCCACCTGGATGTCGATCTTGGGGCCGTAGAAGGCAGCCTCGCCGGGGGCCTCGTCGAAGGTCAGCCCGAGCTGGTTCAACGCACCGGCCAGCTGGCGCTCCGCGTCCCGCCAGGCCGCGTCGGCGCCCAGATACGACTCGTCAGCACCGCGCCGCGAAAGGCGGTAGCCGACCACCGGGAGCCCCAGCAGGGCGTAACCCTCGGTGATGGCCGCCAGCGCGGCAAGGACCTCCTGGTGCACCTGATCGGGGCGACAGAAGACGTGCGCGTCGTCCAGGTTGATCTGACGGACCCTGCTCAGCCCGGTGAGCACACCGGACATCTCGCTGCGGAACATCGCGCCCAGCTCGCTGAAGCGCACCGGCAGCTCGCGGAAGCTGCGCTGCGAGGCCGCGTACGCCAGGACGTGATGCGGGCAGTTGGCCGGTCGGAGGACGTACTCCTCACCGCCGACCACCATCACCGGGAACATGTCGGCGGCGAACTTCGACCAGTGGCCGGAGCGCTCGTAGAGCGCCCGTTTGGCCAGCACCGGACTGTAGACCCGCTGACAGCCGGTGCGCTCAGCGATCTCGGCCGCAAGTTTCTCCAGCTCGGCGCGGATGACGGCACCGTCGGGCAGCCACACCGGCAAGCCGGGCCCGATCAGTGGATGGGTGGTGTAAAAATCCAGGTCACGGGCCAGCGGTCGGTGATCGGCGGGGATAGCGGACACAACGTGCTCCTCGAGAGAAGTGGCGGGAGCATCCGAGGAAGAACACGGCCCTGGGTGCAGTCCCAGGGCCGGGGTCAGATCAGACCAGACAGCGCCGGGAGGTGTCCGGCGTGGTCGTCTGCTGATACATGATCTGAGACTAAGCCGGTGCCGCCGATGCTGTCATCTGGGTTATCTGCGCACCAGGTGAGGCCGAGCTAGACCTCGCGGGCGCCGAAGATGGCCTGGCCGACCCGAACGGTGGTCGCGCCGTACTCGATCGCCAGCTCGAAGTCTCCGGACATGCCCATCGACAGCTCGTCGTAGGTCCCGGCGACCGATTCGGCGGCCTGCAGAGCGGACTGCAGCAGCCGCATCCGGGCGAAGCAGGCCCGAATCGCGGTCTGGTCTGCCGAGTTCACGGCCAGGGTCATCAGACCCCGGACCCGGAGCGTCGGAAACGCGAGCAGCTCGGTGGCGAAGGCCTCGACTGCTTCCGGGACCAGACCGAACTTGGATTCCTCGGCTGAGGAGTTGACCTCGATGTACACGTCCAGCTCGCGGCCGGCCTCCTGCAGCCGACGATCCAGCGCGCGCGCCAGCTTGACCGAGTCCAGGGCGTGGAACTCGTGAGCGAAACCGGCTACATCCTTGGCCTTGTTGGTCTGCAGGTGGCCGATGAACGCCCAGCGCAGACCGTCCAGATCGGCCAGCTGCAGGGCCTTCTGCCCCGCCTCCTGCACCTTGTTCTCGCCGAGCAGCCGGCATCCGGCGGCGTACGCCTCGCGCAGCAGCTCCGGCGGATGGGTCTTGCTCACCGCCATCAGCCGGACGTCGTCGGGGCTGCGTCCGGCCCGGTCGCAGGCCGCGTCGACCCGAGCCCGCACCGCCGCCAGGTCGTCCGCCAGCTGCCCCATAAAGCCAACCCTATGTGGCCGCCGTGCGGTGCCCGACGAGGGCGGTCAAGGCCAGCGGGCGCCGAGCGAGATCATGCCCAGAGCGGCCAGGATCGCGAAACCCAGACCGAAGCCCGCGTAGCGCGAGGTGACCTCCTTGTCGACCTTCTCCTTGCCCACCGAGCTGCCGATGTCCCTGTAGACGTTCTTCAGCTCTCCGGCCGAGGTCGCGGTGTAGCTCTCGCCACCTGAGATCTTGGACACCCGAGCCAGTTCGGCTCGGTCCACCGGTACGGGCTCACGCCGGCCACTGACCTCGATGTAGCCCTCGTCAGTGCCGTACGCGATCGTGTAGACGGGCACCTTCTGGTCCCGGGCGGCTCGCGCGGCCTGGTCGGAGGCCCGGCCGACCTGCGTCTTGCCGTCGCTGAGCAGCACGATGCGCGCGGGCACCACCGCGGTCGGGTCGCTCGGATCCGGTGGCACCTGGGTCAGCGCCGCCAGGGAGGTGAAGATCCCTTCACCGATCGCGGTCGAGGGCTGCGGCTGCAGCGCCGCGATGGCGGCCGTCACCGCCCCGCGGTCCAGGGTCGGCGGCACCAGGGTGGTCGCGGTACCGGCGAACGACACCAGCGCGACGTTGAACTTCGGCGGCAGGGACGTCACGAAGGCCGCGGCCGCGGTCTTGGCGGCCTCGATCCGGTTGGGATCCACGTCGGTGGCCTCCATCGACAGCGAGACGTCGATGGTGACCACGATGGTCGCCCGCTCCCGCGGCACCGACACCTCGTCCTTCGGCTTCGCGAACGCCAGGGTCAGAGTCAGCAGGCTCAGGATGGACAGCCCGACCGCCAGATGACGCCGCCAGGGCGTCTCCCGGGGAATGACCAGGTCGAGCATGGTCCGGCCGACATTCTTGTTCCGGTTGCGCTTGCGCTGCACCATCCACAGGTACAGCCCGACCAGCGCCGGGATGAGCAGCAGCAGCCAGAGCCGGCTCGGGGCCAGGAACAGCAGCATCGGCACCGTCTGAAGACCGGTCATGGTCGAATCCCTTCGACAAGCGGGGAGAAGCGAAATCCGCAGCGAGCGGAGCGAGCAGACATCACGTCGATTTCGCGCCGATGATTGGAGGACGAGTGAGCGGACAACGCTTTTCCGTTCGCGAACGAGGACGACAACATCGGGGAGAAGCGAAATCCGCAGCGAGCGGAGCGAGCAGAAATTATGGCCATCTCGCTCCCAGGGAGATGGCGCCCAGGGCGGCCAGGACGGCAAACGCGAGACCGTAGCCGGCGAACCGGGAGGTGACCTCGCGGTCAGCCTTCTCGTACCCCACCTCGGAACCGATGTTCTCGTACACCTGTTTGAGCTGGTCGGCGGAGGCGGCACTGAAGTACTGCCCACCACTGATCGTGGCCACATCCTTCATCTGCTGATGGTCCACCGGCACCAGCTCACGTTTGCCGTCGAGGTCCACGTACCCGTTCTCGGTCCCGTAGACGATCGTGTAGACGGGGACCTTGGCGTCGCGGGCCTCCGCGGCGGCCTGCTGCGGCGCGCGACCGACCGTGTTCGTCCCGTCACTGAGCAGCACGATCGCGCCCGGAGCCACCGAATCAGGCTTGTTGGGATCCTTGGGTGCCTGCTCCAGCGCCCGCAGGGCGGTGGCGATGCCCTCGCCGATGGCGGTGGAGTCCTGCAGCTGGATGCCCAGGATGGCGTTCTCCACCGTGTTGTGAGCCAGCGTGGGGGGCACCAGGATCGAGGCGGACCCGGCCATCGAGACCACCGAGACGTTGTACTTGTCGGGCAGGGCCTTGACGAAGTTCACGGCCGCCGTCTTCGCCGCGTCCAGGCGGGTCGGCTTCACGTCGGTAGCCTGCATGGACAGCGACGCGTCGATGACCAGCACGACCGTGGCTCGTTCGCGGGGCACGTCGATCACCGTCTTCGGGCGGGCGAAGGCCGCGGTCAGCGTGACGAGACTCAGGATGGACAGGGCGACCGCGACGTGCCGGCGCCACTGGGACTGCTTGGGCACGACCACGGCAAGCATCGACGTGTTGGTGAACCGCATGCCGCGGCGGTTCTTCCGCCGGCTGGCGAACACGTAGGCCGCCACCAGCAGCGGGATCACCAGCAGGATCCACAACCGGTCCGGGGAGAGGAAGGCGAGCTGAGCGACCAGCAACGGCACCGCCACCAGCTGCCCGATCACTTGGCCACGCCCTGAGGGGGGGCGTGCAGCATGCTCGCCACCCGCCGGTAGGCCAGCACGAACCGGGCGATGTCCTGAACCCAGTCTCGGTCGGTCCTCAGCTGGATGTGCCCCACACCTGCACGACGAAGGGAGATGCGGATCCGTTCCCGCTGGGCGGCACTCGCGGCATCCATCCGGCGCCGTGCGTCGGGATCTGCGGTGTTCACGTAACGCTCGAAGTCGGTTTCCGGGTCGCGGATCAGCATGTCACCGACGTCAGGGAACTCGATCTCGCGCCGGTCGACCACCTCGATGGCCAACACCTGGTTCTTCACGCTGAGCCGACGCATCGAGCGCTCCCAGTCCGGTTCGACGTTGGGGTCGAGCTCGTGGTCTCCAGGGGTCAGGAAGTCTGACACCACTACCCGGAGACCGCGCCGCCGCTGGGAGCGGGACAGCTGCTCCACCGCGCTGGCCAGCGTCATCTGACCGGTGGCGTGGTCGGCCACGAACGGCTCCTGCAGCATCTTCCGCAGCAACCCGTACAGGGCGCTGCGGCCGGAGGCCGCCTGGAGCCGAACGAGCGAGTCGGGCCGCATGATGTAGCCGCCGAACCGGTCGCCCATCTTCTGGCTGAGGAAGCCGATGGTCGCAATGGCGGCGATGCCGAGGTCGCGCTTGGTGACACCCTCGGTACCCCAGTTCATCGAGGGTGTCACGTCGAGCAGACCCCACACCTCGAGCTCACGGTCGGAGATCGTGTCCCGGACGTACGGCACCGTCGTCCTGGCCGTGACGGCCCAGTCGATCATGCGGACGTCATCCTCACCCGGTCGGTAGAGGCGTGCCTCGTTGGCGTCCGAGCCCGGGCCGGGCAACAGCCCGAGGTGGTCACCGTGCAGGTATCCCTCAAGCCGCCGGACGATGGTCAGCTCCAACCGACGCAGCGCCGCCTCGGGCGCGAGCTTGTTGAGCGGGATGGTGGCTCGGGTGGGCGTGCCGATCACCGACGAGACGGCACCGTAGTCCTGGCTGGACGGCGGCTCGACGGGACGCCCCGGAGGTGCCGGCGGGTAGCCGGGCGGCGGGAAGGACCCGTACGGAGAGGACGCGGCTGCGTTCGGTGGTGGGTAGGACACGGCGGCTCAGTGGAAGTCGGGCTGCCGGCTGTGACCGGGTGACGGAGGTTGGTGCTGACTGCCCTGAGGCTGCCCGTTCTGGGGCTGACCCAGCTGGGGCTGACCGTACTGGGGGGGCTGCTGGACGTTGGGAGGCGGCCCGTGCTGAGCCGACTGCCCGTTCCATACCGGGGTGGGCGGCGGCACCATGGCGATGATCCGCTCGACCACCTGGGCTGGGGTGATGTTGTCGGCGACCGCGTCGAACCCGAGCACGAGCCGGTGCGACATCACGTCCTTCGCCACGGCCTGGACGTCGGTCGGGAGGACGTAGTCACGTCCGTGGATCAGGGCCAGCGCGCGGGCCGCCGCCACCAGACCCAGGGTCGCCCGTGGGCTGCAGCCGATCTGGATCACCGACGTGAGGTCCGGCAGGTTGAAGTCGGCCGGGGTCCGCGTCGCCAGCACCAGCCGGACGATGTACTCCGCCACCAGGTTGTGGACGAACACCTCGGAGGCCTGGCGTTGCAGCGCGATGATCATGTCCGGGTTGAGCACAGGTTGGGAGCTGGGCGGGTCGACGCTCATCCGGCGGAGGATCTCGAACTCCTCGTTGCCCCGCGGGTACGGCACGTCGACCTTGAGCAGGAAGCGGTCGCGCTGCGCCTCGGGCAGGGGGTAGACACCCTCGGACTCGATCGGGTTCTGGGTGGCGATCACGATGAAGGGCTGAGGCGCCGGGTAGGTGTGACCGCCGATGGAAACCTGCTGCTCCGCCATCAGCTCGAGCATGGCCGACTGCACCTTGGCGGGCGCTCGGTTGATCTCGTCGGCCAGGACGAAGTTGACGAAGACCGGACCGAGCTCGACGTCGAAGCCTTCCTGGCTCGCCTTGTAGATGCGGGTGCCGACGATGTCGGACGGGACCAGGTCGGGCGTGAACTGGATCCGGGCGAAGTCGCCGCCGACCACGGTCGCGAAGCTGCGCACCGCCAGCGTCTTGGCCACACCGGGCACACCCTCCAGCAGACAGTGACCCTTGGCCAGCAGCGAGACCATCAGCTGCTCCACCATGTGCTCCTGGCCGACGATGACCCGCTGGACCTGAGCGATGGCGTCACCCAACAGCCGAGCCGCCTGCTGGTTCCCGAGCTGTGCAGGAGCGGACTGGTCGCCCGAATGGGCGCCGTTGCGCTGTCCCGGCGGGCCGTATGACGGACTACTCACTCAGTTCTCCTGTTGCGTACCGGTGGGCCGGGGTGACGCGCCCGCCTGATCGACGTTGTGTTACCGATCTTCTCTGACCGATCTGTCCATGCTGTGGCCCGCCCGCAGACTCGTCTGGCGACGTCGCGTCCTGACGGGGATCCGAACCGCGGCTGAACTCCAATTGTCGCAGACCGACCCAACCTCGCCCGGAGAGCGAGGCGCCGAAGGCCTGCTCATCACCCGCGGAGCGGTGCCGTTGCGGCGCCGGAGGGCTCCCAGGTCCAAGGAGCGGAGGGCTCCCAGGTCCAACGAATAGACTCGCCCTTCCACGGTCGCGCGCTCAGCCGAGCCGACCGACAGGTGTGATGTGATGAGGAACGATGTCGACGCCCCAGCCGCCAGAGCCGCCCGACGCCCCCCGCCAGGGACCGCCGTCGGGCCCCTGGGGACCCCCCGGCGAGCCGACACCGGACTCCGACCCGTACGGCTACGTCCCGGTCAGTCCGCTGCTGCCCGAGGACCCGCCCAAGGTGGCCGACTTCTGGCTGGACGCCCGCCTCGGCGCCACCCCGTCGGGCGTCGCGTTCACCGGACACGACGGGTCCGGTCGCGTCGCCATGATCATCCTCCTGTCCGAGGGGGGCGGCCGCCGACGCGGCGGCGCGTGACCGGCTGGCGGGCGTGGTCAACCAGCTGCATATCGACACGGTCTACGCCCGGGGTGGACAGGGCCAGGACTTCGGTCGGCTGGGTCGCAAGTACCAGAGGGCCGGTGGTGACCCGGTCTCCCCCGACGACCGCCCCGTCGCCCCCTGGGCCGCGTTGGCCTACGACGGCTCTCCGGCCGCCGCGGCCGAGGCGGAACGCATCCTGGACCAGGTCCAGCTCGCGACGCTCCCGCCGCAGGGCGTCGCCGCCGGACCGGACTACCGCCACTACTGGATCGACCGGGTCCGACCGGGGCTGACGCGACTGTGGCCACTGCCCTGGCCGGGGCGCTACGACCGCGCGGGCTGGCGGACCATCCTGGTCTCCTGGTTGCTGATGCTGCTGCTGGCCGCACTGGCCGTGCTGATCGCCATCCTGATCTTCCGGAACCAGCCGCCGCAGTCCCCACCGCCGCCGACGGGCGGATCGGCCAGCCCACCGCCCGCCTCCAGCTCGCCGTCACCCCAATCGGGGTCTCCGTCGCCACAGTCGGCTTCGCCCACCCCCGGCGGCGGTTCTCCCTCACCGTCACCCTCACAGTCAGGGTCGCCGTCGCCCGGGTCGCCGTCCCCCAGTGGTAGCCAGTCCGGTGGTGGGTCACCGACTCCGTCGGAGTCGGCCTCACCGGGAAACCCGTCGCCGGGATCGCGGCTCTAGATGCCGTCACCTGTCCAGCTCCCGACGTCGGGCGTGACCCGCCGTCGCGTCTCCCACCGCGTGCCGAAGCTGATCGTGAGCGACCTCGACGGCACGTTCCTGTCGCCGGACGGTTCGGTCAGCGACGTCAACTCCGCGGCCGTGCTGTCTGCTCAGGACGCTGGGGTCCCGGTGGTCTTCGCCACCGGACGTCCGGTCCGGTGGCTCGACGTCATCCGGGACCTCCCGGGCGCCCACCCCACGGTCATCGCCAGCAACGGGGCGGTCCTCTACGATCTCGGTTCCGGCGAGCTCCTGGACCGGGTCTGCATCGACGCCGAGGTGGCCCTGCGAGCCGTGGACCGGCTGCGTGCCGTCGTGCCGGGGACCGCGTTCGCGTTCGAGTCCGGCACCCGGTTCGGCCACGAACCCACCTATCGGAGCTGGGCGACCGAGGATGACCTCAACCCGGCGATCTTCACGGGTCCGGCCGAGCAGGTGGCCCGACGCTACGCGTTCGTGAAGATGCTGGTCCAGAACCTCACCGTGCCACCGGACGAGCTGCTCGACAGAGTCCGGCAGGTGGTCGGCCAGTCGCTGACCGTCACCCATTCGGCCGGGCCAGGTCACGGCCTGGTCGAGGTGAGCGGCCCCGGGGTCAGCAAGGCGTCGATGCTGCAGCGGATCTGCGCCAAGCTCGAGATCGACGCGGCGGACGTCGCCGCGTTCGGGGACATGCCCAACGACCTGGAGATGCTCGGCTGGGTGGG
>JBBRYD010000046.1:0-26813 GCA_038238065.1 Propionibacteriales bacterium | reverse complement strand
TGGAGGTGCTGCGCCGCATCAGCGAACCCGATTCCGGGGACCACCGAACCATGCTCGAGCGCTACGACGGGGCCGCCGCCAAGACGGGCGTAGCCCGCCGGACACTGCAACGACAGATGGCTCGACTGGCCGCCTCAGGTCCTGCCGGCTTGGTCGACGTTCGTCAGACCCGGGACGGACGCCGCAGCGTGGACCCGCGCTGGGACACCATCTGCGTCCGGGTGCTGAGGTCCTACCGTGACCGGTCCAACCCGACCAAGCAGGCAGTGATCGACCGCACCAACCGGGCCTTCCTGGAAGCCGTCCCGGACGGGAAGGTGCCGTCGGCGTCGGTCGCCTACCTCCGTCTCGCCGAGCTGGACAAGGGCCGGTACACGTTCGGGGCGGCGAAGCAGCGCCGCTCGGTCGCGAACCGTCCGACGGGGGTGTTGGGCAGGTTGCGGGCGGACCGACCAGGCCAGTACGTGCTGCTGGACTCCTACCGGTTGGACGTGTTCGCGATGGAGCCGGTCACCCTGCGGTGGGTGAACACCGAGCTGACGGTCGCGATGGACCTGTTCGACCGCCGGGTCACCGGGCTACGGCTCCGCCCGATCGCCGCCCAGTCGCCGGACGTCGCCAGCGTGTTGTTCCAGACCGTCACCGCGCAGACCTGGGGGTGGGCGGCCGGCTCCCCGACCGGCCCTTATGGCGGTGTGCCGGAGAACCTCGTGCTCGGCGACCCGGGTGGGGTGTTGCCGGACACGATCGTGGTCGACCACGGCAAGATCTACCTGTCCGACCACACCCGCGGGGTGTGCGAACGGTTGGGGATCTCGATCCAGCCGGCGATCCCGGACAAACCAACCGACAAACCCGCCCTGGAACGGTTCTTCCGGACGTTGCGGCAGTCGCTGCTGGAACACCTACCCGGTTACAAGGGCCCCAACGTCGCCGCCCGCGGCAAAGATGTGGAGGGTGCCGCGTTCTACTACGTCACCGAGCTGGAGCAGATCATCCGGGAGTGGGTGGGTCGGGTCTACCACCACACCGCCCACGCCGGCCTGGTCGACCCGCTGGAACGGTCCGTCACACTGTCGCCGGCGGAGATGTTCGAACGCGGGATCGCCGCCGCCGGCCGGATCCGGCTACCCGCCCGGAAGGACCTGGTCTTCGACTTCCTCGAGGTCGAGTGGCGCACCATCCAGCACTACGGCGTCGAGATCAACGGCCAACGCTACGACGGTCCCGGGGTGAACGATCACCGCGGCACCCGCTCCCCCTACGGCGGAGCTCATCCGGGGAAGTGGCCGTTCATGGTCGACCGCGACGACATCCGCACCGTGCACTTCCGCGACCCCACCACCAAGGACTGGCACCAGCTCGTATGGGAACACGCCGCCCAGATCGACGCCCCGTTCTCCGCGGACGCCGCCGCCTACGTCCGCGCTCTCGGCGCCAAGGCGCACCGCCACGTCGACCCGCAGCAAGCCGTGCAGAACCTCCTCGCGGACTGGACAGCCGGTGAAGTCGCCACCCGACGCGACCGCAACCTCGCCATCCGGCTCAGCGCGCAACGCGCCACCGACGGCGTCAGTGGAGTCGCCGACGGCGACGCAGCCGACCCCGCCAACGCCGGGGCGGCCGCCCGGCCGATGGCGTCGGTGCCGGGGGTGGTGGACCTGTTTGCCCGACGCCGCAATCAGGGCGAGGTGCTGACCGATGATCTGGACGACGTGTTCACCCGCTACTACGACCAACATCCCGACAGCGACGGACTCGAGGTGTTCGACGAATGAACCGCCGCTCCCACGAGGATCGGACGCCGCGGTGAACCGGTGGGCGCGGTGAACCGGTGGGCGCTGTGGCTGCAGGTGAACGGGCCGGGCCGGTTCCAGCTGGCGTCGAAGGTCGGCTGGGACGCGTTCGTCAACACCGCCGCACGGCAGCCGCTGGAGCAGCTCACCCGAGCCCAGATGACCGGGCTCAGTGGCGAGGAGTTGGAGGACTACACCGAGGCGCGGATGGTGTGGAATGCGAACCTGCCCACCGTGAAGACCCACCAGCTGTCGGCGGCGTTCGCGGTGATCGACCAGGTGATGGCCTCCAACCGCCGCGACGCGGACCGGCTCCGCGGTTCCGTCGTCATCGACGCCGCACCCGGACTCGGGAAGACCACCATCGCCACCCGCTACGCCCGCGACTTCCACCGCCGCACCTACCGCCGCCACGGCCCCAAAACCGCTGGTGGGCATCAGCGGCTGCCGGTCGCGTTCATCCCGCTGTCCGCCGGGATCACCCTGAAAGGGCTGAACCAGAAGATCCTCGCCTTCTACGGCCACCCCGCCGCGAACCGGGCCACCTCCACCCGGTTGGGTGCGTTGGCGGTGGATTGTGTCGCCTCGTGTGAGACGCAGCTGGTGGTGATCGACGACCTGCACTTCGTCGACTTCCGGCACCGCAACGGCCAAGACGTGTCCAACCACCTCAAAGGCTTGGCGAACGAGATGCCGGTGACGTTCATCTACGTCGGCGTCCGGCTACGGGAGAAACGGTTCTTCGACGAAGGGATGCTCGGCCCCGACGCCGTCTACGCCCAGACTTCACGGCGCGCCACCCGCTGCGAGGTCGCCCCGTTCGACATCACCACCGACACCGGGATGCGCGGCTGGACCGACCTGCTCCGCGCCCTCGAAGCCCACATCCTGCTCGCCGACGCCCGGCCCGGGATGCTCACCGACCACGCGAAGGAGCTGCACCGCCGCACCCAGGGCCACATCGCCTCGGTGACCAACCTGATCGACCGGGCCTGCTACCTCGCCATCACTACCGGAACAGAGACCATCACCGCCGAGCTGCTCGCCGCCACGAGCACCGATAATGCCGCCCAAACGCTCTCCCGCAGCGGCTAACCCGGTCCGGCCGCAGCATCGGCTGCGGCCAGTGCCCGGCGGCTACGACCTGGACCCGCTGCCGATCCACGTCCCACCCCGCGACGGCGAGTCGACGGTGTCATGGCTGCGCCGGCTGTCGGTCCGCTACGACACTCCCGCCCGCCACCTGCTCCGCGGCGCCGGCGCGGTGAAGGCAGTCACCGGCACCACCAAGGTGATCAGCCGGCTCCGGAACAATCGCGCCCTGCTGCGGCGGCTCGGCCTCGACGACGACGAGATCGGCCGGATGCTGGCCGCCGCTCCGCTGACCTCAGCCACTCTCACCTATTCCGAGACATTCGGCCGTGACACGGTTCCGGCTCGGCCGTGGATGCGGTACTGCCCGCTCTGCCTGGTCGGGCCGGACCCGGTCTGGCCCGACCATTGGCGCTGCCCGCTGTCGCTGATCTGTCCCGACCACGGCGTCTACCTGTTGCAGATCTGCCCCGGCTGCCACCAAAAGCCGCACGCAACCCCGGCCTGGCTCACCCATCCGGTCGAGCTGCACCGCTGCCCGTCCCGCGTTCACGCCCACGACGCCGGCCCGGGCCGGCGCAGGCTGCCGTGGTGCGACACCGACCTCAGCACCGCCCCCACCATCGCAGCCCCGCCAGAGCAGGTCGCCGGGCAACACCTGCTGCACCAGTGGGCGGCCGGGTCGGCCGAGCACGCCACCGCCTGCGGACTGCCCATCACCCACCGGCTCGGCTTCCAAGCCCTCGTCGAGCTCCTCGACGCCCACCTCAGCGACACCGCCCAGAACCGTCTTGATTTGATGAATGACCCGGCCACGGTCGCTGCCGGTCTGCCCGCTGCCGTGCAGGTCCTCGCCCAACCCCATCTCGACGCAGCCGCCCAGGCGCTGGGAGGCTGGTTGTCCTACAGCGGGCCGCACGCACCACTCGGCCCAGCATGGCTGATCGCCGAGCACCATTACAGCCCGATCCTCGCTGCGGTTCAGCTGCACAGCGTCCGCGACCAGCTGCCCGCCGCCGACCAGCTCATGTTCCGCACCGGGCACGCCGTGCCCCGCTACCCGGCCACCATCACCGTCGCGCTGCGCCGGCGACTCCGGCTGCCCGAGCACCACCCGCACCGACCCGAACCTCAGATCAGCTGGATCCCGCAGACGATCTGGCCCCTCGCCGTGCCCGCCGCCCTCACCCCTTGCAGCCGGCCCGAGCTGAGCGGCGCCATGCTGGCCATGTGCCTGGCCAAGATGGGCAGCACTGCCCGCTGGACCAGCATCTGCGACGACCTCGCCCTCCCCGCCGGCCACGCCCACCGCATCGACGGCCTCCTTCGCTACACCCGGCGGGCCGGCCACTGGCCCGACGTCCTCGCCAGCCTCGAACAGCTCATGACCCTGCTCCAGCAGCACCCATCACCCATCGACTACCAAGCCCGCCGCGCCCAAGCCGGCCAAATCGACGCGTTCACCGAGGCAATCGACGCCGCGCGCCGCATCCACCCCAGCCCAAGGCCGGCCACCCTGCTGATCCGGCAGCTGTGGGAACGCTTCACCGGCGGCGACATCGCCTACGCACCCGAGCCCCTGCGCCTCGACCCGGACAGCGCTGACTATGCCGCCTTCCGCCGCGTGTTGGCGGTCCGGGACGCCGACCTCCTCCATGTCGCCCACAGGCGGCTGCAGCGAAGCCTGAACGACACCGGGCCAGCCATGTGGACACCATCCGCCACTGTCGAGTCCACGTGGTCTGACGTGACCGCGCACCGTGCAAACTTCGAAGCCGCGGACCGGAACTGATGGCAGCCCCGCATCCAGAGCTGCGCCACGCCCCGCCTCGGCTCGATCTCGTCAGAGTCCTCTGCCACACTGACTCCATGGCTGTCGACGTGCGTCTGGACCGCTCCGCATCGGCGATCCTGCAGGTCCTGCGCAACGCGGCCCCGGCCGAAGCTGCGCTGTTCGAAGGCGACTTCCGTGACGCGCTGCAGCAGGCCTCAGCGACCTTCGACCTCTCCCCCCTCAATCGGGTTGTGAATCGGTGGTGGGGCATCGCATACCTGCGCCTCAACCCTCCCACCGCCGAAGAACGCGAGGCTGTCCGCCGGCTACGCGCCGGGGAGGACGTCGGCTGGGCTTCGCCCCAGGAACGGCTGGCCGCTCAAGGGCAATGAGCCGCTACGAGTTGGGCTGGGTTGATGTAGCCCTCGACCAGTACGTGGCTCTCTCCCCTGAACATCAACAACTGATCGACAGCAGGATCGCCAAGCTGCTCGACAATCCCGACGACGCGGACTGCAGCTACGACGCGGCCAGCGACCATTGGACCACCACCGACTTTAAAGGCGTTGGCCTCATCGTCTACATCTTTCGGATCGGACGGCCACGACTAGTTGTCCTCCGCCTCGTCTACTAGCCAGACCAGCCGACGCCGAGGGCCGGTGTGGCCGAAGGTCTGGATTGCTGGAAACTGAGGAGTACGACACAATCGTGAATCCGCGGCGCCCGTAGTTCTATCATCGCCCACGTCAGCGCGAGAGCCCGCGACAAGATGTTCGAGTTCCTGATGGGGAGTGTGTGTGTCTTTTCTCCATTGCTTGTAGCTCGAACGATAGGAGGAACCCACCATGCCCCTGACACAGCCCGAAATCCTCGGACGCTACCGCCGGCAGGCCCGGCGGTACGACGCGTCGGTCGTCCTGTACTACCTCATCGGCTTCCGCCAGGCCGCCTACCGCAAGAAAGCTGTCGCAGCCCTCGGCCTCCAACCGGGGAATACGGTGGTGGAGTTGGGCTGCGGCACGGGCCTGAACTTCTCCCACCTTCAGGCCGCCGTTGGCCGCGGGGGCCGAATCATCGGGTTGGACCTGACCGACCGGATGCTCGACGAGGCGAGGGCGCGCGTCCAGCGCTCGGGCTGGTCGAACGTGGAGCTCGTCTGCGGTGACGCCGCCGCGTACGACTGCCCGACCCGGGTCGATGGCGTGCTCTCGACCTTCGCCCTCACGCTCGTGCCGGAGTACGACGAGGTGATTCGGCGCGGTGCTGCCGCTCTCTCGCCGGAGGGGAGGTTTGTCGTCCTGGACTTCAAGAAGCCGAAGCACGCGCCCCGGTGGCTCCTCCAGCTCATGCTGCTCGTCACCAAGCCGTTCGCGGTTACGCTGGACCTGGCCGAGCGGCATCCTTGGGAGTCCATGGAGACGCACCTCGCAGGGCTCGTCCTGCGCGACTACTACTTCGGATTCGCTTACCTCGCCATGGGAAAGGCGCCATGTTGAGCCCGAGCGTCCACATCATTGGCGCCGGCCCAACCGGTGTCGCCTGACCTAACTCCCCGGAATCTGATCCGGTCGAAACGATCGTGCTGCGTCCGCTCCCGAACGCTCGCCCGTGCAGCGAGGTTACGCCTCGTGCGTCCATCTCCACACGACGGTAGGCCCGTGGGGTCAGGCCGGTCACCGCTTGAACGCTCGTGGAACGCGCTCGGCTCCGCGTACCCCAGCAGGAACGCGACCTCGTGGATCGTCGCCTGGGTGCGGCTGAGGTGGCGGCACGCCAGCGTCCGGCGGACCCCGCCCGCCAGGCCGAACACACCACCGCGTGCGGGGTCGCGACTACCCACCGGATCGGTTGCAAGCCCTCGTCGAGCTCCTTGACGCCGCCAGCGGGCAAGACGACGGCGCGGTCTCCTCGACATCGACAGCGACCCCAGCCGGGTTGCTGTTGGACTACCGGTGGCCGCCCGCGTTATCGCCCAACCCACCCTCAAGGCTGCCGCGGACGCCGCCGCAGGGCTGCTGGCCGTGGACGGGCCGCACGCCCCGATCACGCCGGGCTGGCGGATCCTGTCGCACCACTACAGCCCTGCTCGCCGCCGTCCAGCTGCACGGCGTCCGCGACCGGCTGCCCGCCGACCAGCAGCTGCTGTTCCGGACCGGACACCCCCTCCCCCGCTACCCGGCCCACACCACCCCTGACGACCGGCGCCGGCTCCACCTGCCCGCACACCACCCCCACTGGCCCGAACCGTCCCCCAGCTGGATCCCGCAGACGCTGTGGTGGAACGCCGTCCCCGCCGCCCTCGCCGACCACGCCCACTCAGCGCTGGTTCGGTCGTTGCTTGCCGTGCCCTGGCCAAGAACGGCAGCATCCGCGACTGGACCACCATCGCCGACGACCTCCACCTCCCCACCACCACCCACGGCGTACGGATCGACCGACTCATCCGCTACCCGACAGGCAACGGCACATGGGACGAAATCCTGGCCGCGCTGGAACGGCTGATGACCGGACTCCAGCAACACCCACCGCCCATCGACTATCCGGCCTGACGAACGGTCGGTGACGACATCCCCCTGGTGACCGCAGCGGTCCAGACCGGCCGACGGGTGCACCCCACCTCCGTGCCTTCGGAAACCCTGGTGGGGCAGTTCTGGGAACGGTTCACCGGCGGCGACATCGCCTGCGCACCCGACCCGATCGCAATCAAGCTCAGCAGCCCGAAGTACCAGGCCTACCGCCGGGTGCTGGGCGTTCCCCACGCCGACCTGTTCCACGTCGCCCACCGCCACCTGTGCGCATCGACAGGAGTCGACGGGCCACTGACCCTGGCGCCCTGGCCTGCTGCCAGGACTGATCCCAGGCGGAAGCCCCGTAGAGGGTGAGGAGGTGCATGAAGACGAGGCAACGGGTGGGCCTCTATACGGGCCGCATCTGACAGACTCGCCATGGCCGTGACCACGAATCTCGAGCGCTCCGGCCGAGCCGTGCATGCCGCACTGGCGGACCTGTCGCCTGAGGAAGCTGAGCGGTTCCAACACGAGTACCGAGACGCCCTCACCAACGCCGCGGAAACGTTCGACCTGACCGACGCCGAGTCGATGCTCACCCGCTGGTGGGGCATCGCCAACCTCCGCGCCAACCCCCTCACCGACGAAGAACGACGGCTGGTCCAGCACGTGCAAGCCGGCGAAGACGTCGGCTGGCCCTCACCAGCATCATGGCTGGCTGCCCGAGGCCCGGCCGCGTCGCAGGTGCCTGACTACACCCTCGGCTGGGTCGACATCGCCATCGAGCAATACCTCGCCCTACCCATCGAACAGCAGCGGCTGGTAGACACCCGCATCCAGCAACTCCTCAACAACACAGCCGGGATCGGCACCAGCCACGACCCGCACACGGACCTCTGGACCACCACAGACAGCATTGGTACCGGGCTTATCGTGTACATCTTCCGACCCGACCGGCCCCGACTAGTCATCATGCGGCTCGTCTGCCAACCTCACCGGTCAGCGGCGTCACCGAACGCCGTGGGCTGAGCGTCGCGCCAGGCGAACTCAAGGTTGGCGATCTCGAAGCCGTTACCGTCTGGTACTCCCCCGCTCAGTACGGGTATTTCACAGAGCCGGTGGACTGCGACGGCATCGCAAACAACTTCCTCGACAAGGGCCTGCACGACGTCGGCAGCGAAAGTCCCGTGCCAATCACTTGTACCATCGCACAAGGGCACCCCGCCAAAGTCCCCGCCGACGCCTCAACTGGCGCGGACCCGCTCGTGGTCGGTTCACGGGGCCACGGCGGGTTCGTTGGGATGCTGCTCGGCTCGGTCAGCGAGTACGTCATCGGTCACGCACATTGCCCGTTGCTGGTCGACCGCCACCGCCGTACAGATTAAAGGAGACCATGTAAGCGATTCAGACCCATTTCACCAGCGTTGGAGGACGCCTCCGACCCCCCATCGCGGAGGCTCTCGCCGGGACTGCACCGCATGAAGCGCTGCCGCCGTCGACCGAAACCCAGTAACGGTTGCGCTGGTGGTAGTTGTACAGGCGGCGCGAAAAGAACGCCGCACAGATGAGAGGCGGCGGTCGCGATGACCAACCGAACGAAGCGGTACAGGCAAATCGGTGAGGTGTTGGCTAAACATGGTCTCGGCTATGTCGCCAGCGTTGTCGGGCTGGGGCGGTGGCTGCCTTTTCATCATGGGATGCTAGGACACGCACGTCGCGACCTGCCCTACACAACCCCTGAGCATCTGCGGCTGGCGCTCGAAGAGCTCGGTCCGACGTTCATCAAGCTGGGCCAACTGCTGTCGACCCGCTCCGACCTGCTTCCACCCGCCTATCTCGGTGAGCTGTCGAAACTTCAAGATGGCGCCCCGCCCGTGGCGACGACCGTCATCCGCGCGCTGATCGAACAAGAGCTGGGCGCGCCGGTTGAGAAGCTGTTCAACGTATTCGAGTCAGAGCCGTTGGCGAGCGCCTCGATCGGACAAGCTCATGCGGCCACCCTGCACGACGGCACGTCCGTGGTGGTCAAAGTCCGCAGACCCGATGTGATCGCCAACATCGAAACGGACCTGGAAATCCTGCAGAATGTGGCGACCCAGGCCAGCCGCCACTGGGAGGCGGCCGCTGACTACAACCTGACCGGTCTGGTGTCAGAGTTCGCCCACACGCTGCGTGACGAGCTGGACTACCTGCAGGAAGGACGAAACGCCGAGCGTTTCGCCCACAACTTCACCTCGAACCCTGACGTTCACATTCCTCGGGTCTTCTGGCCGACGACGACCTCACGGGTGCTGACACTGGAACGCATCGTCGGGACGAAGGTCGACGACCTGGACGCCTTGGACCGCGCGGGCATCAACCGTGAAGAACTGGCCAAACGGGCCGCCGGCGCGGCGGTCGCGATGGTCTTCGACCACGGTTTCTTCCACGCCGACCCGCATCCGGGCAACCTATTCATCGAATCTGACGGCCGGATAGGCCTGATCGACTTCGGCATGGTCGGTGAAATCAATGACGCCCTCCGTCAGCAGCTTGGCACCCTGCTGATCGCCCTCACCAGCAGGACCGCGGACCCACTCGCTGACGCCTTGCTCGAGCTGTCTGTGGTCAAGCGGACGGTGGACCTCGACCGGCTCAACGCCGACCTGACCGAGTTCATGTCGCTCTATCAGGGACGATCAATCGGGGAAGTCGCTGTCGGGCCCCTGATCAGGCGGCTGCTGGCGTTGCTGCGGACCTACCATCTCCAGCTGCCCCGCGACGTGCCACTGTTGTTGAAGTTCTTGCTCATGATCGAAGGTATGGGAGTCCAACTCGACCCCCAGTTCAACCTCGGAGAGGTCCTCAAACCGTACGCGCTGAGACTGGCCCGGGCACACTTCTCGCCTGAGGCCCTGGCCAAACTCTTCGCACGGTCCGGTCGTGACGCCGCCGAGCTGGCCCTCGACATCCCCACCTATCTCCGCCGCCTGCTTAAGGAGATCGACGCCTCGGGAGTCGAAATAGGGGTTCGGGCAGCAGATCTGGACTCCACGCTGAGCAGGATCGAGCGGATCGGTAACCGACTCGTCGCCGGCATGATCGCGGCCGCCCTCATCAAAGCGATCGCCGAGTTGACTGAAGGCGACACAAAGCGATGGAGCACCTGGGAAGGACCCCTCATGCGTGTCGGGCTGGCCACCACGTCCGCGCTCACCGCCTACCTCGCCTGGACCGCACGCCGAACCGGATCCCCAAGCAGGTGAAGTAGGCTCGGAAGCACCACGTAACCGCTGGTCAGGCGCGAAAGCCTCAGAACAAGCTTGTTACGTACCTACGGCAGGCTCCCGCGACGCGCTGAAGCTGGAGGCACTACCCCAGTGCCCACCCGATCAGGGCCAGCACACCCCACATTCCCATCAACGCGAGTATCCGCGGGGTCCGGCGAGCCTGGCCAGGCGACCGTCCCCGCGCCGGCGACGCGACAGGCGCCATATTGCCCCTTGCACCAGGTGGCTCAGGCTGCCCTGCCCCGCGGGGTGTCCCAGAGTATGGAAGACGTCACGGAGCACGAACACAACGAGCCCGGCGGCCAATCCGATGACGAGGACATTCACGTTTGGCCTCCCCTCACCGACGGTGTCCCTACGCATGGAGTTATCGCTGCGTCGATCAGGTCCCGGCACCATGCGGCGTGGGTGATGGGAAGCATGTGGCCGGCGTAGGGGTGGACCTGTTGCCGGACGTTGGGCCATCGCTCGGCCAGGTGGCGGGCCCGGCCGGGGACCGGGGCGGAGTCATCGGCGCCGTCGGCGATGACCACCGGCACGCCGTGGCGACTGAGGACTGCCAGAGCGGGTTCCCAACCGTCGTCGCGAAGCAGACCGTCGAAGGAGCCACTGTAGGTCGTCCAGGTGTGCTTCACGCCAGTGCGTGCGAGTGGGAGGGGAAGATCGGGCCGGTAAAGAACGACCAGCCAGGAGGCGGCGCCACGATAGCGGCACATCAGGGCACAGACTGCCCGGGGCAGCACGCCGTTGCCGGCAAGGAACGCTTCCACCCGGCCCATGGCGTGAACGCGTTGGTCGGCTTCGGTACGGTCTCGGTACAGCGGCGCACCGAAGGTGACCACGGCCAACGTCCGCTGGGGGTGGCGAGCCGCCCAGCGGATCGCCAGGGAGCCGCCCATGGAATGCCCAACCACGACGGTGGGGTGGTGGTCCAGGTTGAGCGAAACGAGTGCGGCGTCGAGCGCCGCCACGTGGGCGTCGGCGTCAGTGGGGCCGGCCACGTCCATGGATTCGCCGAAGCCCAGCAGGTCAGGTACAACGACCCGGACCCGCCGCCCGAGAGCGTCGTAGGCGGCGCCGAAGTAGTCGCCAGACGCGACGATCCCGTGCAGAAGGAGGAGGACGGTCTCACCGGTCCCGAATACGCGCACCTGCAGGGAACCGGCGCGCAGGCGCTCACCTGCCCCTGGCGACCAACTCCGCACCGCCGCCGACCGGTGATGACACAACGACCACCAACCAGACAGGGCGGCGGCCACCACAGTCACCAGCGACCAGCCACCCCGGCGGCTCGGGCGGCGCCTCACCGCTCGTTCCCACCAGCTACGGCAGGTGTCCGCCG
The DNA here is from genome assembly GCA_038238065.1 of Propionibacteriales bacterium. Lineage (GTDB taxonomy): Bacteria > Actinomycetota > Actinomycetes > Propionibacteriales > Propionibacteriaceae > Microlunatus. The sequence goes on along the minus strand of JBBRYD010000046.1, from coordinate 15,033 downwards.
TGCCCTAGATGTGGGCGAGTCCTCAGACGGGCCACCGGCAGCCGTGCGGTCCACCACGTGAACGTCTCCCATTGAGAGCACGCCCATCTGATCCTCGACGCACACGGTCATCGCCTCGCCGGTGTGCGGATGCAGCCGCAGACGGGCCTGCTTGGACAGTCGATAGTTGTTGGGACTGTCTCCCCCAGCGGCGAGGATCAGGTCGAGGCGTGCGATCTTGCCGTAGCGGGACCGGTAGCCGTCCCAGTCAAACTCGGCAAGCCGTTCGTATCCTTCGAACTGGCTGATCACGCCGTCGCTGTGGAAAGGCACCCGGAGCCAGTGCCGGAGCCGGTCCCAGTACTGGCGCTCGCGGGGTTGCACGGCAAGCCGGTCTGCTAACGGCCGCGGTCCGAGCCGGCCACCAGATCGAGCACGTCCAGAGTCTTGTCGGCGAGCCCGGCCACCATCGCGTTGGTGTTGGCGTTGTTGCGCACACCCCGACCGGGCGAGTCGGGGTAGCCGTCGTGGAACTCATCGGGTCCCATCACCCCGGCGATGTCGAAGCGGTCGTCCGACGCGTCGAACGTCGCCAAGCTCGCGAACAGCCGGGTGACCTCAAACTCCGGGGCCGACGACCTGGCCAGGTCGGGGAGGACGTCGTCAAAGGGCTCCTTTCCACGCCGCGGCGTGCGCCGTGGCGGTGTCGGTGACCACGCCGTCCATGTCGAAGACGACCGCGGCGTAGGACTGCAGCCGCAGATCGGATTCCTGGCGGGTGTCCCGGGCCGGTCACGACGGAGCCTCCACCGTGGAGGGATAGCGGCTGAAAATGTTCTGGAGCGTTCGGCGGAGCGCAGCGACTCGTCGCTGCCGCGCTGCCAGATGTTGCGCCTGTAGATCACACCGGTGGCACTGTCGTCCATCGCCTCCCCGGTCCGGGTGAGCTCCGTCTCGTCATCGGCCCGCTGCTTTCGGGCCACGATCAGGTTCGTGTGCGTAGCGCCGCCCGAGGGGTTGGGTGAAGTCACGGGTTCTCCTCAGAGCCGGTGTCGGATGTGTGGGTGTGGCGCTGAGCGGTGGACCGGAAGAGAGCGTCGGGCGATACATCCTCGGCTGCAGGTGGGCAGCCCGCGCACAGCAGCCCCGCGGGTCCGGCCGCGGCGATGGTCTGCTTGGTGAGGGCCACCCACATGCTGATCAGCACCAAGGCAAGACCCACCCCCGTCCAGACGTCGGGCCGCTCGCCCAAGACGATGATGCCGATGAGCAGCCCGAAAACCGGGATCAGGAACATCCACACGGTCAGCGACGACAACCGCGAACGTTGTGCCTCCACGAACCACGCCAGGGTGGTGGCCGCGGTCGCGACCAAGCCGAGGAACGCGACGACGATGATAAAGCGCGGCGTCCAGGCAATCTCCGGGACACCTTCGACGAGGAAGGCGACCACGGCTAAGACCAGGCCGCCGATCAGGAAGTGCGCCGCGCTGGCCACCACGACATCGACACCGACGAGGTGACGCACCATCAGTGTTCCCGCGGTCACCGCCGCCGCCGCCACCAACGACAACAATGCCCCCGAACCACCGCCACCGGGCACCGCAACGACCAGCAACCCGCCGAAGCCCACGATCAGGGCAATGCCAGTTCGCACTGACACCCGTTCCCCGAACAGCCACCAGGCGGGAAGCAGGATCAACAATGGCTGCGCGTTGGCCAGTACAGCCGCGGTGCCGGTGGCCAGCCCGGCGACGCCGGCGAACATGGCCCAGAAGGCGAGGCTGACGTTGACCAGTCCGAGCGCACCGATCCTGCCCCAGGCCCGGACCGACCGCGGCAGCGGCCGGCGTCGGATGGCGGCGACGACGGCGAGTGCGGACCCGCCAAGCAGGGCCCGCAAGGCGGCGAACCATAGCAGCGGCGCGTCCCGCAACCCCCACCGGACGGCGAGGAAACACACCCCGAGGGCGGCGGTGATCCACAGCATCCGCAGCGGGGCCGGCCGCCGTGTCAACGTGGCGAGGCGACCACCGGCGACCACTCCGGTCATCGACGATCTCTCTTCGGCGCGCCACGGCCCTTATGATCGTGGCTACACGCGGCTCCCATGTCAGGACCGCCCAGCGGCGGTCGGCACGGCGGACGGCCCGCCGGATGCCACCGTCGGTGCCTGCGGCGGTGCCGTCGGTGCGGGCAGCTTGGACCACTTGAGGGTCAGCGCGTTCACCGCGACGAGGGCACTCGATCCGGCCATGGTGATTGCCGCGATCTCAGGGCGTAGCACCAGCTCGCACGCCGGCTCGAAGACGCCAGCGGCGATCGGTAGCGCGATGGTGTTGTAGCTGATGGCCCAGCCGAGGTTCTGCCGCTCCTTGCGACCCCGTACCGCGGCCGATGCGCAGTGCCACCGCGACGTCGAGGGCGTCTGAGCGCATCAGCACCACATCGGCAGTCTCGACCGTGACATCGGTGTCAGCGCCGATCGCGATGCCTAGGTCTGCTTGGGCGAGCGCCGGAGCGTCGTTGACGCCGTCGCCGACCTTCACCACCCGGCGGCCTGACTCCATCAGCTCGGTGACATTGGCTGCCTTGCCCCCGGGCAACACCTCCGCGATCACTTCGTCACACCCAGCTGGGCCCCGATACGCTGCGCGGTCGCGGTGTTGCCGCCGGTGAGCATCACCACCTCGACACCGAGCCCGGCTAGCTCAGGGACCGCGGCCGCTGAGGTCGGGCGGACGGCGTCCGCGATGCCGATCACCGCGATGGCCCGACCGTCGACCGAGGCCAGCACTGCGGTCTGGCCGCCGGTGGCGAGGTTCTGCTGAATCGGTCCTAGGTCCACCGACTCAGCCTCCATCAGCCTGGTGGTGCCCACCGCGACCCGTTTGCCGTCGACGGTGCCGACGGCACCCTGCCCGGGCATGCTGCTGAACCCCTGAACGTCCCAGCGGGCGGCGTCGGCCGCGTCCGCGTGGCGGGCCACGGCCTGGGCCAAGGGGTGCTTGGACTCTCGTTCAACCGCCGCGATCAACGCCAGCGCCTCATCCTCGGTCATGGGTGCCGGCTCCCGCAGCGGCGGGCATATCCGTGAGGCACACGTGGTCCGGGACGGACTCCCCCCGACAGTGATAGCCGCAGTCCGCGCCCAGCCAACGAGGTCCCCTACCGTCGTACGGTCAGGGTCGAACGTCACCGTCGCGGTTTGAGCTACCGGGTTCGCCTCTACCACCGTCACGCCGGGCCGCCGACCAAGGTCGCCTCCACGACATTCTTCTCGATCGCCCAATGCAACCCGTCAACCTCCAGTACGACGCTGCGCTGAGCGCTGGCCGATCGGCTAGCCACAAATAGCTCCTTCACGTAGACGGATGTCGAACCAATGGGCATCGCGGGCCCACCGCCCGGTCGCATGACCGGCCGTTGCGCTGACGCTGGATTGAGTTGCTGACCCAGCGATGTAGGGCGCCCATGCACCGGAACAGACGAGCCCTTCGCAATCCAACGCGGCCCTTCCCTCAGCTCAGTCCCCCGGATCACGAGGGACCTCATCACAGCGTCCCTTCGCTTACGAGCAGCGGCAATGAGCCGCTGAACGCGCCCGGATGACCTACGCTCTTGTGGCATTACTGCCCCTCACTGTTCGGTGACGACTCTGGCTGGTCGGCACCGGCCAGAGTCACTCGCTCGGAGGCTGCGGGCGAAAGGGCCGGTGGTTCACCCCGCCGCCCGGGGTGACGACAACGGCCGCCGAGCGGTCGATCTCGTTCCAACCTCCCGGCAGGTCGTCGAACGGCTCGGAGACCACGAGCCGGTCGTCGTCGCCCAGCTGCTGCAGCCGCGGGTTGTCCGGATGCAGCCGACACAGGGCGGCCGCGTCCGCGGAGACGAAGAGCGTGGGTGGGACGGCGTCGGTCGCGTAGCGCACCGCCCAGAGCCGTTCGCCGTCGCTCAGCCCGATGCTCGCCTGGACGGCGTGCTCGATGCCGTGCCGGCGAGCCTCGGACTCGACCAGCCCGATCGCCCGTTCCAGCGCACCGAGCGGATCCTGCTCCAGGCCGTAGGTGACGGCCAGGGCCAGCAGCACCTCGGAGTCGGTCGACCCGACGACCTCGGCGAAGTGGTCCGGGTCGATCGCCAGCATGAGGTCGCGGCGGAGCGTGGGGAAGCCGTTGATCTGACCGTTGTGGACCAGCAGCCAGCGGCCGTGCTGGAAGGGGTGGCAGTTCGTCTCCTGCACCGCGCTGCCGCTGCTCGCCCGCACGTGAGCCAGAAACAGCGGCGACTCGATATGGGCGCTCAGATGCCGCAGGTTGGCGTCGGCCCAGGCCGGCACCAGGCGTCGGTAGACCCCGGGGCCCATACCTGTCCCGTACCAGCCCAGCCCGAAACCGTCGCCGTTGGTCGGCTCGGTGGTCAACCGCGAGTGCCGACTCTGCTCGACCAGCCCGTGCTGGGTGTTGAACAACAGCTCCTCGATCTTCAACGCTTGCCCGGACCAGGCCATCCAGCGACACATCCTCAGCTCCTCTCGTAGGTGGACGGCAGCCGGCGATGCGGTGCCGGGGCGTGGCCGACCGGCGACCGGGGCACGTCCCCGGCGGTCGACCGACCGGTGGCACGGCTCCCGGGCAGCCCGTGCGGCTCACCCTCGTCCAGGTTGCCCCGCCAGCCGATATGGCCGTTGGACAGCGCGAACAGCGACTCGCTCTGAGCCAGCAGATCCAGGTGCAGCCCGGTCTCGCGTAAGCACCACAGCTCGACCGTGTACACCGGGTGGGTGATCATGGCGCGGGCTCCCACCCCGCAGGTCACGGGAGCCGCCCGTGGGCCGGATCGAGGATCTTGTAGGCGAGGAGCTTGACGCGGTCGTTGACCAGCGCCCAGATGATCGCGTAGCCCCAGACGAAGGCGGCCCAGCCCCAGCCGAGGGGAGTCATGAACAGTCCGTAGACGGCGATGAGGGTGGCGACGGCCTGAGTGCCGACCACGGCCAGCAACAGAATCCGGGCGGGTCGGATGGACCAGAAAGGCCCGCGGGTGCGGGTGAGAAAGATGGTCAGGTGCCCGGCAACGGACAGCTTCAGGTACATCAACGTCTGGACCTGGTCCCGGTCGAGGCCGAAGGCGCGTTCCCCGAGGTAGAAGAGCCCGAACGCCGAGATGACGCCCATGACGCCGAGCACGGTGGAGATGCCGAGCACGACGCGCATGTTCCAGGCTTCAGGCTTCATCCGGTAGCGGACTCTGTCGTAGGCGATGGAGAGGATGGCGCCGTCGTTCAGCAGCGCCAGCATCACGATCATGATGGCGGTGACGGGGTAGAAGTTGAACACCAGGATCGAGACCGTCATGAACAGCAGGACCCGCAGCGTCTCGGCGATGCGGTAGATCGCGTAGGAGTTCATCCGCTGGAAGATCTTGCGGCTTTCCTTGATCGCGTCGATGATCACCGACAGCCCCGGGGTGAGCAGCACGATCGCGGCGGCCGCGCGAGCAGCATCGGTGGCGCCGGACACCGCGATACCGCAGTCCGCCTTCTTCAGGGCGGGGGCGTCGTTGACTCCGTCGCCGGTCATTCCGACGATGTGACCGCGCGTCTGCAGGACGTCCACGATGTGGTACTTGTGCTCGGGGAACACCTGGGCGAATCCGTCGGCGTCCTCGATGGACTCGCCGACGGCGGCGTCTTCGGTCTTCTTCAGGTCGCCGAGACCGGCGGCGTCGAGGATGCCCGTGCCCAGACCGACCTTGGTCGCGGTCTCCTTGGCGATCGCCAAGGCGTCCCCGGTGACCATCTTGACCGTCACGCCCATCTCGCGGGCGGTGGCGATGGTGGACGCCGCGTCGTCGCGCGGCGGGTCGAACAGCGGCAGCACGCCGAGGAACTGCCAGTCCCCGCCATCGTCGGCACGGGCCACCCCGAGGGAGCGGAAGCCGCGCACGGCGAAGTTGCCGACCGCCGCGTCGACGGCGGACGTGATGTCGGTCGCGCGCCCGGCCAGGGCCAGGATGACCTGGGGGGCTCCCTTGCTGACCTTGAATGTCTTTCCGTCAGCACCGGTGACGGCGGACTCGGTGCGCTTGTCGACCGGGTTGAACGGCTCGAAGTGGGTCACGGTGTAGGCGTCCAGAGCTGTCTTGTCACTCAGCCCTCCGATGACGGCGAGGTCGATGGGGTCGTCGTTGTCGGCCCGGGAGGCCAGCGCACCGGCCAGGATGACCTCGGCGGAGGTGCGGGTGTCCAGGCTGAACGGGTCGCCCAGGGTGAGCGAGTTCTGGGTCAGGGTGCCGGTCTTGTCGGCGCAGAGAACGTCGACACCGGCGAGTTCCTCGATGGCCACCAGCTTGGAGACGATGGCCTGCTTCTTGGCCAGCAACCGAGCACCCACGGCCATCGTCACCGACAGCACGGTGGGCATCGCTACCGGGATCGCGGCGACGGTGAGCACCAGAGCGAACTGCAGCGTGGTCAGGATCTGATCACCGCGCAGCAACGACACGGCGATGATCACCGCGACCAGCGCAACTGCGAGGAGGATGAGGTAGTTGCCGATCTTCAGCACGGCCTTCTGGAAGTGGCTGGCGGTGTGGGCGTCCTGCACGAGCTCAGCGGTCTTGCCGAAGTAGGTGTGGGTGCCGGTGGCGTAGACCAGCGCGCCGACCTCGCCACGGCGGATGATCGACCCGGAGTACACCGGATCCCCGGGCGTGCTGGTCGCAGGCAAGGACTCTCCGGTGAGCGCGGATTGATCGACCTCGATCTCGTCGCCGTCCAACAGCCGGGCGTCGGCGGGGACGATATCGCCCAGTCGCAGCCGGATCACGTCACCGGGCACCAGCTCTCGCGCGGCCGGGGTGGTCCAGGCGCCGTCGCGCCGGACGCGGGCGGTGACGGCGAGCTTGGCTTTCAGGGCGTCGATGGCATTGCCGGCTTGGCGTTCCTCGATGTAGCCGACCAGGGCGTTGGCCACCAGCAGCACCAAGATGATGAAGAAGTCCGGCCAGTGCCCCACGACACCGGACAAGATCACCGCGATCTCGATCATCCAGGGGATCGGGCCCCAGAAGTAGGACAGGAACTTCAGCAGAGCATTCGTGTGGTGCTCGGTGATCTCGTTCGGGCCGTACGTCGTCAGCCGCTTCGTCGCCTCAGCCTGGGTCAGCCCGTCCGCTGAGGTCTCGAGCTGCTTCTCGACCTCGGCCATCGGCAGGGCCTTGAGATCCTGCTGGGGGTCAGGCGGTGCGCCGGGCGACGGATCAGCCTGGGGTTGCTTCGGGTCGGTGGTCATCAGGCTGTTCTTCCTGCTCGGTGTTGTTCAGGGCCTCAGGTGCCGGTCGGCGTCGTCTCGCCCCGGCGGGCGTCGGAGTTGGCTTTGGCCCGCCGGAGAAGCGCTTGCTGCGCAGGTTCTGCGTTCGCGACCTGGCCGTCCCAGAGGGTCAGCGCGGGTTCCTGGATCGCGCGTCCGAAGGAGAACGCGACCGGCCAGGGCAGCGGGGCGAAGTCCGGACGGTTCATTGCGGCCAGCCGGGTGCAGGCGAGGTCGCCGGACTGACCGCCGGACAGGAAGGTGACCCCCGCGACGGCGGCCGGCACCGTACGCCGCAGGCTGCTGATCGTCGCTGCGGCCACCGCGTCGACCGGGTCCTGGGTCGAACAATCCGACCCCGGCAGGATCATGTTCGTTTTGAGCAGCATCGCCTCGAGAACAACCCTCTGGATGTGCAGCTGGGCGAAGACCGCACGCAGCACGTCCTCGGTCACCTGGCCGCAGCGAGCCGCGGTGTGGTCACCGGCCATCAGCACCTCTGGCTCCACGATGGGCACCAGACCAGCCTCCTGACACAGTGCGGCGTAGCGGGCCAGCGCCTGCGCGTTCGCCTCGACGCAGGCGTGTCTGGGGGTGGGTCCGCCGATGGTGAAGACGGCCCGCCACTTCGCGAAAAGGGCACCCATGCCGGCGTACTCACCCAACCGTTGTCGAAATCCGTCCAGCCCCTCGGTCACCTTCTCGCCGGGGTGCCCGGCCAACGGCTTCGCGCCGAGGTCGACCTTGATTCCCGCGAGGATCCCGGCCTCAGCCAAGACGGCCAGGAACGTCACCCCGTCGCCGGTGTGCTGCCGGATGGTCTCGTCGTAGAGGATGACCCCGCTGATCCAGTCCCCGAGCCCGGGCGTGGTCAGGATCAGCTCGCGGTAGGCGCGGCGGGTCGACTCGTCCTGCGTGATACCCAGCCGGGCGAATCGTTGGTTGCAGGTCGGGGTGGACTCGTCGATGGCGAGCAAGCCCTTGTCGCCGCGAACCAGCAGTTCCGCCGTGGCCACCAGTGCGTCGACACCGGTCGACGGCGCCGGCACGGTGGAGGTGGTCACTGCGCAGGGGTCCAGACCCAGTCACGGATCTCGGGCAGGTCCTGGCCGTGGACATTGATGTAGAGGTCGTGCTCGATGAGCTTGTCGGCCATGGCTTGCTTGAGGTAGTCGCCGGTTGCTCCGAGCTGCGGCAGCCGGTCGATGACGTCCTGGACGAGGTGGAACCGGTCGAGCCGGTTCTGCACCCGCATGTCGAAGGCGGTGGTGATGGTGCCTTCCTCGTTGTAACCGCGGACATGCAAGTTGCGGTTGGTCCGCCGGTAGGTGAGCCGGTGGATCAGGCTGGGATAGCCGTGGAAGGCGAAGACGATGTGCTTGTCCTTGGTGAACAGGCTGTCGTAGTCGGCGTCGGACAGACCGTGCGGGTGCTCGCTGGCGGACTGCAGCTTCATCAGGTCCACCACGTTGACGACCCGGATCTTCAGCTCGGGCAGGTGCTCCCGGAGGATCGTGACCGCGCCCAGCACCTCGAGGGTGGGGGTGTCCCCGCAACACGCCAGGACGACGTCGGGTTCGGCACCGCGGTCGTTGCCGGCCCACTCCCAGATCCCGATCCCCTTCGTGCAGTGGATCTCCGCCGCGTCCATGGTCAGCCACTGCGGCATGTCGCGCTTGCCGGCGACGATCACATTGACGTAGTGGCGGCTGCGCAGGCAGTGGTCGGCGACCGAGAGCAGGGTGTTCGCGTCCGGCGGCAGGTAGACCCGGACGATATCGGCCTTCTTGTTCACCACGTGGTCGAGGAAACCGGGATCCTGGTGGGTGAAGCCGTTGTGGTCCTGTTGCCAGACGTGGGAGGCCAGCAAGTAGTTCAACGACGAGATGTCGCGCCGCCACGTCAGCGCCTTGGTGATCTTGAGCCATTTGGCGTGCTGGTTGAACATCGAGTCGACGATGTGGATGAACGCCTCGTAGCAGTTGAACAACCCGTGCCGCCCGGTGAGAAGATAGCCCTCGAGCCAGCCTTGGGACTGGTGCTCGGACAGCATCGAGTCGAGCACCCGTCCCGCGGGCGCCAAGGACTCGTCGTTCTCGACGATCCGGGCCTCCCACTGCCGGTCGGTGACCTCGAACACCGCACCGAGCTGGTTGGACAATGTCTCGTCCGGGCCGAAGAGCCGGAAGTTTCGTCGATCCTCGTTCTCCGCGACGACGTCACGCAGGAAGTCGCCGAGCACGAGGGTGTCCTTCGCCTCCACGGCGCCCGGGGCGGGGACGGCGACAGCGTGGGTCCGAAAGTCGGGCATCTGCAGGTCCCGGAGCAGAAGTCCTCCGTTGGTGTGCGGGTTGGCCCCCATCCGCCGTTCGCCGCGTGGGGCGAGGGCAGCCAGCTCGGGGAGCAACCGCCCGTCGGCGTCGAACAGCTCCTCGGGGTGATAGCTGCGCATCCACTGGTCGAGCTGTTCGACGTGTCCGGGATGTGCCTCGTCCACCAGCAGCGGCACCTGGTGGGAACGGAAGGTGCCCTCGTTCGGCAGGCCGTCGACCACCTTCGGCCCGGTCCAGCCCTTGGGGGAGCGCAGCACGATCATCGGCCAGCGCGGCCGGATGGTCGACCTCCCGGAGCGGGCGGCGGCCTGGATGGCGCGGACTGCCTCGACGGTCTCGTCCAGGACGGTGGCCATCAGCTCGTGCATTGCCGCCGGGTCGTCGCCCTCGACGTAGCGGGGTTCCCAGCCGCAGCCGCGCAGGAACTGGTCCAACTCCTCGTGCTCGATCCGGGCCAGCACCGTCGGGTTGCTGATCTTGTAGCCGTTGAGGTGCAGGATGGGCATCACCGCGCCGTCGTTCACCGGGTTGAGGAACTTCGTGGAGTGCCACGCGGTGGCCAGCGGTCCGGTCTCGGCCTCCCCGTCGCCGACCACGCAGGCGACGACTAGGTCGGGGTTGTCGAAGACGGCCCCGAAGGCGTGGCTGAGCGAATAGCCGAGCTCGCCGCCTTCGTGGATCGAGCCCGGTGTGGTCGGGGCGACGTGGCTGGAGATCCCACCCGGGAAGGAGAACTGGGTGAACAGCTTCTTCAGCCCCGCTGCGTCCTGGCTGACGTCGGGGTAGATCTCGGAGTAGCTGCCCTCGAGGTAGGTGTGCGCCACCAGCGCCGGACCACCGTGGCCCGGTCCGGCGACGTAGAACATGTTCAGGTCGTACTTGACGATTGCCCGGTTCAGATGGACGTAGATGAAGTTCTGGCCCGGTGTCGTCCCCCAGTGGCCGACCACCAGGGGCTTGACGTCCGACAGGGCCAGCGGCCGCTTCAACAGCGGGTTGTCGTAGAGATAGATCTGACCGACCGAGAGATAGTTCGCGGCGCGCCAGTAGGCATCCATCGCGTGCCGCAGCTCGGGGCTCAGCAACGGGACCGGACCGGGACTCGTGATGCCCCGCTCCGCAGCGACGGCGTTCGAAGCAGGGGTGTCGGTCATGGCTTACTTCCTTGTCCATCAGAAGAGGATGCGGGGTCAACGCCGGCGGCCTGCCACCGGACGCCGTTCATATGGGCGATCTCTTTCGTATAGTCGTCTGCCTAACTTAACTAGCAGATGTCCTCACAGAAACCGGCCTCCTAACACGCTCCTTGAGGTGGCTGGCTACCTGACACCACAGTCTCGGCCGACGCCAAGCACGGCTTACGCCTCACCCTCAGGCTCGCTTCCCAACATGGACATGCACTGATGGTCACGTGAAGATTCCGTGAAGAAATGTCATTGACCCCGCTCAGTACGGGTCAGAGTTCTGTCGCTGGGTTTGTCAGCGTCGAGGACGCCGTGTCGGCGTTCATCGCGGCATGGCCCAGCCTCCGCAGCACCCAGACCGGCGCTGCACGCAGAGCACGGGCCCGCGCCGTGCGCGACTCGACAAGACGTTCGGTGGCCTGTCCGGCTGGGGCCAGGCCAGCCTGGATGACCGGCTCGGCGCAACGGTCGAGGTTCGCGGTCTGGTGGCCTGGCTGAGACTACCTCGCCGTCGTGGTACTCCAGGACCTCGGCCACAGCCACTGCGCTCGATCCCGATCGTTGCGGTCACCCAAACCGACTGGCGCCAGCGGGTGGCCGATCTGCAGCCGAGGAAGGCCCGGGCGGTGCGACTGAGTACGGATTTGTTTTTCCCAGCGAGCTCATGCTGCACGCTAAGGCGCTGACCACGGCGGAGGCGTTGATTTTTGTGCTCGCTCCGGACGCGCGCTTCGAACAGCTGTCTCGACCGTTCATCGCGCGCGAGTACGCGGCGCGCGTCGGGTCGGGTCGGGTCGGGTCGACCTTCTCAAGCGGCGTTTCTCTCAGCTGGCCCCCGAGCTGTTTCTGCTCGGTGAGCTGCTGCCGCAGGATTCCCTCGATGAATCCTGGGACCACCAGTCGACCGCGGACGTGTTCGACGAGGTAGGCCACGGGCTCGAGGCGGTCGTCCGGCGCACATTGGAAGGCGGCGACCTGTGGCAGAGCCTCCTCGAGCGGCATGCGGGGAAGGTGTTGGGGGCGACACCGCTGGCCGGGTCGGTCGGTGAGGTGATGAAGCAGACCTGGGATCGCTACTACGAGATCGAGCCCTCCGTCGCGATCCAACCCACACTGGGCGCAGTGTTCACCACCCACGCAGCCGCCCTGGTTCTGGCGATGCACGAGACGTTGGTTCGACATGGCATACCGGCCGCGGAGTCACAGCGGCTGATCTACGACATCGCCTGGAGCGTCTACCAGCAGATGGGTGAGCCAGATGGGTGAGCCGCCGTTACTCCTTGGTGCCACATTCACCCGGGATCCGTGGAAGCGTCTCAAGCTCGCGACGGACATGTTCCGCAACTTCCCGTTCGGGTCCCCGAGCTATGAATGGTGCAACGTGCCCAGCGACGACGGCGCAGTCGCCTTCGACTGCCTGAAACCTGACTTGGCTCAAGTTGGGCGATTCTGGAGATGAAGTGGTGTTTGGCTAGGGGATTTGCTGTGGAAGTTGTGCACTAATTCTGGGCCTCTAGCCTGTCGCTGTGGCCTACGTCCGGACCGTGAAGACCGCGAGCGGTGCGATCGCGGTGCAGATCGTGCACTCGAACCGGCGCGGGTCGCGCGAGATCGAGCACATCGGTTCGGCGCACACACCGGGCGAGGTGGAGGTGCTGAAGACCATCGCCCAGCAACGGCTGCACGTCGATCAGGACACCCTGGACTTCGACGACGGGCAGCTTGGTGACCACGAGGCTCCGATTCTGTCGAGTCAGGCCCGGCACCTGTGGGAGACGTTGAGTACCGCCTACCGGGTGCTCGGGTTGGACCGGGCGTGTGATGACAAGGTGTTTCGGCAGCTGGTGCTGGCCCGGGTGGTGGAGCCGACCAGCAAGCTCGACTCGATCCGGGTCTTGGACGAGCTCGGGATCACGCCGCCGTCGTATCCGACCATCAAACGCCGGCTGCCGGTGTATGCCCAGACCGAGTGGAGGCAGCGCCTGGCGGCGGCGTGCGCGGAGCATGTCGGGCTCGGCCCGGCCACGCTGGTGCTCTACGACGTGACCACCTTGTACTTCGAGACCGACACTGGTGACGGGTTCCGTGAGCCGGGGTTCTCCAAGGAGCGCCGGTTGGAGCCGCAGATCACCGTCGGGTTGCTGACCGATGTCCGCGGGTTCTGGTTGCAGGTCCACGCCTTCACCGGCAACACCGCCGAGACCAAGACCATGCTGCCGGTGATCAAGGCGTTCATGGCCGCCTACAGCCTGCCCGGGGTGACGGTGGTCGCTGACGCCAGGATGATGTCGGAGGCCAACTGCAAAGACCTCGAGGACGCCGGACTCACCTTCATCGTCGGCGCCCGGATCCCCGATGTGCCCTACCAGGTCGCGCAGTGGCGCCGTGACCATCCCGACCAACCGATCCCCGATCAGCAGGTGTTCGTCCAACCCACCAAGATGGGGCCGAAGGCCGACCAGCGAAGCCGGACCATCTTCTACCAGTACCGCAGCGACCGGACGAAACGCACGATGAAGGGCATCGACACCCAGATCGGCAAAGCCGAACAGGCCGTCGCCGGGAAGACCGCGGTCAAGCGGAACCGGTTCGTCCAGCTCACCGGCGCCAAGAAGGCGGTCAACCGTGACCTCGAAGCCAAGACCCGTGCCCTGGCAGGTTAAAGGGTTACGTGACCAACCTGCCAGCGCCGACACCGGAGTTCGTGATGGGCGCCTACCACCAGCTGTGGCAGGTCGAGAAGAGCTTCCGCATGTCCATGACCGACCTACGAGCCCGACCGATCTACCACCACAAACGAGACTCGATCGAAGCCCATCTGACCATCGTCATGGCCGCCCTCGCCGTGAGCCGTTGGCTCGAGCGCGAGACCGCTGGGCGATCAGAAAGCTCGTCCAGACCCTGCGGCCCTACCGCAGCATCGCGGTCCAGACCGGCAGCCACATCCTGCACGCCGGCACGCCCCTCGACGACGAAGCCAGGGACGTCATCGCGGCAATCAAGTCAGCCGCCGGTGGACACTAATTTGAGCCAAGTCAGGACTTCCCGTTCGGGTCCCCGAGCTATGAATGGTGCAACGTGCCCAGCGACGACGGCGCAGTCGCCTTCGACTGCCTGAAATGCCCGGTCGCTGAGTTCTTCGCCAGTCAAGACGCATCGGAACTGTGTGCGTGTAGACGTTTTGCCGACTCAACTTCCCGCTGGCGGAAACGTGGGGCGGGAAGTTGGAGCGAACCGGCACGCTCGCGACCGGCGCACAGCTCTGCGACTTTCGCTGGTACCCGCTCGATCGTGGTGGCCCGCACACGACCGGAGCTCCGGATTGACCGAACGTGGGAGTGATCGAGGTATTCGCACCGGGAGCGCCGCTGCGGGAACGGCGGATATCTGGCTCTTCATACCTGCGGTATGAAGAGCCCCTCTACATGTCCATGGTTCCGTCCGGACGGGTGTGTGAACGCATGAAGAGCCGTTCCCCGAGGATGATGAGGACGATGCCGCCGGCGGCAGCGTAGAGGCTCAGGGCGTCGGCCGAGGCCTTGACCCACAAGAAGGCGCCAAGCACAACGACGTCGAGGACGATGGCTGTCACGACGATGGCTGGCTTGAATTCGATACGTGCCCGGAGATGGCGCAGGAGACCCCAGTGGATGGCGATGTCCATGAGGAGATAGTAGATCGCGCCAATGGCGGCAATCCGGCGCAGATCGAAGGCCGCGGTGAGAGCCATGGCCAGCACGACGGTGTAGACGGTGGTGTGCGCGCGAATGGAGCCGGGCATCGCGAAGTGGCGGTGGGGCACCTGTTTCGTACGAGTGAGCATGCCCAGCATGCGGGAGGCGGCGAACACGCTGGCCATGACCCCCGACGCTGTCGCAACCATGGCAAGTACCACGGTGAATAAGACGCCGCTGTCGCCAAACGCCGGCCGGGCCGCCTCTGCCAGGGAGAAGTCCTCGGCGGCGATGGTCTCGGTGAGGGTGAGGTTGCCGGCCACGGCGACCGAAAGCACGAGGTAGAGAGCTGAGCAGATCGCGACTGAGATCACGATCGCCCGACCGGTGTTGCGGTGAGGGTCGACGATCTCGCCGCCGCTGTTGGTGATGGTGGTAAATCCCTTGTAGGCGAGGATGGCCAGAGCGACCGCGGCCAGAAAACCTCCGGGAGAGACATCGATGCCTGCAGCGTCGGTCCCGTTGGTGAAGTTGGCGGCCTCGGCGAACC
>JBBRYD010000045.1:0-27117 GCA_038238065.1 Propionibacteriales bacterium | reverse complement strand
TTGACCTTGTATCCACGGTTGCCGCCGTCCTCCTCCCGCGCGGTGTTCCAGGCGCCGGCCTCGGAGTCGATCGCGTAGAAGCCGGTGTTGGCCTTGGTCTCGAAGCGGACGTCGTCGAAGACGTAGAACTCCGCCTCGGGAGCGAAGTAGGCGGTGTCGCCGATGCCGGTGGACGCCAGGTACGACTCCGCCTTGCGCGCGATGTTGCGCGGGTCGCGGCTGTAGGGCTCCTTGGTCAGCGGGTCGTGCACGAAGAAGTTGACGCAGAGCGTCTTGGCCCGCCGGAACGGGTCGAGGTAGGCCGTCGTCGGGTCCGGCATCAGCGCCATGTCGGACTCATGGATCTTCTGGAACCCCCGGATGGAGGAACCGTCGAAGGCCAGGCCGTCCTCGAAGACGTCCTCTCCGAACGAACCGGCCGGGACGGTGAAGTGCTGCATGACGCCGGGTAGGTCGCAGAAGCGGATGTCGACGGTCTCGACACCTTCGTCTTTGACGTAGGCCAACAGGTCGTCGGCTCCTTGGAACATCTATCCTCCGGTGAAGTGTAGGTAGTGCTCGACGAGCACGTGGTCAGGCGGGCTTGTACCTAGCATTCTGGCCTCGTACGGCTCATGGTCTCGACGCGGGGTCGCTCCGGCAAGGGTCGCGGGCCGGGTCACCCCGGTTCCGGCACGGCATCGTTCCCGATGTGCCGTGCACCGACGGGTAGCCTCGGCGTGTGGCCGACAACGCTTTCTCCGCCCGCAACGACGCCGACGCCTACCCGGGGCAGCGGCTCGGGCTGCCACGCGATGGTGCCGGGTCGCTGGCCTCCTGGCAGATCCGCATCACCGCGCTGGTCGTCGACTGGGCGGCCAGCATGGCGGTGGCCGTCTTCGTGTTCGGGTTCGGCGTCCTCGGCTCGACGGGCTGGCGGGCCTGGATGATCATGGCCGTCTTCTTCGTCGAGTCTGCGGTGCTGTCGGCGTTGTTCAGCGGCAGTATCGGACAGCTGGCCACCCGCGTCGCCGTGGTCCGGCTGGACCGGGAGCCGCTCGGCCTGGTCAGGTCCCTGCTGCGGGCGGCCATGGTGTGCCTGGTCATCCCAGCCCTGGTGGTCGGCGTCGATCGTCGCGGTCTTCACGACGTAGCGGCGAACACCGTGGTGATCAAGCGCCGCTGAGCCTCGCCGTTTCCCCAGCCTCGCTCAGAACACGGCGCCGGGGTTGAGGATCAGCTGCGGGTCCAGGGCCAGCTTGATGGTCTGGCTGAGCTTCATCACGTCAGGCCCGAGCTGGTCGGGCAACGCTGACTTCTTGGTCCGGCCGATTCCGTGCTCGCCGGTGATCGTGCCACCTAGTCCGATGGCCAGCTGCATGATCTCCCCGAACGCGATCTGTGCCCGCGCCCGAGCGTCGGAGTCGGCGGGGTCGTAGATGATGTTGGGATGGGTGTTGCCGTCGCCGGCGTGCGCGACGACCGGGATCTCCGTCCGGTGCCGCTCCGCGATCGCGGCCACGCCCGCGAGCAGCTCGGGCAGCAGCGGGACGGGTACGCCGACATCCTCCAGCATCAGGGAGCCGCGCGCCTCGAACGCGGGGAAGGCGGCTCGCCGGGCGGCGACGAACATCTCGCCCTCGGCCGCGTCGTCGGTGACGAAGACCTCGAGCGCTCCTGCCGCCTCGACGGCAGCCTCGATCACCGCGATCTCCTCCCCGCGGGCCGCTCCAGGAGCGTCGGACTGCGCGATCAGCATCGCGCCGGCGTCGCGGTCGAGACCCATCGGTCGGAGGTCCTCGACGGCGTTGATCGAGGCCTGATCCATGAACTCCATCATCGAGGGGCGCATGGTCCGGCCGACCTGGACCACCGCGCTGGCCGCCGCCAGCGCCGTCGGAAACGTGGCCACCAGGGTTGACCGGACGCCCTGCGCCGGGATCAGCCGCAGGATCGCCCGGGTGATCACGCCGAGGGTTCCCTCACTGCCCACGAAGAGCTTCATCAGCGACAGCCCGGCGACGTCCTTGATCCGTTTGCCGCCGAGCACGATCTTCGTCCCGTCGGCCAGCACCACGTCGAGGCCCAGCACGTAGTCGGTGGTCACCCCGTACTTGACGCAGCACAGTCCACCGGCGTTGGTGGCGATGTTGCCGCCGATCGAGCAGATCTCGAACGAGGACGGATCCGGCGGATACCAGAGGCCCTCGCGGGCTGCGGCCGCCTTCACCTCGGCGTTGAACGCTCCCGGCTCGACCACGGCCACCCGGGTGTCCACGTCGATCTCGATGGCTCGCATCCGCTCGAGGCTCAGCACCAGCCCGCCGTCCACGGCCGACGATCCGCCGGACAGCCCGCTGCCGGCCCCGCGCGGCACGACCGGGACCCGATGCTCGGCCGCCCAGCGGACGATCTCCTGCACCTGGTCGGCGTCGGTCGGCCGGGCCACGGCTACCGGCGTCCCCGCCGAGGGGTCGCGGGCCCAGTCGTAGCGGTAGTTCTCACACGTCGCCGGCTCGGAGACGACGACGCCGGGGGGGAGCGCGGCCGTCAGGGAGTCGAGAGTCAGCTCGCTCATGGCGACCAACCTATCCGGCCCGCGCAGTACCTCCGGCGCCATCCCCACGCCGTGCACCAACCGTCAGTCGAGCTTCTCCGCGGTGGACATCCAGGCCAGCTCGAGCTCGTCCTTGGTGCCGGCCACCGACGCGAGCTCGTTCTGCAGCTCGGTCAACCGGCCGTAGTCGTTCCCCGCGGTGGCCATCTCGGTGTGCAGCCGCGCGGTGCTCGCGTCGAGGCGGGCCAGCTGGTTCTCGATCCGGGCCAGATCCTTCTTGGCCTGGCGGCTGGTCGCGGCGTCGGCTGGTGAGGTCCGCACTCCAGATCCTGAGGCCGAGCCGGACTTGGGCTGGCGACGCCGGTGCTCGAGGTACTGATCGACACCACCGGGGAGCAGTACGCAGCTGCCGTCACCCATCAGCGCATACGTCACGTCGCAGACCCGCTCGAGGAAATAGCGGTCGTGCGAGACCACGATCAGGGTCCCGGGCCAGGAGTCGAGGTAGTCCTCGATCACGGTCAGGGTGTCGATGTCCAGGTCGTTGGTCGGCTCGTCGAGCAGCAGCACGTTGGGTTCGAGAAGGATCAGTCGGAGGAACTGCAGCCGACGCCGCTCGCCACCGGACAGCTCGCCGATGCGGGTGACCAGCTTGTCGCCGGTGAAGCCGAAGTCCTCCAGCAACGATGAGGTGCTGGTCTCCTTGCCCGACGCCAGGGCGACGGCCGCCTTGATCCGGTTGACCGAGTCGAGCAGCCGTTCGCTTCCGTCCAGCTCGGCCACCGCCTGGGACAGGTGCCCGATGTTGAGCGTCTTGCCCTGTTTGACCCTGCCGGAGCCGGGCTGGATCTCGCCGGTGAGGAGTCGGAGCAGCGACGTCTTGCCGGCCCCGTTCACGCCCACCAGCCCGATCCGCTCACCCGGGCCGATGGACCAGCTCAGGTCGTCGAGCAGCACCCGCCTGGCGTCGCCGTCCCCGACCGCGAGATCCACGTCGACCAGGTCGAACACGTCCTTGCCCAACCGGGTGACCGAGAACCGCTCCAGCTCGAACCGGTCGCGGGGCGGCGGCTCGTTCTCGATCAGGGTGGTCGCGGCGTCGATCCTGAACTTGGGTTTCGAGGTGCGGGCGGGGGCGCCCCGACGCAGCCAGGCCAGCTCCTTGGTCAGCAGGTTCTTGCGCCGCGCCGCCATCCCGGCGGCCTGGCGAGCGCGTTCGGCCCGTGCCAGTACGTACGCGGCGTAGCCGCCCTCGTAGGCGTCGACGACCCCGTCGTGAACCTCCCAGACGCGGGTGCAGATCTCGTCCAGGAACCAGCGGTCGTGGCTCACCACCAGCATCGCCTCGCCCCGCGACTGCAGCGCGCGGAGATGTTCGGCCAGCCAGCTCACGGCCTCCACGTCGAGGTGGTTGGTGGGCTCGTCGAGCACCAGCAGATCGTGGCCGCCGAGCATCAGCGCCACCAGGGCTGTCCGTCGACGTTCACCGCCGCTGAGCATGCCCACCGGGGCGTCGAGATCCACCTCGGCCAGCAGGTGCTCGACGACGCTTCTCGTGGTGGAGTCGGAGGCCCAGACGTGGTCGGGCTCACCGTGCACGATCACGTCTCGGACGGTGCTGTCGGCGGAGAAGTCGTCGGCCTGGTGCAGGTAGCCGATGGACACGGCGCCGGTGTGGGTCACCCGGCCGGAGTCGGGCTCGACCACACCGGTCAGGATCTGGAGCAGCGTGGTCTTGCCGTCACCGTTGCGGCCGACCACACCGATCACGTCCCCTTCGCCGAGACCGATGTTGAGGTCGTCGAGCAGGGTGCGGGTGCCGTACGTCTTGGTGATGTGGGAGGCGTTGATCAGGTTGGCCATGGCCTAGGCATCATTTCGGGGTCAGAGCTGCCCAAGGCAACGAGGACGAACAGGGGGCTCAGCGGCCGCGCATGGCCTGACGGGAGCCTTTGGCCTGGCGCGCGCTGGTGGGCAACGGACCGCGGGGGACGGGCATGGCCGGGCGGACCGCGTCGAGGGCGCGCAGCCGTTGCTTGACGTCGGTGATCTGGTTCGGCTGGAGGGTCTTGGGGAGCTTCTTGATGTGCTCGGCCAGCTTCGAGAGCGGGATCTGACCCTCCTTCTCACCCATGATGATCGTGGTCACGGGGATGCCGTAGGCCACCCGTTGGTGCTTCTTGACCTCGCCGCCCAGCAGAGCCTTGAGCCGACCGGGCTCGCCTTCGCCGATCAGCACCAGACCGCCCGGACCCAGCGTGCGGTGGACCGCGTCCTGCTGCCGGGTGACGGCGATGACCGGGCTCGAGACCCATTGCTTGGGCAGCATCTGCAGCGCGACCTCAGCGGAGCCGGCCTGGCCCGCGTACCGCTTGAAGGTGGCCCTCTTGGCCCGCTGGACCAGGACGATCATGGCCAGCAGCAGCCCGAACATGATGCCCACGATGGTCAGGTAGATCGGATGGTCCCAGGCGAAGTGCAGCGCCCAGAAGATGATGATGGGCACCACGAAGGCGGCGATCAGCAGGTAGGGGAGACGCTTGTCGAATTCGTGCGTCAGCTGGTAGGCACGGAAGATCTGCTTCAGCCGTCCCATGTCAGCCGGGTCGGTGCTGGCCTTCTTGCGCGCCCGCTCGGCCTGCTTGGTCGCCTTGGCGAGGACCTTGGCTTCCTGGGCGTTGGGCGCCTTGGTGGGGGCGACCGGACCCTGGCCCGCGGCGGCCCTGGCTGCCGCCGGTCCTTTGCTGCCGGCCCGGGGCTTGTTGGCTGGGGCGGGAGAAACCGGTCCGTCCGCTCCGGGACGCTTCACGGAATGACTAGCCATGGTCGGCCTCTCCTGACACTGACGGAGTCCAGTTCATCCGGGACTCAACGGCCTGACGATACAGCCGACCAGCGCGGTACGACGAACGGACGAGTGGACCGCTCATCACGCCCGCGAAGCCGATCTCGGTGGCCTCGGCGCTCATCTCGACGAACTCCTCGGGCTTGACCCAGCGCTCGATCGGGTGATGGCGCGGGGACGGTCGGAGATACTGCGTGATGGTGATGATCTCGGTGCCGGCCGCGTGCAGGTCGCGGAGCGCCTCCGACACCTCTTCGCGGGTCTCACCCATGCCCAGGATCAGGTTGGACTTGGTCACCAGACCGGCGGCCCGCGAGGCGCGGAGCACGTCGAGCGAACGCTCGTAGCGGAAACCGGGGCGGATCCGTTTGAAGATGCGGGGCACCGTCTCCACGTTGTGGGCGAACACCTCGGGTGAGGCCTCGAAGAGCTGCCCGAGGTAGTCGGGGTTGCCCGAGAAGTCGGGGGCCAACATCTCCACACCGGTGTCCGGATTGAGCTGGTGGATCTTACGGATGGTCTCCGCGTAGAGCCAGGCGCCCTCGTCGGGCAGGTCGTCACGGCAGACCCCGGTGACGGTGGCGTAGCGCAGGCCCATCTTCTGGACCGACTCCGCCACCCGGTGCGGTTCCGTCTGATCGAAGTCGGCCGGTTTGCCGGTGTCGATCTGGCAGAAGTCGCAACGCCGGGTGCACTGGTCGCCACCGATCAGGAAGGTGGCCTCCCGGTCTTCCCAGCACTCGAAGATGTTGGGGCAGCCTGCCTCCTGGCAGACGGTGTGCAGATCCTCGCTCTTGACCAGTTCCTGCAGCGCTCGGTATTCCGGACCCATCACCGCGCGGGTCTTGATCCACGGTGGCTTCTTCTCGATCGGGACACTCGCGTTACGAACTTCGAGACGCAGCATTTTGCGTCCTTCTGGTGCGATAGTCACCCGCTCAGACTACTCGCCTGCACTGACAGGCTCAGTTCACGTCTCGACGCCGGAAGACCGCAAATGTCCCCGCCACCACGGCCCCGACGATCACCGACCAGTAGACAGCACTGTGCCCGAAGGTGATCAGATGGTCGACCGGATCGGCGCTCACCCCGTCCGGGGTCACCCTGGTGACGTAGACGGTGTAGGTATAGCCGTGGTTCAAGAAGGCCAGCAGGTTGTTCTCCGGCAACCACGACTTGACCGTCGCCAGTCCGGGGACCGCGCCGGTCACGATGGCCAGCACGAAGGACACGAACAGGTATCCCAGCACCGTGCCGGCGGCGGCGATGGTGTGCCGGGTCAGCATGGCCAAGCAGAAGCCGATCGCTGCACAGATGACCCCGATGAGGATCCCACGACCGGCCAGCTCCACGATCTTCTGGACGCCGGAGACCGGGGCGTCGGTGAGCTGGGCGATCGCGGCGGCCAGACCGAGGGTGAGTGCCGACGCCAGCGCGCTGACCAGGGCAGCTCCGAGGACCACGGCGACCAGTTTGGAGGCGAAGACCTTGCCTCGTTCGGGGATGAAGCTGAGCCAGTTGGCCAGCGCTCCGCTCGAGTACTCGGCGCCGATGAAGGAGGCCCCGAGCAGGAGGAACGCCAGCCCGGTCAGGATCACGCTGACGGTGACGGCGATGGTGGCGATCTGGCTGAACGGGACGACCGAACGGGTCGCGTACCACTCGATCCTGGGCTCGGAGCTGCACTCCTCAGCGGTGCCCCCGCCCTGGGTCACGCAGTCCTGCTCGGCGGCCTTGTTCTGCTCCGCGTTGGCGTCGTACTCCTTCTTCGCCTGCTCGTACTGCACCTGCGCCTGTGCGGTCTCCTGTGCCGTGAGGGGCTTGACCGAGTTGTAGACGGCGAACTGCAGGCCGGCCAGGGCGAGCACGATCACGATCACGGTGATCCAGCTGAGCCGTCGACTGCGGAGCCGGATGAGCTCGGCGAGCAACAGCCGGGTCATCGCGGGGCTCCTGGCGCTGCGCCGCGGCCTGGTCCAGCCGGCGGCGGTGGCCCGCCCGGACCGTACTGGGTCGCGCCCAGGTGTTCCTCGGCCGTGAGCTGCAGGAAGACCGACTCCAGGTCGGCCCGCACCGGGGTGAGCTCGGCGACGAAGAGGCCCTGCTGGGCCAGGATCCGGGTCACCCGGGAGGAGTCGAAGCGCTGCTGCTTGTCCCGGATCCCGACGGTCAGCATCGGGCCGTTCTGCACCACGAGCAGGCCCGCCGCCTCCAGCACCTGACGAGCCCGATCAGGATCGGCGATGCCCACCCTTACGGTCTGGGTGTCGGCGGAGGCCAGGATCTCGTCGACGTGACCGGAGGCCAGCAGCTGGCCGCGGCCGATGATGGACACCGTGTCCGCGACCTGCTGCACCTCGCTCAGGATGTGGCTGGACACCAGGACCGTCTTGCCCCGCTCAGCCAGGCCACGCATGGTCGCTCGGATCTCGTGGATCCCTGCCGGGTCGAGCCCGTTCGTCGGCTCGTCGAAGACGAGCAGGTCGGGATTCTTGAGCAGCGTGCCGGCGATGGCGAGTCGCTGCTTCATGCCCAGGGAGTAGCTGCGGAACCGGTCCTTGCCGCGGTCGCCGAGACCCACCTCGTCGAGCACCTGGTCCACCCGGGTGACGGGGGCGCCGATGCCCTGGGCCAGCAGGGTCAGGTTCTGGCGGCCCGAGAAGGCGGGGAAGAAGCGGGGCTGCTCGACGATCGCGCCGATCCGACCGATCACCTCCGGTAGCGCATGCGGCACGACGTGGTCGAAGATCTTCATCTGGCCCGAGTCGGCCCGGATCAGACCGAGCAGCATCCGGATGGTGGTCGTCTTGCCGGAACCGTTCGGACCCAGGAAGCCGTGCACGCCACCGTTCGGCACCTTGAGGTCGAGGCCGGCCACCGCCACCTGACGACCCTTGCGGGTCCGGTAGGTCTTGCGCAGTCCGTCGGTGTCGACCGCATACTCGGTGGTCCGCGGCGAGGGCGGGCGGGCCATGGTGGTCTCCGTCATCGGGTCCCTCTCCAGCTGGTTGAGACAGTCACCCTAGCCAGGGCCGGTGTCGATTCCATCGACCCAGCCTGTCGGCGTGTTGGCCAGGCCGCATCCGTCTGTGGTCGTGTGCGCGCGTCGTCGGTCAGACCAGGGTCTCGACCGCCGGCCGGCCGACCGTCAGTCCGTAGGTGACCTCGGTCCGGACCGGCGTGGACGCCAGGTCGGGCGACTTCTCGTAGGGAGCGAAGGACAGCAGCTCGGTCAGGTGCGGGCGTAGTACGTGGGTGACCTCGGCCAACGACAGCTGCTCGTCGAGCTCGAGTGCCATCGAGGTGACCCCGGCATCGGTGATGCCGCACGGCACGATCCGGTCGAACCAGGACAGGTCCGGGTCCACGTTGATGGCGAAGCCGTGCATGGTCGTCCGGCTGGCCACCCGGACCCCGATCGCGGCGATCTTGCGCTCCGGTCGCCGCGCATCGCCCGCCAACCAGACCCCTGACCGACCGGACACCCGACCGGTGGCCAGGCCGAAGTCGGTGAACATCGCGATCATCGCCTCTTCCAGACGACGGACGTAGTCGACCACGTAGACCGCGTCGGGCAACCGGACGATGGGATAGCCGACCAGCTGACCCGGACCGTGCCAGGTGATCTTGCCGCCTCGATCCACATCGATCACCGGCGTACCGTCCATCGGCCGTTCGTGCGGCTCGGTCCGCTTGCCGGCTGTGTAGACCGGCGGGTGCTCGAGCAGGATGACGGTGTCCGGTTGCGACCCGTTGGCCACCTCAGCGTGAACTGCTCGTTGCAGATCCCAAGCCTGCTGGTAGTCGATCTGCTCGCTGCCCAGACCGGGATACACGAATTCGAGGCTCATGCGCTGAGTTTACGCTCGGCTCTTCGCTCGGCTCCCGGTCTCGGACGCGACGGCAGCCGCGGTCCTGGAGTCACGAGATGGTCACGATTGCCGACCCGCGATTGACAACGGAGGAACAATCTCATTGACTACGTAGTCACAACGACTGACAGCGTAGTCAACGGGGGTGAGGCGGCATGAGAGCAGCGATACGTGGACACCAGACGGTGGTCATGGTCGACGTGGCCCGCCGCGCCGGCGTCTCGCAGAAGACCGTCTCGCGAGTCATCAACGACGCTCCGCACGTCCGCCCCGAGGTCAGAGCCCGGGTGCAGGCGGCGATCACCGAGCTCGGATACCGTCCCAACGGCGCGGCTCGGGCTCTGGTCACCCAGCGGACGCACCTGATCGGCATCCTGGCTGTGGGTCTGCCGCTCTTCGGTCCCGCCAGTCGGGTCTTCAGCCTCGAGCACGCAGCTCGGCAGCGCGGATACCAGATCGCCCTGGCCTCCCTCCCGGACTCGTCACCGGTCGAGTTCCGCAAGGCCATCCACGGCCTGCTGTCCCGCGGCGTGGAAGGGATCATCCTGGAGGTGCCCAACCACCGGATCGACGTGGACCCGGCACTGCTCGAGGGCGTGCCGCTGGCCGGCACGGTTGGACGGATCCCCGGGATCGAGCGGCAGGCCGTGGTCGACACCCAACAGGCCGAGATGGGCCGGACGGCCACCGAGCACCTGCTGGACCTGGGGCACGAGACGGTATGGCACATCGCCGGTTCTCTCGAGTGGGACGCGGCACAGCAACGTCTCGAGGGGTGGGCTCGCGCTCTGGCCGCAGCTGGTCGCCGGCGACCGGAGGTCATGCAGGGCGACTGGTCGGCGCGCTCGGGGTACGAGATCGGCCGGGTGCTGGCCCGGCGTTCCGACGTGACGGCCATCTTCAGCGCCAACGACTCCCAGGCGATGGGTGCGATGAGGGCACTGCTCGAGGCCGGGCGTCGAGTACCGGGCGACGTCTCGGTGGTCGGCGTCGACGACGTACCCGAGGCGGAGTTCCAGATCGTGCCGTTGACCACCCTGCGCAGCGACCAGTCGGTCATCTCCCACCGGGTGCTGTCCGAGCTGGTCGCGTTGATCGAGCGCGAGGAGCCGGCCGTGGCCGACGTCGACATCTCCCACGAGCTGGTGAGCCGAGCGTCCACCGGACCGCCACCGCGCGGTCATCCCGGTCGTCGCCGGCCGAGCTCCCCTCGCTCGACGGCCTCCACGAACTGATCGTCCAGCACCAGTTTTTTCACCGTTCACCGTCGAAAGAAGGAAACCATGTCCACCAACCCATTCACCCGTCGCCGCTTCCTCGGGACCGCCATCGGCGTGTCCGGCGGTCTCGCGCTGGCGGCCTGCGGGGGCGGTGGTGGCAGCAACACGCCAGCGCCGGCCGCCCAGAAGGTCACCCAGTCAGACATCGACGCAGCCATGGACACCCCGACGACCCTGACCTTCTGGAGCTGGGTGCCTGACCTCCAGAACGAGGTCGACCTGTTCGAGAAGAAATACCCGAAGGTGAAGGTCAAGCTGGTCAACGTCGGCCAGGGTGCCCCGCACTACCAGAAGATGCGAGTGGCCATCAAGTCCGGCCAGGGCGCCCCTGACGTCACCCAGGTCGAGTTCCAGTACATCCCGTCGTTCACCCTGAGCGGCGACCTGCTGGACATCTCCCCCTACGGTGCGACCGACATCAAGGCCCAGTACCCCGACTGGGTCTGGTCGCAGGTGGTCAAGGGCGACGCCGTCTACGGAGTCCCGCAGGACGTCGGCCCGATGGGTCTGCTGTATCGGGAGGACCTGCTGAAGGCGGCGGGTGTCGAGGTACCGAAGACGTGGGACGAGTTCGCCACCGCCGCCGCGAAGTACCACGCGGCCAACCCGAAGAGCTACCTCTCCAACCTGGCGCCCAGCCAGGCCGGTCAGTTCATCGCCTACATGTGGCAGCTGGGAGCCCGGCCGTTCAAGTTCGACGGCACCAAGAACGTGACGGTGAACCTGGCCAGCGCCGAGGGCAAGCAGGTGGCCAAGTTCTGGGGCGACCTGAGCGCCAAGGGTCTGGTGTCGGTCGACCCCGACTTCGCCGACACCTGGTACCAGGGCCTGTCCAACGGCAAGTACGCCACCTGGCCCACTGCGGCCTGGGGGCCCATCTTCCTGCAGGGCACCGCGAAGAAGACCTCCGGCAAGTGGCGGGCCGCCGACCTGCCGCAGTGGGACGTCAGCAAGCCGGCCTCGGGCAACTGGGGCGGCTCGACCGACGCGGTGCTGAAGAGCACCAAGAACCCGATCCAGGCGGCCATGCTGGCGTTGTGGATCAACACGGACTCGACGTCGGCCATCCGGTTGGCCACGGAGCAGTTCCTGTTCCCGCCGTCCACCGAGATCTTGAAGAACCCGAAGTTCGCTGACCAGAAGCCGGACTTCTTCGGGGGCCAGGGGGTCAACGCGCTGTTCACGACGATCTCGGAAACCGTCGGTAAGGACTTCGCCTGGGTGCCGTTCATGGACTTCGTCTACTCGAACTTCAACGACACGCTCGGCAAGGCGATGGCGGATCGGACCGACCTGGTGGCCGGACTGCAGAAGTGGCAGGACGCGGTTGCCGGATACGCCAAGGCTCAGGGCTTCACCGTCGCCTGAGCCCCGGCCGGGTCGCCGGCCGGTCGATGCCCGCCTCGTCGGCGAGCATCACCGGACGGCGTCCGGCGCTCCTCTGTTCCTCATCCCTCGAAAGGGGCGAGCCATGGCTACTGCGACCAGCACAGCCGAGATCCAGACCCAGCACCTAACCCCACCCCGCAAGCCGTTGACCGTGGCGAAGAAGCGCCAGTACCGGGCGGCCTACCTCTTCGTCCTCCCGTTCTTCGTCATCTTCCTAGCCATGATCATCGTGCCGCTGGGCTATGCCGGCTACCTGTCGTTCTTCAAGCAGCAGCTCGTCGGGGGCACGTCCTTCGCCGGCTTCGCCAACTACAGCCGGGCGCTGACCGACCCGGACTTCCTGGCCGGCGTGGCGCGGATGGGTCTGATCCTCGTCATCCAGGTGCCGATCATGTTGGTACTGGCGCTGTTCTTCGCGCTGGCGCTGGACAGCGGTATGACGCGGCTGTCCAAGTTCATCCGGCTCGGCATCTACGTCCCGTACGCCGTCCCGGCCGTGGTGGCCACCCTGATGTGGGGCTATCTCTACGGACCGGACTTCGGGCCGTTCGCGCAGCTGTCCGACATCCTGGGCGTCCCGAAGGTCCCGTTCCTGTCGCAGAACTTCGTGCTGTTCTCGATCATCAACGTCGTGAACTGGGAGTTCATCGGCTACAACATGATCATCATCTACGCTGCGCTGCGGTCGATCCCCACCGACCTCTACGAAGCCGCCCGGGTGGACGGGGCCTCGGAGCCGCGGATCGCCTGGTCGATCAAGATCCCCGCGGTCCGACCGGCGCTGATCCTGACCGTCATCTTCTCGGTGATCGGGACCTTCCAGCTCTTCAACGAGCCCAACCTGCTGCGGATCCTGGCGCCCAACGCCATCAGCACCTCCTACACCCCCAACCTCTACGCCTACTCGCTGGCGTTCGTGAACCAGGACGCCAACTACGCCGCGGCGATCGCCTTCCTGCTCGGCATCGTGATCATGGCCCTCTCGTACGCCGTCCAGCTGTGGAACCAGCGCAAGGAGAACCAGTCATGACCACCCTCACCTCTGACGGCCTGGACCTCGACGAGACCCGGGCGGACGCGGCCCGTCTGAACAAGCCGCAGAAGCAGCGCAAGAACACCCTGTTGACGATCATCATGATCGTCTGCACGCTCTACTTCCTGCTACCGCTGTACTGGCTGCTGATCGCCTCGACCAAGTCCAACGCTGACCTGTTCTCCACCTTCGGACTGTGGTTCGGCCACTTCAGCCTGATCGACAACCTCAAGAACACCTTCACCATCCAGCACGGGGTCTTCAGCCGCTGGATCGCCAACTCGCTGATCTACTCGGTGACGAGCGCGGTGGGCGCCACCGTTCTGGCGACCGCCGCCGGGTACGCGTTCGCCAAGTACAAGTTCCCGGGCGGGAACGCCCTGTTCTCCATCATCTTGGGCGCCATCATGATCCCGACCACGGCGCTGGCCATCCCGACCTACCTGCTGTTCGCCCAGGCACACCTGACCGACACCTACTGGTCGATCATCCTTCCCTCGCTGGTCAACCCGTTCGGGGTCTACCTGATGCGGGTCTACGCCGCAGATGCCGTCGACTACTCACTGATCGAGGCGGCTCGGGTCGACGGTGTGGGGGAGGTCCGGATCTTCTTCCAGGTGGCGTTCCGACTGCTGATGCCCGGCGCCGTCACCGTCTTCCTCTTCACCCTGGTGGCGACGTGGAACAACTACTTCCTGCCGTTGATCATGCTGAGCACGCCGGAGAAGTTCCCGATCCCCGTCGGGCTGGCGCAGTGGCAGTCCACCTCCAGTGCCGGCTCGGGCGGACAGGCGCTCTTCTCGACGGTGATCACCGGGTCCATGGTCTCGGTCGTCCCCTTGATCCTGGCCTTCATCTTCCTCCAGCGTTTCTGGCAGTCGGGCCTGTCCTCCGGCGGCGTCAAAGCCTGACCTTCCACCTCCCCGCTCCCTTCTCGAAAGGCCCTCATGTCACCCCGCCCGGAACGCGTCCTGTTCGGCGCCGCTTACTACCACGAATACCAGCCGTCCCCCCGGCTGGAGACCGACCTCGACCTGATGGCGGCGGCCAACTTCTCCGTCATCCGGGTCGGGGAGTCGGTGTGGACCACCTGGGAGCCCGAGGACGGGGTCTTCGACCTCGAGTGGCTGTTGCCGGTGCTCGACGGGGCGCACGCGCGGGGGATCAGCGTCGTCCTCGGTACGCCGACGTACGCGGCCCCGCCGTGGCTGGCACGGAAGTATCCGGAGATCGCGGCGGACGTCAGGACGGGGGTGGCGATGTCCTGGGGCGGTCGGCAGGAGATCGACTACACCCACCCGGCGTTTCTGTTCCACGCCGAGCGGGTGATCCGCAAGATCGTCGCCCGCTACGCCGACCACCCGGCCGTGATCGGCTTCCAGGTCGACAACGAGCCGGGCATCATGCTCTTCCACAACCGGGGCGTGTTCCAGCGGTTCGTGGACGATCTGCGGCACCGATACGGCACCGTGGAGAAGCTGAACGAGGCGTGGGGGCTCGTCTACTGGTCGCACCAGCTCTCGACCTGGGCCGACCTGTGGACTCCGGACGGCAACTTCCAGCCGCAGTACGACCTGGCCTGGCGGACCTTCCAGGCCAGCCTGACCACGGAGTTCATCGCCTGGCAGGCCGGCATCGTGCGCGAGTACAGCTCGGCCGACCAGTTCGTCACCACCTGCATCGCCTACGACCGAGCCGGCGTCGACGACTCCAACCTGACCAAGGCGCTGGACATCACGGCTGGCAACCCGTACTACGCGATGCAGGACGCGCTGGCGGTGCCGTACACGCAGACCAAGCCGCAGGGCTGGACCACCGCGGGCGCCTGGACCCTGTTCCAGAGCGGTGACCGGATGTTCTCGTCCAAGCAGGCGCCCTACCTGATCACCGAGACCAACGCCGGAGCCATCGGGGGACCGTCGATCAACTTTCCGGCGTTCGACGGGCAGTGGCGCCAGGCTGCCTGGACATTCATCGCCCGCGGGGCGGAGATGATCGAGTACTGGCACTGGCACACCAACCACTTCGGCACCGAGACGTACTGGATCGGCATCCTGCCGCACGACCAGCAGCCGGGCCGGGTCTACCACCAGCTGGCTGCCCTCGGGGCAGAGCTGGCGACGGCCGGCAGCACGGTGGTGGGGCTCGAACCGGACGCGCAGATCGGGCTGGTCTACTCGTCCCGCTCCAAGTGGGGCCTCGCGTTCCAGGCGGCGTTCAACACCTCGGACACCCCCTTCGTCGGTGCCCAGGGTGAGATGGACGAGCGGTCCTACCAGCGGATCTTCGAGGCTTACTACCGCGGCACCTTCGACGCCGGCGTCGCCACCCGGATCCTGCACGACGACCAGCTGGTCTGCGCCTCGGGGGGGCTCGAGCCGGCAGCGGTGGCAGCCCAGCTGCCTGTCCTGGTCGTTCCCGGCCTGCTGATCGCCGACGACGAGCTGCTCAGCTGGCTGCGGTCCTACGCCGCGGCCGGCGGACATCTCGTCCTCGGGATCCGTACCGGCTACGGGGACGAGGAGGGTCGAGCGCGCCTCGAGGTGAAGCCGGCCCTGCTGGCCGAAGCCGCCGGCGTCAGCTACCAGGAGTTCTCCAACCTGAACGACCCGCTGCCGGTCACCTCGACCAGTGACGATCTGGTGATCCGGGCCGGGGGGCACGCCACCCGATGGGTCGACTGCCTGGTCAGCGACGGCGCGAAGGTGCTGGCGGAATACGAGCACCCGCACTTCGGACGTTTTCCGGCCGTCGTGACCACCGAGCACGGGGCCGGCCGGATCACCACCGTGGGGACCGTTCCCGACCAGGAGCTGGCCCGCGACCTGATGCGGTGGCTGGTGCCGGACGCGTTGGCGGCCTGGGGTGAGCTGCCCGTATCGGTCACCGTGTCGTCGGCCAGCACGGCTGACGGCGGCCGGCTGCACGTGGTGCACAACTGGAGCTGGGACGCGGCTACGGTAGCGACGCCGGTGTCGGTGCGCGACGTGCTGGACCCCGCAGCCGAGCCGACGAGCAGCGTCACGCTCGGGGCCTGGGACGTACGGGTGCTGCTGGAAACCTGACGCTCCCTGCGCCTGTCGAAGGGCGCCCTCGACGAGCTCAGGGGACCGGAGATCGCCTACGGGGCGAGAGCCAACCGGACCGTGGACTCGACGTCGGTGCCCTCGAACAGGAAGCCCTCGGCGACCAGCCGCTTGGGCAGCACGTACATGTCCCCGACCAGCTGCTCGGCCAGCTCGCCCAACGCGGTCCGCAGCACGAACCCGGGGACCCGCAGCACCGAGGGACGTTTCAGCTGCCGGGCCAACGCCATCGTGAACTCGGCGTTGGTCGTCGGTTGCGGGATGGTCAGGTTGTAGGCGCCGTTGGTGGAGTTGTTTCGGGCCGTCCACACGAGCACGCGGAGGTAGTCGTGCAACGAGATCATCGGCATCCGCTGGGCGCCGCTGCCCAGCTGGGCGCCGAGCCCGAACGACCAGGGAACTCGCATCAGCTGGAGCGGGCCGCCGCTGCGGTCCATCACCGGGCTGGTGCGCAGGAACACGACCCGGACTCCGGCGTCGACCGCGGACCGGGCGGCCGCCTCCCACTTCACGACGACCTGGGAGAGGTAGTCCGAGCCCGCGGCTGACTCCTCGTCCGAAGGCACGTCACTCCACCCTGTGCCGTACCGGGAGATGCCGGACGCCTCGATCAGGGCGGGCGTGGACTCGTGCTCACCCTGCGCGGCGAGACCGGCCAGCGCGTCGGCGAGCGTCGAGGTGGTGTTGACCCGCGACGACAGGATGAGCCTGCGGCGCGACTCCGTCCAGAGCCGGTCGGCGACCCCGGCGCCGCCGAGGTTCACCACCACGTCGACGCCCGCAAATGCTGCCGCGTCCACCTGATGGCTGTCCGGGTCCCACCGGAACTCGGTCGCCGTGGCCGGCTCGCGCCGGACCAGGCGGACGACGTCGTAGCCCTCCTCCGCCAGCCGGACGCGCAGCGCCGAGCCGAGAAAGCCTGACGCGCCGGCGAGCAGGAACTTCACCGCTGACCAGCTCCGGGCCGAAGCCGCGTCACAGGCCGAACTCGGAGCCGAAGTCGCCCTCTTCGAGGCGAGCCTTCAGGGCACTCAGGAACCGAGCCGCGTCGGCCCCGTCCACCAGGCGGTGGTCATAAGACAACGAGAGATACATCATGTCGCGCACCGCGATCACCTCGCCCAGCTTCGGGTCGTTGATGACCACCGGTCGCTTGACCAGTGCACCGGTACCGAGGATGGCGACCTGCGGCTGGTTGATGATCGGCGTGTCCATCAGCGTGCCGGCCGACCCGTAGTTGGTGATCGTGAAGGTGCCACCACTCAGCTCGTCGGGCGTGACCTTGTTCTGTCGGGTGCGGGCGGCCAGATCGGCGATCTTCTTGGCCAGACCGGCGATGTTGAGGTCGCCGGCGTCCTTGATCACCGGGACCAGCAGGCCCTTCTCGGTGTCCACCGCGATGCCGATGTGCTCGGCGCTCGGGTACGTGATCTCGCCCGCTTCGGTGTCGATGGTCGCGTTGACCTTCGGGAAGATCTTGAGCGACTCCACCGCGGCCTTGGTGATGAAGGGCAGGTACGACAGGCTGGCACCCTCGCGCTTCTTGAAGTCGTCCTTGGCCAGCGCCCGGATGCGTGAGATAGCGGTCAGATCGACCTCGACGGTCGCGGTTAGGGTGGCCGAGACCTGTAGTGACTCGACCATCCGCTTGGCGATTGTCTTGCGCAGCCGGGACATCTTCTCCGTGGTGCCGCGCAGCGAGCTGGCCCCCGCCGGTGCCGCGCTCGGCGTCGCCGTGGCGGCGGCAGGCGTGGCCGCCGGAGTCGGAGCGGGAGCAGCCTTGGCGGCCTCGGCGGCGGCTCTGGCCGCCTCGGCTGCGGCGAGGACGTCCTGCTTGCGGACCCGGCCGCCGACCCCGGTGCCGGTGAGGGCGCTCAGGTCGACGCCGTGCTCGGTGGCCAGCTTCCGGACCAGGGGGGTGACGTAGCCGGCCTCGGAGTCGCTGGCCGTCGGCGTCGGCGTCCTGGGCTGCGACGTCCGGGCGACCGGACCGTGGTCCTCGGGCTGGGCGTCCACGGGTTGTGGAGCCCGGGTCGCCTGCTGGGGCGCGGGTGCCGGTTCTGCGGCCGGGGTGGGGATCGGAGCCTGACCGCCCTCGTCGCCCGCGGCCGTCTGTTCAGCGACCGTGTCCGCGCTGTCGACTGCCGCGACCTCCACCGGCGCGTCGGCGGGCTCGGGGGTGGTCTCCGGGGTCTCCGGGGCGGCGCTTCCCCCCTGGGGCGACGGTTCACCGACCAGGGCCAGCACGGCACCCACCTCGACGGTCTCGTCCTCCTGGACCCGGATCTCCAGGACGACCCCGCTGATCGGGGACGGGATCTCCGTGTCGACCTTGTCGGTGGAGACCTCGAGCAGGGCCTCGTCGGCCTCGATCGAGTCGCCGACCTTTTTCAGCCAGCGGCTGACGGTTCCCTCGGTCACGCTCTCGCCCAGAGCGGGCAGGGTGACCTCTGTACCGCTGCCGCCGGCACTCGCCTGGGGGGCGGCAGCCGCCTGGTCCGCCGACGGCTCGTGCGCCGACGGCTCGTCCGTCGACGGCTCGTCAGTCCGGGGCGCCGGCTCGGGCGCGCGATCCTCGGCCCGGGCCTCCTCGGCCGCGGGTTCGATGTCGGCGTCGATGCTGCCACTGACGCCGTCGTCGCCGGCACTCTCGCTCTCGTCGCCGATCACGCCGAGGACGGCGCCCACCTCGACGGTCTCGTCCTCCTGAGCGTTGATCTCCAGCAGCACGCCCGCCGCGGGGGACGGGATCTCCGTATCCACCTTGTCGGTCGAGACCTCCAGGAGCGGCTCGTCGGCTTCGACGCTGTCACCGATCTGCTTCAGCCACCGGGTGACGGTGCCCTCGGTGACGCTTTCACCGAGTGCTGGGAGAGTTACGGAAGTCGACATGGTGGGTTAAGACTCCTTCATCATGCTTGCTAGAGCTCGAATTGGCATCAGCCTAGCCTTACCGATCCGTCGCCGAACTGGACGATTCGGGAATTCGGACAGACCGGGGTTCAGCACCGTCAACCGTGAACGTGTAACGGCTTGCCCGCCAGGGCCAGATGGGCCTCGCCGAGGGCCTCGCTCTGGGTCGGATGGGGATGCAGCAGTGCGGCGACGTCGCTGGGGAACGCCTCCCAGCCGGTGATCAGCTGCGCCTCAGCGATCAGCTCACCGACCCGAGCGCCGATCATCGACACGCCGACGACGGGTCCGTCCGGTCGGCGCACCAGCTTGACGAAACCCCGGGTCCTCAAGATCTGCGACTTCCCGTTGGCGGCGAGGTCCACCGTCACGGTCTGGGCATCACCGAACTGTTCGCGCGCCTGAGCCTCGGTCAGCCCGACCGAGGCCACCTGGGGATCGCAGTAGGTCACCTTGGCGAGGTCGACATCGCTGACGGGCACCGGCCACGCCTGGGAGCGACCGAGGCGGTGGGCGATCTCCTCGGCCACGAAGATGCCGTGCGCGAAACCACGGTGGGCCAGCTGCGGTCCGAGGACGATGTCGCCCAGGGCGTAGACCCCGCCGACCGAGGTCTCGAGCCGGTCGTCGACGGTCACGAAGCCGCGCTCCAGGTGCACCCCCGCCTCGACGTACCCGAGACCGTCGGTGCTCGGTCCACGACCGACCGCCACCAGCAACAGCGATGCCGAGACGCTCGTGCCGTTCGCCAGCGTCACCGTCACCCCGGCGTCGGTGCACTGCACCGACTCCATCGGGCTGTCGGTCAGGCAGCTGATCTTGCGAGCGCGGAACGCCCGCTCGAGGGCCCGCGAGACCTCCGGCTCCTCGGCCGAGACCAGCCGGGGCAGCGCTTCGACGATCGTCACCTCGACCCCGAGCGAGCGCCACGCGGAGGCGAACTCGACGCCGATCACCCCGCCGCCGAGCACGATCGCCGACTCCGGCAGCGTCTCCAGCCGCAGCGCTGCGTCGCTGGTCAGCACCCGGGTCTGGTCGATGGTGATCCCGGGCAGGGTCCGCGGGTGCGACCCCGAGGCCAGCACCACGTGCCGTCCGGGATAGGTCTGGTCTCCGACGGCCACGGCGGGTCCGTCGTCGGTGCTGACCAGCCGGCCCTCACCGGAGATGACGGTGATTCCGCGGGACGTCACCAGTCCCGACAGTCCCTGGTAGAGCCGGCTGACCACCGAGTCGGCGTAGGACAAGACACCGGCCAGGTCGATCTTGTCAACGGTGGTGTGGATGCCGAACTGAGCGCCGTCGCGGGCCGAGTCGGCGACTTCGGCGGCGTGCAGAATGGCTTTGGTCGGGATACAGCCGCGGTGCAGACAGGTGCCACCGACCTTGTCCTTCTCGATCAGGGCGACGGTCAGCCCGAGTTCGGCGGCCCGCAGGGCGCAGGCGTAGCCGCCGCTTCCGGCGCCGAGGATCACGAGGTCGAAGGGTTCTTCCATGTCGGCCATCCTGCCAGCCCGGTCAGCCCGGCCGCGGGCCATCTCGACGGGCTCCCCCGGCCGCGGTTGGTCTCACCGGCCATAATTGGGTCATGGGTTGGTTCAAGCGCAGCGCCACTCGGCTGAAGCGCGGCGCCAGGGTGAGCAGGGACGGTCGTGGCGTCGACGACGCGGTGACCACCCATCTGACCCAGTTCGCGCACAGCCGCCGCGGTGTCGAGGCGTTCGTCGAACCCAAGACCGCGGTCACCCAGACCACCATCTTGTTGGTCGCCTTCGACGGTGAGTGGACCCGGCGGAAGGTTCCGTCGCCGCAGTGGGCCCACGCCTTCGCCGAGCACCTGAAGATTCCCGGGTACGACGCGGCCGTGGTCGGATACCCGCAGCGGATGCGTGACTACAACACCCTGCACAAGGGACGGCCCAAGCTGCGCTGAGGTCAGCCGTTCTGGAGTATGTCGACCATAAAATCTGGGTTCTGCCAATCCGATCACCTCGACGGCTCCGGATACCCCCCAAGCAGTACGTCGCACTGGGGTTCACCGACCCAGTCCGTGGGGGGATGGCGTCCTGCTGCAGCCGGGAGGGCGGATCGCGACCGGGGCGGGATCGCGAGCACGAGGCCCCCGCCCGCCCGGCTGTTCGACCCGACGTCCGCTGGTCCCCGGGGTTGCCCGCCTCGGGGACCAGGGGACGTCAGGTGTCCGGACGCTCTAGATTCGGGTCATGACCGAACTCACAGCTCGTTTCACAGTCGACGGCTGGACGGCACGACCCGTCGAGGGAATGTCCGACGACTGGGTCGGCACCATAGAGATGCACAAGACCTTCAGCACCGGACTGGTCGGTACCAGCGTGGCCCTGTTCGTGTCCTCCGGGGAGGTGGACGGATCCCGCTCGTACTTCGCGGCCGAACGCATCACCGCCTCCCTGGGCGACCAGGGCGGGGTGGGCAGCGTGACGGTGCACCACGGCGGCCTCGAGTCGGCGCCCGAGACCTGGTTCGGACACGTGGTGCCGCAGACGGGGACCGGTCCGTTCGCTGACTGGTCCGGCCCCGCCCGCATCGTCCACGACGACGAGGGGCCCTACTTCGTCTTCGAGGTCAGCTGAGCCAGGTTCGACCTGCGCCGCCGGCCCCGGATGCGCTCACCGAGGCTCAGCGCGACCCCGGGTCAGTTCTGCAGAGACGCAGCCAGGGCCACGAGGGTGCGGACCCCCATGCCGGTGCCGCCGGCTCCGACGTAGCCGAAGGGCTTGCCCTCGTAGAAGGCCGGGCCAGCGATGTCGAGATGGGCCCAGGCGATGTCGTCGGCGACGAACTCGCGCAGGAAGGCCGCGGCGACCAGGGCGCCTCCGGGGCGCTCACCGCTGGTGGAGCGCAGGTCAGCCACCTTGGAGTCCAGCTTGGGCCGGATCTCCTTGGGGATCGGGAGCTGCCAGAAGTCTTCGCCGGCCGACTCGGCGGCGTCCAGGATCCGGTCGGCGGTCAGGTCGTCGGTGGCCATCAGCCCAGCGGTCCGGTCACCGAGAGCCACGATGACCGCTCCGGTGAGGGTGGCCACGTCGACCACCAGGTCGGGCGCGTCCTCGTTGGCGCGGGCCAGTGCGTCGGCCATCACCAGCCGTCCCTCGGCGTCAGAGTTGCCGTTCTCGACGGTGGTCCCGCCGTACATGGTGAGCACGTCGGAGGGACGGTAGGCCGTATCCGAGGGCAGGTTCTCGGCCAGCGCGCCGTAGGCGGTGACCTTGACCTTGAGACCGAGCTTGGCGATGGCGTGGGTGGCGGCGAGCACGGTGGCGGCGCCGGCCATGTCGCACTTCATCGTGTACATGCTGTCGCCCGGCTTGATGTTCAGGCCGCCGGAGTCGAACGTGATGCCCTTGCCCACCAGGGCCAGGTGGAACGTGGCGCCGCGCGGGGCATAGCTGAGCCGCACCAGTCGTGGCGGACGCGACGAGCCGCCGCCCACGGCGAGGATGCCGCCGTAGCCGCCGCGCTCGAGCCCCTTCTCGTCCAGCACCTCGACGGTGATCCGGGCGTCCTTGACCAGCGACTTGACCTCTTCGGCGAAGGAGTCCGGGTAGAGCAGGTTCGGCGGGATGTTGACCCATTCCCGGGCGGTGAGCACGGCCCGCGCAACGGTGCTGGCCGCGTCGGCGATCTCGGAGTCAGTGGCGGACCGGCCGACGCCGAGCCGGAGCACCGTGACGCTGTCGATCTTCACCGACTGCACGCTCTTGGAGATCGGGGCGTAGGTGTAGCTGCCGAGCAGGGCCCCCTCACCAACCGCCCGCAGCTCCTCAGGCTCCACCGCACCCAGCGACACCGCCACCGACAGGGTCGCCACCTCGGCCAGCGAGGCAGCCTGGCGGACGCCGGTGCCGGCCGCGCGCCGAAGGTCCTCGGGCGTCGGGGAACCGTCGCCGAGCCCGACCACGATGACGCGCGGCCCGTCGCCGGCGGCCGGCAGCACAGCCACGGTCCCGGCGCTGCTCCTGGCTCCGAGCAGGGTCGCCATCTCGGCCAGCGAGCTACCGAACTTCTTGGCGTACGCCTTGTCGAGCGCGTCCGGGATCCCGACGGTGCCGTGTTCACCGAGGCCGATGACCAGGACGTCGGTATTGGCGGCCAGCGCCTTGGCCAGGCGCAGCGAGGGCAGGAAAGGGGTGGGCACGGGCGTTCCTTCTTTCGGACGAGCGGTCGTTCAGGGCAGACCTCAGGCTAGTCCCCGCCTCCGACGGTCCGAGCGGGCGGCGGCCTCGCCCGCCGGCAGATCCTGCGGCTAGGCCTGGTGCGGTAGGTTCGGCCGATGCTGAAGAAGTCTCCGCTGCACGAACGCCAGGTGCAGGCCGGCGCCAAGTTCGCCGAGTTCGGCGGCTGGACCATGCCGCTCGAGTACGCCGGCGGTGGTGTGCTGGCCGAGCACGGTGCGGTCCGTCAGGCCGCTGGCCTGTTCGACGTGAGCCACCTCGGGAAGGCGACGGTGGCGGGTCCCGGTGCGGCCGACTTCGTCAACCGATGCCTGACCGCCGACCTCGGCAAGATCGCTCCCGGGAAGGCCCAGTACACCCTGATCTGCGCCGACGACGGAGGCGTGGTCGACGACCTGATCGCCTACCTCAAGTCCGACGACGAGGTCTTCCTGATCCCCAACGCTGCCAACTGCGCGACGGTCGTGGCCCTCCTCGCTGACGCTGCGCCCCCGGGGATCACGGTCACCAACCAGCACGAGGAGTTCATCGTGCTCGCGGTGCAGGGTCCGCATGCCGACGAGGTGCTGGCTGACGCCGGCTTCCCCACCGGACACGAGTACATGTCGTTCGCCGTGGTCGAACGCGCCGGCGTAGCGGTGACGGTCTGCCGAACGGGCTACACCGGGGAGCGGGGGTACGAGATCGTGGCCCCGATCGCGGCGGCGGTGAGCATCTGGGACGCGTTGATCACGGCCGGCGAGGTCCACGGACTGCGGCCCGCCGGGCTCGGTGCTCGCGACACGCTCCGGACCGAGATGGGCTATCCGCTGCACGGGCACGAGCTCTCCCTCGACATTACGCCGGTGCAGGCCCGGTTGGGCTGGGCCGTGGGCTGGAACAAGGCAGCTTTCTTCGGCGATACCGCCCTGCGGGCGGAGAAGGAGGCCGGCCCCAGCCGGCTGCTCCGCGGTCTACTGGCGGCCGGCCGCGGCATCCCTCGGCCCGGCATGTCGGTGGTCGACCCGACCGGTGGGTCGATCGGGGTGGTCACCTCGGGCACGTTCTCGCCGACCCTGAAGACGGGCATCGCCCTGGCCCTGGTCGACGCCCCAGTGCAGGAGGGCCAGTCGGTGGCCGTCGAGATCCGCGGTCGGGGGATGCCGTTCGAGGTCGTCAAACCACCGTTCGTGAAGCCCGGGGTCCGAGCCTGATGAGGCTTCGCTGACCAGGGCGAGGCTGGCGCACGGCGTGCTGATCGTCATCGGGCTGATCATCGTCCTGTTTCCGCTGACCGTCGGGGCCTCGCCCACGATCAGCTGCCGCGGCGCTCAGATGCACCCCGGCGACACCTGCGCCAAGGCGCAGAACGGCGGCGTCCAGACGTACGAGCAGCGCTACCGGACCGCGAGTCAGGCCAAGCCGATCATCGTCGGCGTCGGGGTGCTGGTGATGGCCTTCGGCAGCTACCTGCTGGTCGCCGAGGTACGCCGTCGCCCCGAGGGCGCAGAGCTCAGCCGGAGCTGACCGTACCCGGGGCGTCGGGCCAGGAAGATGAACCGTAGCCCAGAGCCGAGTCGAACTGCGTGGGCCCCGCCGGCGACAGGGCGCACTCGACGCGCCGGCTCTCCCGCCGGGGGAGATCGGGTAAGGCCGCCAATGGGAACCAGCGCACGTCGGTCGACTCCTCGTCCCCGACCACCGCCTCGCCGTCGAGGTAGCCGCAGCGGAAGGTCATCGAGATGAACTGACAGCGGTCGCCGTTGGGATAGGTGATCTCCGGATCGGTGCTGAGCAGCACCAGCCGCTCCACCCTGATCCGGACGTGGGTCTCCTCCAACACCTCCCGGATCACGGTGTCGGCAGGCTGCTCGCCCGGCTCAACGATGCCGGCCGGCAGCGACCAGCGGCCGGTGTCGGTGCGACGCACCAGCAGCATCCGGGGACGGTTCGGCTCCTCGTCCACGACGACGGCAGAGACCCCGGGCAGCAGCAACGGTCCCTGGCCGTAGGCGCGCCGCAGCTCAAGGATGTAGTCGGGGGTAGGCACGCTCGTGAGCCTAGATGGCCTGTCCGACGGGGGAGAGCTGGCGCGCCATCGCGTCGAAGTAGGAGTCCAGGTCGTCGATCGCGTTGACGAAATGGCCGAAGAGCTCCAGGGTCAGGGTGCCGATCAGACCACTCCAGGCGCTGAGGCCCCGGAGCGCGAGATCGTCGCTCAACGGTGCTTCGGCGAACGCGCGAACGCCGGCCAGCGCCCGGTGCTCCGTCGGCGTGGTCTCGATCAACGGCGGCGGGGTGGCTCCGGCCCGCTGCAGGTCGCGCAGGAGTCTCACCACCAACCGGGTCACGCGGGTGGCCGGTTCGATGGTGGTCCGCGGCGCGGCATAGCCGGGCACCGGCGAACCGAACAGCAGGGCGTAGTCGTGCGGGTGGGCCAGCGCCCAACGGCGGGTGGCGTGCGCCAGGGCGAGCCAGCGTCCGCGACAGTCGCTGCGATCGTGCACGGCGGCCTCGGCGTGCTCGGTGGCCTCGCCCAGCTCGTCGTAGGCAGCCACGATCAGCGCAGTCAACAGCTCGTCGCGACTGGGGAAGTAGCGGTAGACCGCCGACGAGGCCATCCCCAGGTCCCGGGCGACGGCTCGGACC
Organism: Propionibacteriales bacterium; assembly: GCA_038238065.1. Lineage (GTDB taxonomy): Bacteria > Actinomycetota > Actinomycetes > Propionibacteriales > Propionibacteriaceae > Microlunatus. The sequence goes on along the minus strand of JBBRYD010000045.1, from coordinate 1,324 downwards.
GAGAGCTGAGCCGGCCCGACGTCGGCCAGCTGCGCCCGGGCACTGTCGAGGATGGCCAGCGTCAGCTCAGTGCGCGCTATCGCTCGGGCCGTGCGAGGTGCGCTTCTCGGTACCGCTGGTGACGACGACATGAGCCCAGTCTGCCAGATTTTCGAGATCACTGCTAAGAAATGAGAACACTGCTCTTGTATGTGCGCTGCGAATCTGTCAGTCTGGAGAACGAGAGCGGTGCTCTCTCTGATCCGAAGGATGGGAACATGACCAAGTACGTCATCGTGGGGGCCGGCCCGGTGGGGCAGGAGACGGCTCAGCTGTTAGGGGACCGGGGCCACGAGGTCCTCGTGGTGACGCGCTCGGGGAGCCAGCCGCGGAACTACGGTGTGGTGGGCATCGCGGCGGATGCGAGCGACGCGGAACGCCTGTCCGAGCTGACCGACGGCGCGGCGGCGCTGTTCAACTGCGCCAACCCGCGCAACTACACGATGTGGGAGAAGGTCTGGCCACCCCTGTGGGCCAGCCTGCTGTCGGCCGCCGAACGGACCGGCGCCACCTTGGTGACGGCGTCGTCGCTGTACGGCTACGGCCCGGTGTCGGGGCCCATGGTCGAGGGGATGCCTGACCTGGCCACCGACCACAAGGGTCGGCTGCGGGCCGGGATGTGGGCCGAGGCGAAGTCCCGACACGATGCCGGGCGCATCCGGGCGGTCGAGGTGCGGGCGTCGGACTACGTCGGGGCCGGCGTCGGCGCCAACGGGCACGTACCGCGGCACGTGGCGAGCGGCAAGCAGGGTAAGGCGGCTTGGGTGATGGGCAGTCCCGACCTGCCGCACACCTGGACCGACGTCCGGGACGTGGGTCGTACTCTCGTCGCCGTGGCTGAGCGACCGGAGAGCTGGGGCCGGGTGTGGCACGCGCCGAGCAACGAGCCGCGGACGCAGCGCCAGGCGTTGACGGAGGTACTGTCCGCGGTGGGAGAACCGGCCGTGAAGGTGCACGGCTACCCGAAGGTGGTGACCGCGCTCGGCGGCCGGTTCTCCCCCCTGATGCGGGAGCTGGACGAGATGTCCTACATCTTCTCGGAGCCGTACGTGATGGAGTCCACCATCACCCAGCACGAGCTGGACCTGGCCCCTACGCCATGGCCCGAGGTCTGCCGCCGGACTGCCGACGGGAACTGATCTCCGGCCCGAGCCGGCCCGGCTCCAGAGCGAACGCGTCCTCGTTTTCGGACCACGGTCCGAAAACGCAGGCCAGCAGCCCCGAAAGCCCCACGTTTTGGGACCACGGTCCGAAAACGCAGTCCAGCTGCCCCGAAAGCCCCTCG
>JBBRYD010000044.1:0-27643 GCA_038238065.1 Propionibacteriales bacterium | reverse complement strand
GACACCGCGATGAAGGACAAGGTGAACGCCGCCCTGAAGCAGTACATCAGTGACGGGTCGTGGAAGAGGTCGCTGGACTCCACGGTTCGCCCCTCGGGCTACTCGATCCCTGATCCACCCACCCCGGGGACGGCCTAGAGGAGCGCATCGACAGGCTCTGAGAGCCCCTGATGACTGACTCCGAAGCTCGGGGAAACGTCGGCCGGTGATGGACAATGGCGCTGTGACCGTCACCGACCCATCCGACCCGGGGGCCGTGGAGACCACGGCCCTTCGGTCGTTCCTGGGGACGCATCCCCTGTTCACGTCGCTGCCCGACGAGACGCTGGCGAGCATGGCGCTGGCCGCCCGGATCAAGCGGTACGCGTCCGGCGGCCTCATCCTCGACGCGTTCACCCAGCCGAATGCCGAGGTGTTCGTCGTGATGTCGGGCCAGGTGGACCTGTGGAACGATGCTGACCTGATCGGTGAGGCGGCCGACGAGCGGCTCGGTCCCGGCGGGGTCTTCGGCTTCTCGGCCATGCTCATCGAACGGTCGGTCGGGCCGCGGGTGGTAGCCGTCAACACCACCACGGTCGCGGCCATTCCCGCGGCCGACGCGGAGAACGCCTTCGCCTCCCGGTCGGGAGCGCGGTTCCTGGCCGAGCAGGGTGCCGCGGCTCGGCAACACCTCGGCCCGCCGACGTACAGCCTGGTCGACGAGCTGATCGTGTCCCCACCCGTCGTGGTCCACCCCGACGACCACATCGCCGACGTAGCCCGGCTGATGACCGATCGCGGCGCCTCCTGTGCCGCGGTGCCCCTGGGCCAGGGCCGTTTCGGGGTCGTGACCGACGCCCTGTTGCGGGAGCGCGTGATCGTCGGCGGGCTCCCGGGGACCGCGCCGGCACGCGAGGTGATGGACTCCTCGGTGCCCGTGGCCGTGCTGGGCGACTCCGCGGCTGAGGCGCTGATCCTGATGCTCGACAGCCAGGCTGACTTCCTGCTGGTCACCGACCGGGGTGGGGGGCTCCGAGGCATGATCACCCCTCGGGACTTCACCGTATCGCCGACCACGGCGGGCGTGGCCGTCCATGAGCAGATCCGTCGAGCGGCCACCGTCGAGGAGCTGCGCCGACGAACGCGCCGGGTGCCGCCCATGCTGAGCGACCTGCTGTTCAGGGGACTGGCCTCCCAGAAGGTCATCGCCGTGTACTCGGCGATCCTGGACACCGTCGTCCGGCGCTCCCTGGTGTTGGTCTTCGAGGATCATCCGGAGCTCTCGTTGGACGCGTTCACCTGGCTGTCGCTGGGCAGCAACGGACGGCGCGAGGCGGTACTGAGCTCCGACGTCGACTCGGCCGTCGCCTTCGACGACTCGGTGCAGGACGGCGAGATCGACCGGTACCGGGCCGCCTTCGCCGAGGTCGACCGGCTGCTCGCCGACTTCGGGCTGACCAGCGACGCCCACGGAGCGACCGCGGAACGCGCACCGTTCGCGCGGACGAACGCATCCTGGCGGACGGCGGCCCGGGGTTGGATGGCTGCGCCGGCCGACAACCAGGGAGCGATCATGACCTCTCTGCTGGTGGACGGGCGACCGATCCATGGCGACCCAGGGCTCCCTGCGGTGACCGAAGTCTTCGGCGACCTGCGTCGACACCCCGCCACGATGCGTCTGCTGTTGGAGGAGTCGCTCTCCAAGCGCGCCAAGCTGCGGTCGGTGCGCGACGTGTTCGCCCGGCGGGACGCCTTCGACCTCAAGACCCAGGCGTTGCTGCCGATCGTGAACGTCGCGCGCTGGGCCGCCTTGAGTGTGGGCTCCGCCGCACTGCCCACCACCGAACGGCTACGCGCCGCCGCCGGGTCGGAGATGTTGCCCGACGAGCAGGCGCAGAACCTGATCGAGGCCTTTGACGTCCTCCAGCGGCTGAGGCTGCGTTATCAGCTGATCCAGCAGCAACGCGGTGAGAAGCCCTCGGATTCGTTGACCAAGGACCGGATGTCCCCGATCGACCGCAGCGTGGTCGCCCAGGCGGTGCGGGAGATCGCGGCCGTGCAGCGCCGGATGGACAACATCGCGGTGTACCTGCCGACCGAGGCGTGGGCGTCGCCTGCGTCGACGTGAGCGATGCGCCTGCTGCTGGTGGCAGGACCGCGGTGGTCGGCGACGTCGGTGGGCACGTCGCTGACCTGAGACGCGAGCTCGTCCGGCTGGGTGCTGATCCGGACACCGGACGGCTGCCCGAGGACCTGACGGTGATCCAGGTGGGTGACCTGATCCACCGTGGTCCCGACTCGGCTGCGGTGGTGGCGCTGGTGGACCGCTACCTCACCGACCAACCTGAGCAGTGGGTGCAGCTCGTCGGCAACCACGAGGCGCAGTATCTGCGCGACCCCGCCTTCGACTGGCCCGAGCGACTTCAGGAACCGACGGTCCAAACGCTTCGTCGCTGGTGGGCCGACGGGCAGATGCGAGCCGCCGTGGCGGTCTCCACCTCCACCGAGAGCTTCCTGATCACGCACGCCGGTCTCACCCGTGGGTTCTGGGACTCCGTGGTGGATCGGATCGTGGTCGCCTCGACCGTGGCGGCGGCGCTCAACTCCCTGATCGGGAGCCATGAGGACGTTCTCTTCCACGCCGGTCACATGCTGGGCAGGCACAAACCGGACCAGACGGCCGGTCCCATCTGGGCCGCGGCGGCCACCGAGCTGGTGCCCTCGTGGCTCACCAACATGTTGCCTTTCAGTCAGATCCACGGTCACGCGTCGGTCTACGACTGGAAGCATCGACGCTTTGACGGCCCCGCCGACCTCGCCCGCGTGACGACCGTCGACGAGGAGGCGAAGCACGAGACGAGCACGCTGGCCGGCGGACGCATCATCGGCATCGATCCGGGACACGGGCGTCGCGCCCAACAGACCTGGCGGTCCTGGGTGATCGACGCCGGGCAGGAGCCGACCGACTAGAGCCGACCAGAGCCGGCCAGGGTCAGGTGGCGCGCACTACCCGTGACTGAAGCCGGAACGTATCCCGGGGCGCCTGCGAGCGAGTGGTAAACCGTCTAAGGTCGAGGAACCATCACGATGTCTGGGGGGACACACATGGGATTCACTCGCGTGCGGGCGGCCTGCGTCGGCCTGGCGGCCACGCTGGCCCTGGTGGGCTGCAGTGGTCTGTCGGGAACCGGGTCGGAGGCGGCACCCGCCGGGTCGAGCGCATCGGTTCCGGCCCCGCCGCCGACCTCGGCTACACCGTCGGCTACTCCCGCCGAGCCGAACCCGGCACCCCGCAACGACCTCGAGAACGGGACGGTGAAACGGAACTTCCGCGTATCGACGCTGGCGGTGAGCGTGGACTACTCGTCGCCGCTGCCGGTCAGACAATGGGTTCCTGGCGTCACCAAACCACTGAACGTCTCCCTGTCGGCGTTCGCCAACTCCTCGCGCCAACAGAAGATCTACCTGACCAGGGTCCGAGCCGCGATCGGAGTGTCCGACGGTTCCGGTCCGCTGGACGCTCCCGACGCGCTCACCGACTCGGCCAACATCAGCCCGGGGTTCATCGTGACCTTCCCGTACGCCTACGGCCAGGTGTTCTCCATCCCGGCGGTTGACGAGGGCGCCACCACCCTCACGATCGACTTCACCTACGAGTTCCTGCTGCAGGTCGCGCCGAACTCCAAGGACTACGCCAAACAGACAGGTCGGGACAGCCTCACCATCTCGCTCCGCTGACGGCCTAGGGTGTCGGGGTGATCTCCCCGCCCTACACGTCCGCCCAGCTCCGCGTTCACACGCTCTCCACCGGTACGGATCGGCTGGTGCTGGAGTCGAGCACCCAGCTGTTCGAGGCGCCGAACTGGACGCCGGACGGGCAATGGCTGATCGTCAACAGCCAAGGGTCGCTCTTTCGGGTCGCCCCCACCGGGGGATCGCTCGTACCGATCGACACCGCCCCGTTGGCCGACCTCAACAACGACCATCTGCTGTCCCCCGACGGCTCCACCATCTACGTCTCCGCCAACGACGGCCACCTCTACGCGGTCCCGCTGGGCGACGGTGTGCCCGTCGGCGGGACCCCGACCCGCGTCACCAACGACCGCGGGCCCGACGTCCACCACTACCTGCACGGTGTCTCCCCCGACGGCTCGACGCTGGCCTACGTCCGGGTGGAACCGCACGACGGTATCGCCGGCGCCTACCGCAACGTCTTCACGATCCCAGCGACGGGCGGCGCAGACATCCAGCTCACCGACACCCCGGCCGCGGCGGACGGCCCGGAGTACTCACCCGACGGCGCCTGGATCTACTTCAACAGCGAGGTGAGGTCGACCACGCCCGGCCACGCCCAGATCTTCCGGATGCGGACCGACGGGTCCGACCTCACGCAGCTCACGTTCGACGAGCGGGTCAACTGGTTTCCGCACCTGTCACCCGACGGCAGCGTGGTGGTCTTCGTGAGCTTTCCGCCCGGTACCCAAGGCCACCCGGCGGCCCGCTCGATCATCCTTCGCAGCATGGCCCCCGACGGCGGCGAGGTGGCCGACGTCGTCGCCGTGCACGGTGGTCAGGGCACGCTCAACGTGAACAGCTGGGCACCCGACTCCGACCAGTTCGCGTACGTGGCCTACACCAGCTGAGCAGACCACGGTGAACACGACGAAGGGCCGGTCGAGATCGACCGGCCCTTCGCACGTGCTATACCGTCATACGATCCAGACCACGAAGGTCGGACGTGCTCGGCTCAGCCGGCCTACTTCTGCCAGCCGATGTCCTGCACCTTGCCCACGTAGAACAGTCCGGCGCCGTAGTTGGCCAGTCCGGGCTTGGTGGCGACGATGGTCGGACCGTTGGTGGTCGGCATGAGTCCCCAGGTCTCGCCCATGATCTTGGCTTCCAGTGCGTTGCCCTGGGTGATCTGCTCGGTCGGGTCGCCGACCTTCTCCAGCGCGTGGATCTGGGTGTCGATGGCCGCGGTCCCCGTGGCCGACTTGTTCAGCGAGCTGTCCTTGCACCAGACCTGGCAGAAGTACGCGAAGCCGAACGGGTCGGAAGAGGCGAAGCCCAGCCCGAAGATGTCGAACTGGCCGCTGATGAACACCTTGGAGAAGTCAGCGGACGGGTGCTGGTCGATGACCACGGTCACGCCGATGGCCTTGAGCATCGAGGTGACGGCCTTCGCCTCCGCGATGGTGGTCGGGTCGTCGCCGATCACCGGGTACTGCAGACTGAGCTTCTTGCCCGCCTTCGCGCGGAGGCCGTCGGCGCCCTTGACCCAACCGGCCTTGTCGAGCAACGTGCCCGCCTGAGCGGCGTCGAACTTGTATCCGGCGGCGACGAAGTTGTCCACGTAGCCCTTCTGGAACGAGTACAGGCTGATCGAGCCCGGAGGCTCCTCGGTGTAGTCAAGTCCGTTGAACTCGATCTTGGCGATCACCGACCGGTCGATGCCGAGCATCACCGCCTTGCGCACATTGACGTCCTTGAGGACCCCGCTCGCGCTGGCGGCGTTGAAGGTCAGCAGGCTCTGCGACGGGGTCGCGCTGCGTCGGATGTCCACGTCCTTCACGGTCTTGACCTGAGCCAGCCGGTCCTTCGTGCCCGCACTGACGGCATCGATCTGACCGTTCTTGAACGCGTTGATGTCGGCAGAACTCTCCAGCGCCTTGAAGGTGCGGGTGTCCAGCTTGCCCGGGTCACCCCACCACTTCGGGTTCTTCTTGAAGCTGAAGGTGCCGTTCTTGGAGTCGAACTTGTCCACCGTGTACGGGCCTGCGCCCCACTCGGCGTGGGGGTTGTTGATGTAGCCCTTGTTGTAGATGTCGGGTGTGGACACCTTCGGGTTGAGCAGCACGTTGAACAGACCGTCCGGCCAGGCGTAGACCGAGTTGAACGTCACCACGGCCTGGCGATCGTCGACACCCTTGGTGACCGACTGGATCAACGAGTAGCCGTCGGTGGAGCTGGCCAGGTACTTCTCGTCCTTGCCACTGTTGGCCTTCCAGGTGGTCTCGAAGGACTTCCAGTCGATCGGCGAGCCGTCGTTGTAGGTGGCCTTCGGGTTGATGGTGTAGGTCACCACCGTCTTGCCGCCCTTCTCCTCCTTCTTCACGTCCGTCAGATAGTCGGGGTTCGGCGACGCGGTGCCGTCCGGGGAGAAGAGAATCAGCATCGGGTTGTACCAGCGCCAGAAGTAGAGGGTGTAGACCGTGCCGTCGGCCTGGAACGTGTTGAGCTGGGAGGTGATCTCCGCCGTCGCGGTGGTCAGCGTCCCCCCATCCTTGACGTTGTCCCGGGGCTGCGGGTTGTACTGCGCACCCGCGGCCGCGAGCTGGCTGCTGTTCGAGGCCGGCGTCTGGTTGGACGACGACGACGAGCCGCCGCCACCGCACGCCGTCAGGGTCAGCGCCAGCGCCGCGGTGGCGGCCAGCACTGCTTTCGTCGGTGTTCTCATGACTGTCCTTTCGATCTGTGTCTGCGTGTGAGTCGTAGTGCGAGAAGGGGAAGCGCCGAGCATCAGTCGATAGTGCTGACCCCTTCGTGTGGTCGCCACGGTGCCGAGCCAGGTAACGGTCTTTCAGCGGAAATGGCAGGCATTGGTGTGCACCCCCAGCTCGCCGGTCAGCACCGGAGTCTCGCTGCGGCACCGTTCCTGCTGGCCGGCGGCCAGGGTCAGGTGCAGCGGGCAGCGGGTCACGAACCGACACCCGGGCGAGTTGTCCACCGGACTCGGCAGGTCACCGGAGAGCAGCACCCGCTGGCGGGTGCGTTCCTTGATCGGGTCCGGAACGGGGATGGCCGAGAGCAGCGCCTGGGTGTACGGATGCTGAGGGTCCTCGAAGACGGAGTCGATGTCCCCGTACTCCACGATCTTTCCGACGTACATCACCGCCACCCGGTCCGCGATGTGCCGTACGACTGACAGGTCGTGGGCCACGAAGAGATAGGACAGACCGAGCTTCACCTTCAGCTCGTCCAGCAGGTTGATCACGCCGGCCTGGATCGACACGTCGAGGGCCGACACCGGCTCGTCGAGCACGACCACCTTGGGGTTCGTGGAGAGGGCGCGCGCAATACTGATCCGTTGCCGCTGGCCGCCGGAGAACGCCGCCGGGAACCGGTCACTGTGGGCAGGGTCCAGGCCGACCAGCTCCATCAGGTCGTCGACCCGGTTGTCGACGTCGTTCCGCGCCTCGTTCAGAGCCCGCATCGGCTCGGCGATGATCTCCCGCACCGTGAGCCGCGGGTCGAGCGCGCCCATCGGGTCCTGGAAGACGATCTGCAGGTCCCGACGCAGTTTGCGGGTGTCGGACGCCCCGGACAGAGTGGCGACGCTGACGTCGCCGACCCGGATGTCGCCGTCGACCTGCTGGGTCAGGTTCATGATCTCCAGCAGCGTGGTGGTCTTGCCGGATCCCGACTCGCCGACGATCGCCATCGTCTCGCCCTGGCGGACGTCGAAGGTCAGACCGTTGACCGCATAGACCGAGCCGATCCGTCGCTTCAGGAAGGAGCCCTTGAGCAGCGGGAAGATCTTGGTCAGATTCTCCACCGCGAGCATGGTGGGTCGCATCTCACGGGGGAGCGTGGTGAGGTCGCTCGCCGGCCGCTCGGCCACCGGGTAGACCGGCAGCCCGCCGATCTGGCTCGCGTGGATCTCGTGGCTGCGTATACAGGCCGCACGGTGGCGACTCTGCCCGTCGGAAGCCGGGGCCAGTCCGTCGACCAGGCCCTGCGGAGCCACCACCTCGAGCTCGGGCTCCACCCTGGTGCAGTCGTCGATGACGATCGGGCACCGTGGAGCGAACGGGCAGCCGGGCGGCAGGTTGATGAGGATCGGCGGGTTGCCCTTGACCGGAACCAACGGGTCACGCCCCGAACTGTCGACCCGGGGAATGGCGGCCAGCAGCCCGATCGAGTACGGCATCCGCGTCTCGTAGAACAGCTCGTTGACCGGTGCCTGCTCGACCGGCTTGCCGGCGTACATCACCAGCACGTCGTCGGCCGTGCCGGCCACCACGCCCATGTCGTGGGTGATCATGATCACCGCGGCCCCGGTCTCGCTCTGCACCTTCTTGATCACGTCGAGGATCTGGGCCTGGATGGTCACGTCGAGGGCGGTCGTGGGCTCGTCGGCGATGATCAGCTTGGGGTTGTTGGCCATGGCGATCGCGATCACCACGCGCTGACGCATGCCGCCGGAGAACTCGTGGGGGAACGACTTCACCCTCGAGGCGGCGTTGGGGATGCCGACGATCTGCAGGAGGTCGACCGCCCGGTCCCAGGCCGCTTTCTTGGACATCTGGCCGTGGATGGTCAGCGCCTCGACCAGCTGGTCGCCGACGGTGAACACCGGGGTCAGGGACGACAACGGGTCCTGGAAGATCATCGAGATGTCGCGGCCGCGGATCTGCGACAGCTGCTTGTCGTTGAGGTCGAGCAGCTCGCGACCCTCGAGCCGGACGGAGCCCGACGTACGCGCACTGTCGGCCAGCAACCCGATGATGGCCAGCGCAGTCACCGACTTGCCGGAGCCGGACTCGCCCACGATGCCGAGGGTCTTGCCGGGCATCAGGTCGAAGGACACGCCACGGACGGCGTCCACCCGGCCGGCTTCGGACGGGAAGCTGACCTTCAGGTCGCGGACCGACAGGACCGGCGCCGGCGCCGCACCTTCTCGAAGGCCAAGGGAGAGGCTCGGCGAGGGCTCGCTCATGCGTGCCCTCCCGCGTTGGACGTCGGGTCGAAGGCGTCACGCAGGCCGTCAGCCACCAGGGCCATCGAGGTGGTGAGCAGGGTCAGCGCCGCGGCAGGGAAGTAGAAGAGCCACGGCGCGCTGGTGATGGTGTTGGAGCCCGATCCGATCAGGGCTCCCAGCGAGACGTCAGGAGCCTTGATGCCGAACCCCAGGAAGGACAGGCCGGTCTCGGCCAGCACAGTGCCGACCACGCCCAGGGTGAACTGGATGATCAACAGCGAGCCGATGTTGGGGATGATGTGCCGGGTGACGATCTTGATGCCGGGCACGCCCATGAACCGGGCCGCGCTGACGTAGTCCCGCTCGCGCAGCGACAACGACAACGTCCAGATCGTCCGGGCCGGCCAGAACCATCCGGTGATGACCAGGATCAGGGCGATGACGCGCCAGTCGCCGCCTGAGCTGTTCGAGATCATCGCCAGGATCAGGAAGGTCGGTACGACCATCAGGAAGTGGATGATGGTCAGCGTGATCCGCTCGTAGAGGCCGCTGAAGTAGGCCGCCGAAGCTCCGACGACGGCCGAGATGACAGTGGTGCCGACCGAGACGATCATCGCGATCAGCAGCGAGCGCTGCAGTCCGTGGACGGTCTGGGAGTAGAGGTCGTTGCCGGCGTCGTTGGTGCCGAACCAGTGCTCGGCCGTCGGGCCGGTAGAGATGTTGAGGAAGTCGGTGTCGAGATAGTCCCACTGGGCCAAGAAGCCACCGAACACGGAGAACACCACGATCACCACGAAGATGAGCGCGCCGGCCACTGCGGGTCGGTTGCGCAGGAACCGCCGGAGGTACAGCGCACGCTTGGACAGCCGCCGACGTGGCCGGGCGGCCTGGAGCAGCTCGGCGGTCGGGTCGACGTCCGGCGCTGGGGTGGGCCCGCTGAGGTCACGCAGTTCGAGGTTCGCCATGGTCAGCCCACCCGCACTCTCGGGTCGAGAACGACAACAGTGATATCGGCGAGGATGGCGCCGATCGCGGTCATCAGTGCTCCGAAGGCCGCAGTGGCCACGACTCCGTGCACGTCATTGGTGGCGATGGTCTTGGAGAAGTACCGCCCCATCCCCTCCCAGCCGAAGATCGACTCGGTGATGACGGCCCCCGTGAACAGGCCCGGGATGGAGAAGGCCACCGAGGTGGCGACCGGGATCAGCGAGGTGCGCAACGCGTGCCGCCGGATCGCCTGCTGTTTGGTCAGCCCTTTGGCCCGCGCGGTCCGGACGTAGTCGGCACTGATGGTGTCGAGCAGCAGTGAGCGCTGCAGGAAGTGGGTGCCGGCGTACCCGGTGATGACCAGCACCAGGGTGGGGAGCACCAGATGCTGAGCCCGGTCCAGAGCCACGTCCGGGAGTCCCTGCACGTTGTCGCTCTGCGCGCCGACCACGTAGAACACGGTGTGGCCGACCGCCTGGTTGAACTTGATGGCCAGCAGCACGATGCCCAGCGCCGCCACGACGACCGGGATGTTGAGGGTGATGATGGAGCTGCCCTGGGCCACCCGGTCCGACACCTGGTACTGCCGCGAGGCCGTGTACACCCCTAGAGCGACGCCGATCACCGTCATCAAGATGGTGGCGCCGAGGATGAACTCCGCCGAGACCCAGATGCGAAACGCGACCTGCTCGTTCACCGAGTCGCCGACGGGGCTGAAGCCCCAGTTCCAGTGCAGCACGATGTCCTTCAGCCAGAGCCACCAGCGGCTGAAGATCGACACCTGGTCGTTCAGGTTGTACTGGTTGAGCGAGCGGGTGATGACGTCGGCAGCGATCGGCGGGCGGCGGCCGACGTAGTTCGAGCGAGGGTGCAGATAGAAGCTGGCCAGGAAGTAGGTCAGGTTCGTCGCGACGATGATCATCACGAGCCAGCCGGCCAGGCGCCGGAGGAGATACTTGATCACGCGAGCACTCCCGGTCGATCGGCCGACGGACGGACCAGAGCATGGTCGGAGGCGGCGTGCACGTCCCGGGCCGGGCGCAGAACAGCCATCAGTGAGCAGTCCATCCGGATCAGCGGTGAGAAGCGGGCGTCAACGACGATGAGCCAGCAGTGGATCTGCCGTTGAAGTGGGGTCACCGCAACGAATCGTGTGGTTGCGGCCGCTGACGACGGCGAATCCTTGCTGGTGCAACGACTTTCCTTCCCCGAAGAGCCGAGGAGACGACTCCATGCCTTGAGACTCTAACTCGCGAATTGCCGGTATACACATTTCCGGGCCATTCCGTCACACTGTCGCAACACGTACCTGGCCTATCTATGGGTTCACGGGCGCCTCACCCTCAGATCCAGCTCCGGAACCACATCCTGGCCAGCCACTGCGGATGGGGCAGCACTTGGTCGGTCAGCACCGGATAGAGATAGGCGAAGTCGGCCGCGACCAGCGCGACGAACGCGCCGGTCAGCACGACGCCGATCATCCGCCGGTCACCCGTACGGGCGCCGCCCATCAGCTTGCCCAGACACAGTGCCACCGCCATCACCGAGAACGGGATGATGGCGATGGCGTAGAAGAAGAACAGTGGGCGGTCGGTGTAGGAGAACCAGGGAAGCCAGGCGCTGAGCACGCCGACCACGGGGATGCCGAAGCGCCAGTCGCGGCCGCCGACCCAGAGCACCAGGGCGAAGACCAGCGCGATCACCGCAGCCCACCACAGCGCCGGCGTCCCGATACCGCTGATCACGCTGAGACAGTGGTCGGGGCCCCGGCAGCCGTTGGTTCCCGGCAGGATGTTGTTGACCGCGTCCATGCCGATCGGACGCGCCAGGATCAGCCAGCCGGCCGGGTTCGCCGCGTAGGTGTGGGTGGCGTGGTTGATGAAGTCGCCGGTGTGGAAGTTCCAGATGTCCTGCTGGTAGTGCAGCAGCGAGGCCAGGGGCCTTCCCAGCATCCGGGTCGAGGTCGAGTCGGGATGCAGCCGGCCCCAGTCGCGGTCGTAACCGCCCGAGGTGGCCAACCAGCTGGCCCAGGTGGCGACGTAGACGCCGACACCCAGCACGATCAACGAGACGAAAGCGGGTACGCCATCGCGGACGACCGCCCCATTGGCTCTCCAGCCGGCCCCGGCGAGACGGCGGGCGCCCACGTCCCAGGCCAGGGACAGCACGGCGAAGGCGGCCAAGAGGTAGAGCGCGCTCCATTTCGTGCCGAGCGCCAGCCCGAAGCACAGGCCGGCCGCGATCCGCCAGGGCCGGACGACCATGGCCGGCCCGAAGGCGCCGCCGAGGTCGAGCTGACCACGTTGCTCCAGGTGCCGGGCCAGCCGGTCACGGAACCAGTCCCGGTCGGCGGCCAAGCACGCCACCGCCGCCAGCAGGAAGAACGCGAGGAAGATATCGAGCAGGGCGGTCCGCGACATCACGAAGGCCAGCCCGTCGAAGGTGAGCAGCAGCCCGGCCAGGCAGCCGACCAGCGTGGAGCGCGAAACCCGGCGGACCAGCCGGATGCTGACCAGGATCAGCAGCGAGCCGAACACCAGTGAGGCGAAGCGCCAGCCGAAGCTGTTCATCCCGAACAGGTGCTCGCCGCCCGCGATCAGCCACTTGCCGACCTGGGGATGGACGATGAACTCACCGGTCGTCCTCATCACGTCGGGGTGGCCCGCGACGATGGATGCGTTCGCGGTGCTGGGCCAGTCGCGCTCGTAGCCGAACCGCAGCAGCGAGTAGGCGTCCTTCGCGTAGTAGGTCTCGTCGAAGACGAGGTTCTTCGGCCGACCGAGCTTGACGAAACGGATGACGAACGCGATGGCCGTGACCAGCAGCGCAAGCAGCCAGCTGGTCAGCCGGTCGGTCGGCATCGGCACGCGCAGCCGATCGATCGTGGTGGGCCCGTGCCGGGGTGGCGGTACGGCTGAGGGCCCAGGGGACGGGCGGGGCGCCTCCGGTGCGGTCGCCCGAGCAGCGTCCGGTTCGGGGCGGCTGGCGGGGGCGCCGACCTCGAGTACCTCGCGAGTCACCCGGTCATCTTAGGTGGGGATTGCTGTGAGCCCTGTCTGCTCGACCCTCGCCGCTACCGCAGCTGGACGCCGAGTGGTCGACCTCTGGCAGGCTGGGTGCCGTGGCGGAGCAGACGATCGAAGGCGTGGTGGTGCTGGCCGCCACCCCCATCGGCGACACCGACGACGCGTCCCCTCGGCTGCTGGCCGAGCTCCGCGGCGCCGACGTGATCGCGGCCGAGGACACCCGGCGGCTGCGCCGGCTGATGCAACGGCTCGGGGTGGAGACCGAGGCTCGGGTGGTCTCCTACTTCGAGGGGAACGAGACCGCCAGGACGCCCGAGCTGTTGGCGCTCCTGGAGCAGGGCCAACGCGTGGTGGTGGTGACCGACGCCGGGATGCCTTCGGTGTCCGACCCCGGCTACCGGCTGGTGGTCGCGGCCGTGGAGCGCGACATCAGGGTGACCGCGGTCCCCGGGCCGTCGGCCGTGCTGACGGCGCTGGCCGTTTCCGGACTGCCGGTGGACCGGTTCTGCTTCGAGGGTTTCCTGCCCCGCAAGGCCGGCGAACGTAGCAGGCGGCTGGCCCAGCTGGCCGACGAGCAGCGGACCATGGTGTTCTTCGAGGCGCCGCACCGCACCGAGGAGTCGCTCCGGGCCATGGCTGAAGGGTTCGGTGCCGACCGCGCTGCTGCCGTCTGTCGCGAGCTGACCAAGACCTTCGAGGAGGTTCGCCGTGGACCGTTGGCGGCACTGGCCGACTGGGCCGCCGACGGGGTTCGCGGAGAGGTGACCATCGTGGTCGCGGGGGTCGCGGCCGGACCCGGCGACGTGGGCGCCGGGGTGGTGTTGGTGCAGAGCCGCGTGGCCAGTGGGATGCAGCTCAAACCAGCGGTCGCCGAGGTGGCCGGGGCCCTGGGGCTGGCCAAGAACGCGCTGTATGCGGCGGTGCTGGCGGCACGTTAGCCCTGGGTGGTCGGCGGGGACCGACTGGCACAGCTGGCCAGGCCCCTGCCAGGCTGACCGGATGAGCGCTGACCGCCGGGGACGTCCGGAACCGCCCGAGCCGCTGCCTTCCCCGGTGGTGGACAGCCACTGCCACCTCGACGTCGCCGAGGCGGAGACCGACCTGTCCACGGAGGCGGCCATCGAGCTGGCTGCCTCGGTCGGGGTCACCCGGATCGTGCAGGTGGGCTGCGACGTCACCGGCTCGCGGTGGGCCGTCGACGCGGCGCACCGCTGGGATTCCGTGGTGGCGTCGGTGGCCCTCCACCCCAACGACGCCGCGGAGCTGGGCGACCACCTGGGCCCCGCCCTGGCCGAGATCGAGCGGCTGGCCCAGGCCGACGGGGTCCGTGGCGTGGGGGAGACCGGACTGGACTTCTTCCGCACGCCCGACGCCGCCGGTCAGCGCATCCAACGCGAGTCGTTCGCCGCCCACATCGCGTTCGCCAAGACCTACAACCGCACGCTGGTCATCCACGACCGGGACGCGCACGCCGCGGTGCTCGAGGTGCTCGACGCCGAAGGGCTGCCGGACCGGATCGTGATGCACTGCTTCTCCGGCGACGCCGAGTTCGCCCGGGCCTGTCTGGACCGGGGCGCCTACCTGTCCTTCGCCGGCACGGTGACCTTCAAGAACGCCGAACCGCTGCGCAACGCCCTCCGGATCACCCCCCTGGACAAGATCCTCATCGAGACCGACGCGCCGTACCTCACGCCCATGCCGTACCGGGGTCGGCCGAACGGCTCCTATCTGATCCCGCACACCGTCCGGCGGATGGCCGAGGTGCTCGACACGGCCCTGGACGAGGTCTGCCACGCGTTGAACGACAACGCCGACGCCGCCTTCGGCGGAACCTGGGGGCGCTGAGTGGAGCTCTCCGAGACGGTCCGCCGGCGGCGCATGGTCAGGGTCTACGACGCTGAGCGCGCCGTGCCGCCGACCGCGCTGGAGGCGGTGTGCACGGCCGCCCTGCGCGCGCCGTCGGCGGGGCACAGCCAGGGGGTCTCCCTGGTCGTTCTGGCCGAGCGCGCGCAGGTGGACGCGTACTGGGAGGCGACGGCCGGGCCTGGCCCCCCGGACGGTTGGCTGCGCGGCATGCGCACGGCGCCCGCGCTGGTGCTGGTGTGGACCAATGCCGAGGCCTATCTCGACCGCTACGCCGAAGCCGACAAGGGCTGGACCGACCGGGACCTGGACCGCTGGTCGGCCCCGTACTGGTTCGTCGACGCCGGCATGGCGGCCATGGCCGCCTTGCTGACCGTGGTGGACCACGAGCTCGGTGCCTGCTTCTTCGGGGTGCCACCCGAGCGGGTAGCGGCAGTCAGGCGCGCGTTCGGCATCCCGGACGACGAGCTGTCGGTCGGGGTGATCAGCCTGGGGTATCCCAGGCCCGGCGCTGGTCGGTCGGCTCGCGCCGGAGCCGGCCGGCCGAAGCGGGAGCAGCGGCTGCATCGCGGGTCCTGGTGAGCGGAGTCCTAGGGGTACTGAGGCGTTTGTCCAGCGCATATTGGCGCGTGTCGCCCATAACCGTTACTATTTCGTGACCAAAGAGGTCCGTCTTGAGGACCCCCGAAGCTATCGGGCCCACCGGTTTTGACCTGGGCCACATTTTGGAGTGTTGTGCGCAAGATCATCCCAGTCGTCGCCGCCGGTGCCACTGCGCTGGCCATCGCCGGCGGAACCTTCAGCTACGCCGCATTGAACAAGGACGTCACGCTGTCCGTCGACGGTGCCACCACCGAGGTCAGCACGATGTCCTCCACGGTGGGCGACGTCCTCGCGAAGCAGGGCATCACCGTCACCGAGCACGACGTGGTGGCTCCGGCCGCCAGCGCCAAGGTCACCGACGGTACCCGGATCGCGGTCCAGTACGGCCGCCAGGTGAAGGTCAAGGTCGACGGTCAGCAGAAGGCGTTCTGGACCACCGCTACCCGGGTCGACCAGGCGCTCGCCGCTCTGGGCGTGAACACCGCCGGTGCCGCAGTCTCCACCAGCCGCAGCTCCGCGATCGGACGGCAGGGTCTGTCGCTCGACGTGGCCACCCTGAAGACCGTGACCGTTGACGCTGCCGGCAGAAAGGTCCAGCTCAGGACGACCGGCCAGACCGTGGCCGACGTGCTGAAGGCCGCCAAGATCACTGTCGACTCCGACGACGAGCTCAGTGTGAAGCCCACCGCCAAGCTGACCAACGGCACGGCGTTCACCTACACCAAGGTGGACGTCACGAAGACCACGAAGAAGGAGGACATCTCCTACAACACGGTCTCCAAGAAGACCAGCTCGCTCAAGAAAGGCAGCACCAGGGTCGACACCTCCGGCAAGTCCGGCGAGCGTACCTTGACCTACCGAGTCGTCAGCCACAACGGCAAGCAGGTGAGCAAGAAGAAGATCGACTCCGAGGTCACCGAGAAACCGCGCACCAAGGTCGTCCTGGTGGGTACCAAGGTGACCGTGAAGAAGGTGCAGCAGGCCACCTTCTTCAAGGCCTCCCGCTCGAGTTCCAGCACGTCGAAGTCGTCCAGCTCCTCGAAGTCCTCCAGCCGCTCGAAGTCCTCCAGCTCCTCGACGTCGCGCTCCAGCGCACCGAGCGTGTCCTCGGGCGGCGTGTGGGACCGGATCGCGAAGTGTGAGTCCGGCGGCAACTGGTCCATCAACACCGGGAACGGGTTCTACGGCGGGCTCCAGTTCACCAAGAGCACCTGGCACGCCTACGGCGGCAGCGGGATGCCCAACCACGCCAGCCGCAACGAGCAGATCCGCGTCGCCAAGAAGGTCCAGGCCGGCCAGGGCTGGGGCGCGTGGCCCGGCTGCACCGCCAAGCTGGGAATCGGCTGAGTCTCGATGCCGCCTGAGCCTGTCGAAGGCCCTTCGACAGGCTCCGGGGGCGCGGCCACAGGCTCCGGGTTGCTGGACTCCAAGGGTATCCGTGAGCTGGTCGGGCGGCTGGACCTGCGCCCGACCAAGCAGCGCGGCCAGAACTTCGTCACCGACGCGAACACGGTCCGCCGGATCGTCGCCGTGTCGGGGGTGACTGCCGCCGACGTGGTGCTCGAGGTCGGTCCCGGCCTCGGCTCCCTGACCCTGGGGCTGCTGGCGGTCGCCGACGCGGTGATCGCGGTCGAGATCGACGAGCTGATGGCGCGTGCGCTGCCCGTCACGGTGGCCAGCCGGATGCCGGACCGGGCGTCGGCGTTGACCGTTCTCACCCTGGACGCGATGCGGATCACCGAGCTGACGCAGCCCCCCACGGCGCTGGTCGCCAACCTGCCGTACAACGTGTCGGTGCCGGTGCTCCTGCACCTCTTGGCCACCTTCGACTCCTGGACGCACGGACTCGTGATGGTGCAGGCCGAGGTGGCGGACCGGCTGGCCGCCCGGCCGGGATCGAAGATCTACGGCATCCCGTCGGTCAAGATGGCCTGGTACGCCGACACCACTCGGGTGGGTAGCGTGCCGCCGACGGTCTTCTGGCCCGTCCCCAACGTGGAGTCCGGGCTGGTGTCGATCATCCGCCGCCCGGCGCCGCAGACCACGGCCACCCGCGAGCAGGTGTTCACCGTGATCGACGCCGCCTTCGCGCAACGCCGCAAGATGTTGCGCTCCGCGTTGTCCGGGCTGGTCGGCTCGTCGGCCGCGGCCAGCGACGTGCTGACGGGCGCCGGAGTCGACCCGATGGCCCGGGGCGAGGTGCTCGAGGTGGCCGACTTCGCCCGGGTGGCCGAGCGGCTGTACGCCACGTCGTCGCGCTAGCCCATCCCGGGCGTCCGTCTGGGGCGCTGCGAGGCGATCCGGGTCGCGCGCATAGCCTCGACGGGTGGCTTCACCTCTCCCACCGAGCACCACAGCGGTGCACGTCCGCGTCCCGGCGAAGATCAACCTGGCGCTGAAGGTCGGAGCCCCGCGACCAGACGGTTTTCATCCCCTGGCCACGGTCTACCAGGCGGTGTCCCTCTACGACGAGGTCGTGGCCGAGTGGGCCGGCCCCGACGAGTTCGAGGTGACCGTGACCGGAGAGGGCGCCGGGCTGGTGCCCACCGACGATCGCAACCTGGCCGTGCGCGCAGCCCGACTGCTCGCGCTCACTCACGGCCCCAACGACTCGCTCGGCGTCTCGCTGTCGATCAAGAAGGCCATCCCGGTGGCCGGTGGTCTCGCGGGCGGCTCGTCCAACGGAGCGGCCGCGCTGCTGGCCTGCGCCGCGCTCTGGGATCTGGACCTTACCGGCGACACCCTGCGCCGCCTCGCTGCCGAGCTGGGCAGCGACGTCCCGTTCGCGTTGCTGGGCGGAACGGCTGTGGGGAGCGGCCGGGGCGAGGAGGTTGTACCGGCGCTGACCACCGGCAGCTACCACTGGGTGCTGGCCTTCGGCTGGCACGGCTTGTCGACCCCCGCCGTCTACCGCCGGTTCGACGTGCTGAGCCCCGCCCCGGTGACGCCGACCGTGCCGGAGAGGTTGATGAACGCCCTCCGCATTGGCGATCCGCTCCAGGTGGGCCGGGCGCTGAGCAACGACCTGCAGCCGGCTGCGCTGGACCTGCAGCCCCAGCTGCGGCAGGTGCTCCGGGCCGGGCTCGAGTACGGTGCGCTCGGCGCCATCGTGTCCGGTTCCGGTCCGACCTGCGCCTTCCTCGTCTCGGGCGAGCCGGCCGCGGTGGATCTCAGTGTGGCTCTCAGCGCCGACGGCGTCTGCCGTGCCGTACGGCGGACGGTCGGGCCCGTCACGGGCGCCCGCATCGTCAGCTGAGCCGTCTGGTCGGCGGGTGCCGCTACCCTGCGCGTATGAGCGTTGCGACGTCCCCCTACGTGCGTCGACTTGCGCCACGCGACCCGCACGAGGAACATCGGACCGCCTCCCCGCTGGAGCTGCTGACCGACCTCTGTTTCGTGGTGGCCATCGCCCAGTCGGCCTCGCTGTTCCACCACGAGGTCTCCGAGGGCTCCCCGACCCACGGGCTGGTCGCGTTCGCCCTGTCGTTCTTCGGCATCTTCTGGGCCTGGCTCAACTTCACCTGGTTCGGCTCGGCCTACGACAACGACGACGTGCCCTACCGACTGATCACCATCCTGCAGATCCTGGGTTCGCTGGTGTACGCCGCGGGGATCGCGAGCATGTTCGAGGGCGAGTTCGGACTGAGCGTGGTCGGCTACGTCATCATGCGGGTGGCACTGGTCTTCCAGTGGCTGAGAGCAGCGCGCAGCGACGCCGAGCGCCGGCAGACCTGCCGTCGCTACGCCGCAGGCATCACGTGGGTGCAGCTGTTGTGGATCGCCATCCTGCTGGTGCCGGACGGGGTGAAGACGCCAGTGTTCCTGGCGCTCGTCGTCTGCGAGGTGTTGGTCCCGATCATCGCCGAACGGCCCAACCAGACGCCCTGGCACCCGCACCACATCGCCGAGCGCTACGGCCTCTTCTTCATCATCGTCCTGGGCGAGACCATTCTGTCGGCGACCGTGGCCATCCAGCAGTCGCTCGCGGGCTCGCACCTGACCGTGGACGTCGGCTCCGTCGTGATCGGGGGGATCCTGGTCGTGTTCAGCCTGTGGTGGCTGTATTTTGCCCGCGACACCGGCGACATGCTCGCCCAGGTACACGGTGGATACACCTGGCAGGAGTGGATCTTCGGATTCGGCCACTACGTGATCTTCGCCTCCGGTGCGGCCCTCGGCGCGGGGCTGGCCGTCCGGGTGGACTACTGGACGCACGAGGGACACGCGTCGTCGCTGGCGTCGGCGGCCATGGTGACCGTGCCGACCGCCCTGCTGCTGGCGGCTATCTGGTTCCTGTTGTTGCGTCAGCAGAAGCCGCGGGTCGCGACCGCGCTGCCCTTCGGGGTGGCCGTGGTGCTGGTCCTGGCTGCGACCCTGACCCCGGCGCCAGAGCTCGTCGCTGGACTCATCTGTGTCGCCTTGCTGGCGTTCGAGGTCAGGGCTGCTGGACTCAGTGGGGGCCCAGCGCGCTAGTTGCTCGGATCCGGTTCGTGCTGGTCGCCGTCGTAGCGCAGCAGCAGCCGGCGGAGCGACGTCGCCAGCTCTGCCTGCTGCGCTCCCGAGAGACCGGTCAGGATCTGCTCCTCGGCCCGCAGGAGATCCGACAGCGCAGCGTCAACGGTCGTCCGGCCGTCAGCGGTGAGCCGGACCAGCACCCGACGTCGGTCGCCCGGACGGTCCTCGCGGGCGACGAGGCCTCGAGCCGTCAGCCGGTCGACCCGGTTCGTCATCGTGCCGGAGGTGACCATGGTCTCGCGCAGCAGCTGTCCCGGCGAGAGCTGATACGGCGACCCGGCCCGGCGCAGGGCCGCCAGCACGTCGAACTCCCAGGTCTCCAGACCGATGGCCGAAAAGGCGGTACCGCGCTGTCGGTCCAGGTGACGGGCCAGTCGTGACACCCGTGACAGCACCTGCATGGGTGCGACATCGAGGTCCGGTCGTTCCCGCTGCCAGGCGGCCACGAGGCTGTCCACCTCGTCACGCTCGCTCCGCTCGGCCACAGCGGAATTGTAACGTCAAGACTCTTGATGTCGAGAGGACCGCGTCCGCGGCGCCGATACGTCCGGCACGACCGGTCAGCCGTGCAGGTCGGCGTCGTTCTTCGGCATGGTGGCGGCCAGTCCGATGATGGCGGTGCACAGCACGGCCGGTACCGCCATCGCGTGATGGATGCCGAGGTGGGTGACCAGGAAGCCGACGATTCCCGGGCCGATCAGGAAGGATGCGTAGCCGAAGGTCACGACGACGGCCAGAACCCGACCACCGCCCAGGTGTCCGGCCACGGCGTAGACCTGCGGGGCGATCATGCCGACCCCGAAGCCCACCAACGCCCAGCCGGCGATCAACAGCGGCAGGCCGCTGACCAGGGTCACCATGATGTAGCCCAGGGCGGCGCAGCTGCCGCCGTAGCGGACCACGACGCGACGGCCGAAGCGGGTCACCAGGCGGTCGCCGAGCAGTCGGATGACCACCATGAAGCCGGAGACCGCTACCAGACCCAGCGCCCCGACGGTCGGCGAGACCCCGGCGACGTCGGTGACGTGCAGCGACGACCAGTCGACCGCGGTGCCCTCGGACAACCCGAAAGCCAGCGCCATCACTCCCAAGACGTAGGCCACCCGAGGGATCTTGACGCGCTGTCCGTCGACGGTGTGCTCCACGACCGCGGCGGTCGGAGTGATCCGGTACAGAACGGCCAACACGACCACCGCCACGCCGGACAGCGTCAGCATCAGCGGTAGCACGATGCGGGCCCCGTCGATGCCGGCGAGCGTGGCCAGCACGACGACGGCGCCTGCGCCCGCGAAGTTGCCCAGGGAGAAGAAGGCGTGGAAGAAGCTCATGATGGGTCTGCGGCGGGCACTCTCGATCTGCACGCCGATCGCGTTCATGGACACGTCCATCGCGCCGTTGCCGAAGCCGATCAGCGCAGCTCCCAGGACAGCCACCGGATAGATGGCCGCCAGGCCGATGGTCACCGCGGCGAGAATGAGTATCGGCAGCGCGATCAGGGTCACCCGTCGGGCGCCGATGGCGTCGGCCAGCCGGCCGCCGATCTGCATGGAGATGATGCCGGCCAAGCCACCGACGAAGAGCAGCACGGCGATCTGGGTGGCGTCCAGTCCCAGCCGGTCCCGCAGCGAGGGCAGCGACCCGCCGTACCCACCGAGCAGCAGGCCGTTGACGGCGAACAGGGTGGTGACGGCGGCGGCAGCGGTCCGGCTGTGCAGCGGGGTCGTGGTGACCTGCGCGGTAGTGAGGGTCATCTACTTCTTCTTCGGCACGGTCAGGAGTCTGGGCTTGGCCTCGAGGTTGCTCAGCCCGTTCCAGGCCAGGTTGACCAGATGTGCGGCCACCTCGAACTTCTTGCGTCTCCGTGCGTCCAGCCACCACTGACCCGTCAGAGCGACCATGCCGACCAGCATCTGGGCATACATGGGCGCGGTCTTCGGGTCGAGGCCGCGCCGCTTGAACTCGTCGCTCAGGATCCCCTCGACCTGGACGGCGATGTCGCTCAGGATGGTGGCGAACGACCCACTGGTGCTGGCCACCGGGGAGTCGCGGGCGAGGATGCGGAAACCGTCGGTATTGGTGTCGATGTAGTCCAGCAGGGCGAGCGCGGCCTGCTCGATCAGCTCCCGCTGCCGACCCGACGTCAGCGAACCACGGATCCCGTCCAGCAGCGTCCGGACCTCCCGGTCCACCACCACCGCGTACAGGCCCTCTTTGCCGCCGAAGTGCTCGTACACCACGGGTTTGCTGACCTGGGCCTTGGCCGCGATCTCCTCCACCGAGGTGCCTTCGAACCCGCGGCTGGCGAACAGCGATCGAGAGACGGTGATCAGCTGCTCGCGGCGTTCGACACTGGTCATCCGTACCCGACCGGCACGACGGGCCCGGCTCGGCTCGCGGGTCTGTTTGTCGCCCGGGCCGAGAGGTGCGGCTTCGGCTGGGGTCTGCTGGTCAGCCAAGAGTATTGGCCACCCGGCGAGCTTCCACCCGCTCAGGCACCGGCCAACGCACGTCCTTCGCCCAGCCCAGCTTCTCGAAGAACCAGATCATCCGGGCCGAGGTGTCGACCTGGCCCTTCAGCACGCCGTGGCGGGCACAGGTGGGGTCGGCGTGGTGGAGGTTGTGCCAGCTCTCACCGTGGCTCAGCACGGCCAGCCACCAGACGTTGCCGGACTTGTCGCGGCTCTTGAACGGCCGCTGACCGACGGCGTGGCAGATCGAGTTGATCGACCAGGTGACGTGGTGGAGCAGACCGACGCGCACCAGCGACCCCCAGAAGAAGGCGGTGGCTGCACCTGAGAAGCTCATCGACCAGAGGCCGCCGATCAGGGCGGGCAGGAGCAGCGACGTCGCCAGCAGGGCAGGGAAGGCCTTCTCGATCTTGACCAGGTCCGGGTCCTTCATCAAGTCCGGTGCATACTGCCGCTTGGGCGTCTGCTCCGGGTTGAACATCCAGATCATGTGCGCGTAGAACAGGCCTTTGGTCAGGGCCTTCACGTCCGTGCCGTAGCGCCACGGGGAGTGCGGGTCGCCGTCGCGGTCGGAGAACTTGTGGTGCTTGCGGTGGTCGGCGACCCAGCGGATGACCCCGCCCTGGATGGCCAGGCTGCCGGCGATGGCCAGTGCGATCTTGAGCCCGCGGTTCGGCTTGAACGACTTGTGGGTGAAGTAGCGATGGAAGCCGACGGTGATACCCATGCCCGAGGTCAGGTAGAACACGATGAAGATGACGGCGTCGCGCCAGCTGAGCCAGCCGCCCCAAGCCGCCGGGATCGCGATCAGCAGAGCCACGAAGGGGACCACGATGAAGGCGCCGAGCGCGATCTGGGCGCCGCGGCCGAAGCGTTCTTCCTGCTCGGCGGGCGCAGCGGGCGCGGTGTTTGGCGCGAGCTGGGTCTGTGTCATGAGTTTCCCATCAGTCTGGTGCCTTCGGCTGACCTGTACCTACGACAGCGTAGGTTACGGCACCGTAGGTGAACAAGTTGCCGACCGATGAGCGGGGTGCGGCCCAGCCTGCTCATGCGTACTCTGGTCACTGGCCGATCGGCTCGGCCGCCGTCGGTGGAAGAGCCTGGTCGTCCAGCGTGCGTCGTCGAGGCCGTCGGCTCTGCACGCATTCCCCGGTTGGTCTGTCGGCAGGGCCCGCCTGACTTTGAATCAGGATTAGCGACGTAGGTTCGACTCCTACCCGGGGAGCGGATGACCCGCCACGCACGTACAAGGAGTCTGCTCTTGCCCGCCCCCCCAGCACCCCAGACGCCGGCTGATCCGGTAGCTGCCGTCGTGGTTCTCGCGGCCGGCGGCGGAACCCGGATGAAGTCCAGCCGATCTAAGCTGCTGCACGAGGTGGCCGGCCACTCACTGCTGAGCTACGTCATCGCCGCCGCCACGGCTGTGGAGCCCGAGCACGTGGTGGTGGTCGTGGGCCATGCGCGCGATCAGGTGGAGGCGCACCTCGCCGAGATCGCCCCGCACGTCACCGTGGTGGTGCAAGGAGACGAGGCGTACGGGTCGGGCTACGCGGCGCAGTGCGCGTTGGCCCAGCTCCCCGACCTGCACGGTGAGGTGCTGGTCACCGTGGCCGACGTCCCGATGCTGACCGGCGAGACACTGTCCGACCTGATCGCCGAGCACCGCACCCAGCTGGCCTCGGCGACGGTGCTGACGGCGCGAGTGCCCGACCCGACCGGCTACGGGCGTATCGTCCGGGATGCCGACGGCCTGGTCAGCGCCATCGTGGAGCACAAGGATGCCGCCCTGCACCAGCTGGCCATCGACGAGATCAACTCCGGCATCTACGTCTTCGACGCGGCCACCCTGCGGGACGGGCTGAGCGAGATCACCGCCGACAACGCCCAACGCGAGCTGATGCTGACCGACGTGATCGGCATCGCCCGGGGGCTGGGCCAGACGGTCAGTGCCCACCTGATCGACGACCTGTGGCAGACCGAGGGGGTCAACGACCGCGTCCAGCTCGCCCGGCTGGGGGTCGAGATGAACCGTCGGATCCTGCAGAGGTGGATGCGGGCCGGCGTCACCGTGGTCGACCCCGCGACCACCTGGGTGCACGCGTCGGTCGATCTCGCCCCCGACGTCACCCTGTTGCCCGGCACCTCGCTGGAGGGCGCGACGTCGGTCAAGACCGGGGCGGTCATCGGGCCGGACACGACCCTGATCGACGTAGAGGTCGACGAGCGGGCCACCGTGACGCGGACCCAGGGCTCGCTGAGCGTGATCGGTCCGGACGCCAGCGTCGGCCCGTTCGCCTACCTCCGACCGGGCACCGTGCTGGGCGCCGGCGGCAAGATCGGCACCTTCGTGGAGACCAAGAACGCCCAGATCGGTGTGGGCGCCAAGGTGCCGCACCTGACGTACGCCGGCGACGCGGTGATCGGCGACAGCGCCAACATCGGGGCCGGGACGATCATCGCCAACTACGACGGAGTGACCAAGAACACCACCGAGGTGGGTCGCGCGAGCTTCGTGGGCAGCAATTCGGTGCTGATCGCTCCGGTCCACATCGCCGACGGCGCCTACGTGGCCGCCGGATCGTCGATCACCGGCGACGTCGCCGCCGGACAGCTCGCCGTGGCCCGCGGCCAGCAGCGCAACATCACCGGCTGGGTGGCCCGCAAACGTGCCGGCTCCAAGACCGCCCTCGCGGCCGAGGCCGCCGAGCAACGCCAGAACGCAGTTCCCGAGGAGCCCCAGCCGTGAGCGGTGTCAAGAAAGCCAACGTCAAGCACCTGATGCTCTTCTCGGGACGCGCCTACCCGGAGCTGGCCGGTGAGGTGGCCGAGCTGATGGGCGTAGATCTGGTGCCGACGAAGGCCCTCAACTACGCCAACTCCGAGACCTACGTCCGCTTCGAGGAGTCGGTCCGGGGGAGCGACGCGTTCGTGCTGCAGAGCCACGCCGCGCCGGTGAACGAGTGGGTGATGGAGCAGCTGATCATGGTCGACGCGCTCAAGCGGGCCTCCGCCAAGCGGATCACCGTGGTCGCGCCCTTCTATCCGTACGCCCGGCAGGACAAGAAGCACGCCGGGCGGGAACCGATCTCGGCCAGGCTGATCGCTGACTTGTTCAAGACCGCGGGCGCCAACCGGCTGATGTCGGTCGACCTGCACGCGGCCCAGATCCAGGGCTTCTTCGACGGTCCGGTGGATCACCTGTGGGCGCTGCCGGTGCTGTCGGAGTACATCGAACAGACCTACGACACCTCGGAGATGACCGTGGTCTCGCCCGATGCCGGGCGGGTCCGGCTGGCCGACATGTGGAGCGACCGGCTCAACGTGCCGCTGGCCATCATCCACAAGCGTCGCGACCACAACGTGGCCAACACGGTGGTCGTGCACGAGGTGGTCGGTGACGTCTCGGGTCGCGTCTGCCTGCTGGTCGACGACATGATCGACACCGGCGGCACCATCGTGCAGGCGGCGGAAGCGCTGATGGCGCGCGGCGCCAAGTCCGTGATGGCGGCCGCCACTCACCCGGTGCTCTCCGGCCCCGCCGTGGAACGGCTCACCGCCAGCCCGATCATGGACGTCATCGTCACCAACACCCTCCCCATCCCCGACGAGCGCCGCTTCGCCGGGCTCACTGTCCTCTCCATCGCGCCGCTCATCTCCAGGGCGATCCACGAGGTCTTCGAAGATGGATCCGTCACGAGCCTGTTCGGTGGCCAGAGCTAACGCGTCATGGGGGCTCTTTTCGCCGACTGGGCGCTAATCCTGCGACACGAATGCAGGACGCGCCGCAAGAACGGCCGGATTGCTGCCCACTCGGCGGAAGCCGTGGATTGGCGACCCAACGGGCTTCTGGGATAGGCTTGCTCAGTTGCCTCGGCGAGGGTCGCATCTGACCGTGATCGACTGGGTCGGACGTCTGCACAGGATGTGTGACGCACGAATCCTCGCTGAGCATTGACCACCATCATGCATAAGATTTTGAGGAGTTCGTTTCGTGCCCGAGGTTAAGCTCACCGCCGAATTGCGTTCCGAGTTCGGCAAGGGCGCTGCCCGCCGGATCCGGCGCGCCAGCAAGATTCCCGCCGTCCTGTACGGCCACGGTACCGATCCCATCCACATCACGTTGCCGGGTCACGAGACCCTGCTCGCCCTGCGCACCGCCAACGCCCTGCTGTCGATCGACGTCGACGGCAGCCTCCAGCTGGCGCTGCCCAAGCAGGTCCAGCGTGACCCGCTCAAGCACACCATCGAGCACGTCGACCTGGTCATCGTCCGCAGCGGCGAGCGGGTCACCGTCGAGGTACCGCTGACCATCGAGGGAGAGGCCGCCCCCGAGACGCTCGTGGTGGTCGACCACAACTCGATCGCCATCGAGGCCGAGGCGACGCACATCCCGACCCAGATCATTATCTCCATCGAGGGACTGAAGGCCGGGACGCAG
The DNA here is from genome assembly GCA_038238065.1 of Propionibacteriales bacterium. Classification (GTDB taxonomy): domain Bacteria; phylum Actinomycetota; class Actinomycetes; order Propionibacteriales; family Propionibacteriaceae; genus Microlunatus. The sequence continues at coordinate 1,063 of JBBRYD010000044.1, read as the reverse complement.
TTCCACGCCAGCGACCTCAGACTGCCCGAGGGCTCCACCCTCGCCGTGGACCCGGAGGTCCTGATCCTCAACGTCACCGGCGCACAGACCGAGGAGCAGGCTGAGGCGGAGCTCGCCGAGGCTGAGGCCGAGCTCGGCATCGAGCCGACCCTGGACGAGAGCACCGAAGCTGCTGCGGCTGCTGAGGGTGAGGACGCTCCGGCCGAGGAAGACAACGCGTAGCCCTCAACCGGTCAGCGGTCAGCCAGCATGAACCTGTGGCTCGTGGTCGGGCTCGGTAATCCGGGCCCGACCTACGCATCTCACCGGCACAACGTGGGCTATCTCGTCGTCGAGGAGGTCGCGGACCGGATCGGGGCGACGTTCTCCGCCCCCCGCGGCATGCGAGCGACGGTCGCCGAGGGACGGCTCGGACCGCCAGGCACCGACGCCGCGAAGCTGGTGCTGGTCAAGTCGCGGACCTTCATGAACGAGAGCGGTGGCCCGGTGACCAAGCTGTTGGCCTACCACAAGGTCGACCCGGACCGTCTGGTCGTGATTCACGACGAGCTGGACATCGACCCCGGACAGCTCCGCATCAAGTTCGGTGGCGGTGACAACGGTCACAACGGTCTTCGCTCGATCCGGAAGTCCCTGGGCACCGGCGACTTCTACCGCGTCCGCGTCGGGGTCGGCCGACCCCCGGGCCGGCAGGATCCGGCCGACTTCGTGCTCAGCAACTTCCACGCCAGCCAACGGACGGAGCTGGCCATCGAGGTGAGCCGGGCGGCCGACGCTGTCGAGTCCCTCGTCCAAGTCGGCCTGGAGAAGACGCAGGGCGCATTCAACTCGTGAGCCCGCGGTAGATCGACCACTCGTCGAAGGAATTGTCCCGGGCGGACCCGACCACCCCAACGAGTGGTGACCTTGCCGCACCAGGGACCCGAGTCGGCACCTGATCGTCAGGTTCGGTCAGCCTGGAACACCCTGTACTTTGGGTCGGTGACCCTATCGGGACTCGTCGACCTTTTCCTTCCAGACCCCACCATCGCCGAAACCATCGGTGACGCACGTACACGCACCT
>JBBRYD010000043.1:0-27853 GCA_038238065.1 Propionibacteriales bacterium | reverse complement strand
GCCTGTGCCCTGTGGGCGGCCGTCTATGCCACGATCGGCTCTGTCGGCGGAAGCCTGTTCGCCAACCCGTTGTGGGGGGCTCTCATCGCTATCGCTGTTGCCGTCCTGCTGTCGGTTGTCGTGGGGAGGGTTTCCCACTTGGCGACGGCTCCATCAGGTAGGGCGTCGGACGATCAGCGCCAGATGATCACCGCGCGCACCTGAGCCCGTGATGCAGGGTGTCAGGCCTGCTCCGCCAGGACCTTGAGCAGGGCGATGTCGGCAAGGTCGATGTCGCGATGTGGGTAGCCGCTGTGGAACGTCAGCTGCTGGTCCACCGAGAGGCACGGCACTAGGCGGTGATCGATGTGTCCGGTCACGAAACACGACGCAGGGTAGACGAACGACTGACCGTCGACGCCGGCCTGGATGCCGTTGCCCTCCGCGTCCAACGCCAGGGGGTGCAGGTCGACCCATCGGTCGCCAGCGGCGGCGAACTCGTACCTCACGGGCCGCCAGTCAGTCTCGAGAACATAGCCGAGGGACTGGAGGGCGGCAACCGCGGCTTCTTCGTGGGTGGCGTCGAAGGCCAGGTCAAGGTCGCGGTGCGTGCGGGTCTGCCGTCCGACCAGGGCGTCGACGCCCCAGCCGCCCCCGATCCACGTCCGGCAGCCCACCGACTCCAGCGCGTCGAGCACTCGGTAGACCTCGGCTGGACTCATGCCTGAGCCGGTCATCTCCACTCGCTCGGGGATGCTCCATCGGCTGACCGGTCCTGCATCGGGAGGTCGCTGGGCCCGAGGCAACGCGACCGGCCGAGGCAGATCAACACCGAAAAGAGGCGGTCGACGCACATGAGCACAGTGAATCACTCCTGGCGGACAGTCGAAGCGAAGCTGCCTGGGCGGCCACAGCTGTAGGACCGAAAGCCTGGACAACGCTGACAACGCGGGAGTAGGACTGGTGGTCAAGGGTGTCCACGGCCGGATCTGAGAAAGACTCGGTTTCGGGGACAGCGTCGGCAGTAAAGGTTGGGGGGCTTTGATGACCAGACGAGCGATGACCGCACGTCTTGGAAGACTGCTGATGGTTGGCGTCTTGGTGGTGGCCGTACTTTCCGTGCCCACCTCGAGCGTTGGGTCGAAGAAGCCGCCCGGCCCTGCCACCATGACCGGAGTCTCGAGCGTGGTTGCCCTCCGGTACTGGCTCGCTCATCCGGACCGGATACCGTCTGGAAACCAAAAGGACTCGCTGGGGGCCCTGAAGGTCGCTCGACAGAGTCAGTCGCGGGCGAAATCGGCTTTCCCTGTGCGTAAGGGCACCAGCGTCTTCAACAGAGACTCGGTCGGTTTTCCCCAAAACGAGGAGTCGATCACTGCGTGCGGCACATCTGTGCTCGAAGGGACGAACGACTATCGCGGGCTCCTCGATCCCAACGGCAATACAACAGGCTGGTACTTCTCCAAGGACCACGGGCGGACGGTCAGCAACGAGGGCCTCCTTCCGCCAGTGACCATCGCCGGGAAGGCCACACCGTCCGGCGGCGATCCAGTGAATGCGTCGGGAAGAAACTGTTCCCTCTACGCGGCGAGCCTCAACTATGATCCCGAAAAATGGAAAACGCTCCGAGCGGGGTTGGTGTGTACCGCAGCACGCCTTCCAAGCTCGCTAGCTGCAGCCAGGGCACCGACAGCGGTGGCCTGGTGCACCCAGACTGTTGGCCCGTGCGTACAGCAGTTGCCACGGTACCGGCTAGACACTTCGCCGATAAGGAATGGATGGCGGTCGGCAGGAGCGGGTCCGCCGGGGAGGTTGTCTGGGTTACCTTCACGGACTATCAGTGCAACTCCGACGACTGCTTCGGCGAACCGGTCACCTTCACCAACCAGATCAAGGCCGTGCGCTGCCAAGCCGATCTGACTCACTGCACCCAACCCATTCTGGTCAGTGGTCAGCAAAATAGTCTCCAGTTCAGCGACGTGACGGTTGGTCCAGACGGACGGACCTACGTCACCTGGGAGGAAGACAACTTCTTGGCGAACAAGGGTCAGCCACCATCCAACCAGCGGTTCTGGATGCGGGTAGCCGAACCCGGAAGCACACACTTTGGTCCTGCGCGCGAGGTGGCCTTCGAACCCAAGGACCTGTCGCCCTTGCACGCCAACGACTTCAGAGTGGCCACTGTCCCCAAGAACGAGGTGAAGATGGTCAACGGGAAGCCACGGGCCTTCGTCACCTGGGACAGCTGCCGGGTACGCGCTCTCGACGCAGTATGTGAGGAGCCACGAATCAATCTGACCTGGTCCGACGACCTGGGCCGCACCTGGCGACGTAGCGTACTGTCGGCGGGTGGGGACAACTACTTCCCCACCATCTCGGCTAACCCAGGCGGTAAATCGCTGGCCGTGGCTTGGTACACGAACCGCTACGATGCCATCTTCCACAATCGGCAGGATGTCGAGCTCGCCACCGTCAACGCGCTGACTGGCCGCACCACGCGGCTTCAGCGGATCACCCGCACCTCCAATGAAACCGAGGCAGACCCGTTGCTCGGTGGCTCCTTCATCGGAGACTACATTGAAGTATTCGCCCGCAATGACGTTGCCTATGTTGGCTACAACGCCAATTACCGGTCAACGCCTCTGCTCGGCCAGGGGGTTCCGATACCTCAACAGGACAACTACGTGAGTAGAAAGCACCTGTAGAGCGAGTGCAGCCGGAGATGACGAGACGATCGCGAAGTCCAGCTTGGGTCGTGATCGACCCCCGCCTGACCGTGGAAGGACCAACCACGCCCGACCAGCCGGCCAGCACCTGGCTCGTCTGCGACGACCTACACCTGATGGCGAACCAGAACGGCCCGCACAGTCACCTGTGCGGGCCGTTCCACGTGTAGCGGGGACAGGATTTGAACCTGTGACCTCTGGGTTATGAGCCCAGCGAGCTACCGAGCTGCTCCACCCCGCGCCGGTGAACACAACGTTACAGGGACCTCTCCGCCGATACCAAATCGACCCGTATCGACGGCGAAACCGCTACCTCGACCAATCCTGCAGACCGCCCCAGCGATGTTCGCGCCGGAATCCTAGTCCATGTCCGGCATCGCCTCGCGGGCCTCGGCGTAGCTCATCCCGGTCAGCTGCATCAGGTCGGTGAGCATCGACCGGAGCTGGGCCAGGATCACCACCGCCGACATCGAGTCCAGCAGCCTCACGTGCGAGCTGTCCACGGACAGGGCGACCAACCGGTCCCGGGCGGCTAGCGGCAGGTGCCGGTCGAACAGCTCCGAGGCCATGAACCGGAGGATGTCCGCCAACGACGCCATCAGCACGAGGTAGGTGTGCGGCACCTCCTCGTGCCGCCAGAGTGCGACCGCACAGCGCCGAGACAGCACCCGCAGGTTGCGGTTGGCGCGGTCCAACGGCTCGTACAGCTCTGAATAGGCCTGGACCGCAGGAAGGTGCCGGCGGCGGAAGGGGGAGAAGCGGACCACCGCCATCCCTTCGGCAGCCGCATCGTCCAGAGACGTCAGCTTGGTCTCCCCGGACCGAGCCTGCTCCAGCACCGCGTCCGCCGCGTCGCTGTCGTCCTGGCGCAGAGCCTCCTGCGCCGCCTCCAGCGTGGCGGCCATTCCTTGCAGGACCTCAGCGGCGAGCACCCGCGGCTTCCGGAGCGGGGACAACGGTACGATGGTCGCCGCAAGCAGGGCGATCGCGCAGCCGACCACGGCATCCAGCCAGCGGTTCAGCCCCTGACCGGGCGTGGCTGAGAGACCGATGATGATGGCCGACTGGACACCGGACTGGATGATCAACAGCTGTCCGGCGCCCAACAGCGTGGCCACCGACATGGCCAGCACCACCACGACCACGATCTGCCACCACCCGGAGCCGAAGAAGGTGACGAACAGGTCCCCGATGAAGATTCCGAGCGCCACCCCGATGGAGACCTCGATGCCTCGGCGCAGCCGCTGGCCGAAGGTGAAGCCGAGGCAGATGATCGAGGCGACCGGGGCGAAGAACGGCATCGGGTGGCCGAGCACGTGCACGGCCAGCCACCAGGCGACCCCGGCCGTGATGGCGCACTGAGTGATGAAGAAGATCCGGGACCTCCACCGGTCCACCCGTTGCCGGGCCGACTTCCGGCCGGCGCGCGCCGTCCGCTCGCTCACGTCGAACGCCCGTAGTTTCATCCGTTGAAGCGAGGAGGCCGGAGAATCCATGTGACCCATCATGCCGCCCCCGCCCCCCGGCGCCCGGGCCGACAAGGCAGACTGAATCCTCGTGAGCTCACCGATCCGCGTCACCGTATGGGGCGAAAACCACCACGAAAACCACGAGCGGGACCGCGAGGCCATGGCCGAGCGTTATCCGGAGGGAATGCACGGCGCGATCGCCGCCGGACTGACGGAGGTGTTGGGTGACGCGGTTCAGGTGCGCACCGCCACCCAGGACCAGCCAGAACACGGGTTGACCGCCGACGTGCTCGACAACACCGACGTCCTCACCTGGTGGGGCCACGCCACCCACGCCGGCGTGGACGACGCCGTGGTCGACCGGGTGCACCAACGGGTCCTCGGTGGGATGGGCATCCTGGTGCTCCACTCGGCCCACTTCTCCAAGATCTTCCGCCGCCTGATGGGCACCACCTGCTCGCTGGCCTGGCGCAACTCCCGAGACACCGAGCTGGTGTGGAACGTCTCCCCATCGCACCCGATCAGCCAGGGGGTGCCGCAGCCGATCGTGATCGACGAGCAGGAGATGTACGGAGAGTTCTTCGACATCCCCGAGCCGGACGAGCTGGTGTTCCTGTCCACGTTCACCGGCGGCGAGGTGTTCCGTTCCGGCTGCTGTTGGCGGCGCGGCAAGGGCAAGGTGTTCTACTTCTCGCCGGGTGACCAGGACTACCCCGTCTACCATCACCCCGACATCAAGCGCGTGCTGGCCAACGGCGTGCAGTGGGCAGCGCCGATCGGGGCCACGGACTTCCTCCCGCCGCAGGTCGACAACGAGCCGGCGCCGTTCTTCAACGGGTCGCTGCGTACGGGAGCCGCTCGATGAGCGCCACTGTCCTGCGCGCCGGCGTCATCGGTCTCGGCTGGGCCGGGCGCCAGCACATGGCCGCCTACGACAAGACCAACGGCGTCGAGCTGGTGGCGCTGGCCGGGATGGAGTCCGACCAGCTCGCGTTGCTCGGTGACCAGTACACAGTGGCGCACCGCTACTCCGACTGGCATGACCTCGTCAACGAGGCCGAGCTCGACATCCTCAGCATCGCGACGCCGACCGCCCTGCACGGACCCATCGCCATCGCGGCGCTGAACGCAGGCATCCATGTGCTCTCCGAGAAGCCGATGGCCGAGAACGCCGACGTCGGCCAGGCCATGGTGCGGGCCGCCGAGGACAACGACCGCGTCCTCGAGGTGTCGTTCAACCACCGCCGCCGCGGCGACGTCCAGGCGCTCAAGTCGGTCATCGACGCCGGCGTGCTGGGCACCATCTACTACGCCAAGGCCGGCTGGCTCCGCCGCCAGGGCATCCCGGGACTGGGGAGCTGGTTCACCCGGTCGGCGACGGCCGGCGGGGGTCCGCTGATGGATATCGGCGTGCACATGCTCGACATGGCGCTGCACCTGCTGGGGGAGCCGTCAGTCCGCGCCGCGACCGCCGCGACGTACGCCGAGTTCGGACCCCGGGGCCGCGGCGCCTCGCCCTACGGGCCGTCGGGCAAGACCGGAGTCACCGACGCCGCGTTCGACGTGGAGGACCTGTCCACTGCGTTTCTGCGGCTCGAGGGCGGCGGCACCCTCCTACTCGAGTCGAGCTGGGCCCAGTGGATCCCGCACGACCAGTGCTACGTGACCCTCTACGGCTCCGAGGGCGGCGCCAGCATCGAGTGGGGCGGCGACCCGAGCAGCACCTACCACCGCCTCAGGGTGTGGACCGAGGTCCAGGGCATCCCGGCCGAGCTGTCGCCGGCGATCGGGCCGAGCGGCGGTCACACCGAGTGCGTGCTCGACTTCATCGCCGAGGTACGCAGTGGCGACTTCAGCCGTTTCCGCGGCAAGGAGGCGCTCACCCGAGCCCTCGTCGTGGACGCCTGTTACGCGTCTGCCGACAAGGGCAGTGAGGTCACGTTGGGTTGACGTCGTCGGGCTGCGTGACCCGCTCCCGCGTCACGCCAGTCACACGATCAACAACACTTTCGTGTTTTCACTGGCGTGTCGTCTGGACATGACTGAGACTGTGACCAGCCTACGAATGGATGGTCATGCTCCAGACAACCCATGACCTCAGCCGCAGGCGCCGTTCGGGGCAGCGTCTGATCAGCCTGGGGACAGCTCTCGCCCTTACCGGGTTCGCCTCGGTCACCGTACTGCCGGCCCGCGCCGACCCGGTGGTGGCCGCCAAGGGCCAGACCTTCACCCTGCACGGTGCCGGGTACGGCCATGGCTGGGGGATGTCACAGTACGGCGCCTACGGCGCGGCCAAGAAGGGCCTGACCTGGAAGCAGATCCTGGCCTTCTACTACCCGGGCACCACGCGGACGCTGCAGAGCACCAAGGCAACGATCAAGGTGTGGATCACCGCCGACTCCGACGACGATCTTCGCGTGATGCCCGCAGCGGGGCTCCGGCTGAGTGACAGCAGCGACCACAGCTACGCGCTGCCCAGCGGCTCGACCTACACGGCGTGGCGGGTGAAGCGCTCAGGCAGTGGCTACGCGCTGAGCTACCGGAACGTCGCCGGCTCCTGGGTCACCCAGAAGACGGCGCTGTCCACCACGACCTGGGCGTTCAGCGACTCGGCCGAGGTCGTCACGGTCTGGGTGCCCGGCGGCGCTCGGCGCCAGCTCCGGGGGACGGTCTCGCTGGTCAAGCGGGGAAGTGGCGGCCGGACCGTCAACCGGCTCGCGATGGAGGACTACGTCAAGAGCGTCGTCCCCGCCGAGATGCCGGCGTCGTGGCTCGCTGACGCGGTGCGCTCGCAGGCGGTGGCTGCCCGTAGCTACGGCGCCAGGCTGCAGGCGTCGTCGCGAGCCCGTGGCTATGACGTGTGCGACTCCACCAGCTGCCAGGTCTACCGCGGGCTTGCTTCCACGTCGGGGAGCCGACGGACCGTCTACGAGACGGCCAACGGCAACGCGGCGGTGAAGGCGACCTCGCGCACCATCCTGAGCTACAGGTCGGCCATCGTGCTGACCAACTTCGCCTCCTCCAACGGTGGCGCCTCGGCCCAGGGCGACTACCCCTACCTCGCCCCCAGGCTCGACCCGTACGACGGAGTCATCCGGTCGCAAGCCTGGACGAAGAAGATCTCTGCCGGCAGCATCGCCAAGGCGTGGCCGGCGGCGGGTGCGGTGGCGAAGGTACAGGTGACGGTCCGCGACGGGTCGGGTCGGTGGGGCGGCCGGGTCACCACGATGAAGATCATCGGCACCAAGAGGACGGTCACCGTCAAGGGCACCACCTTCGCGTCGAAGTTCGGGTTGCGGTCGCGGCTGTTCACCCTGGGCTCCTCCGGTTCGGCTGCGACCCCGCCGAACCCGCCGAGGTCGGTCCTGTCCAGAAAGGCCTTTGCCACCTTCCCGCGGACCTACAGCGCTGGATCCCGAGCCGACCTGCTGATCGTGCGCGCCAACGGTGACCTGGTGCGCTATCCCACCGGCTCAGGGAAGCTGGGCACGCCCAAGACGCTGGCCCGAGGTTTCGGCACGTACAGCCAGGTGGCCAACGCCGGGGACTGGAACGGCGACGGACACCAGGACGTGGTCGCGCGCACCACCAAGGCGCGGCTGCTGCTCTTCCGGGGCACCAGCTCCGGCGCGTTGCGCGCAGGCGTCGACATGGGTCTGCACGCCAACTTCGTCACCATCGCGGGTGTGGGCGACCTCAACGGTGATGGACGCCCCGATCTGGTCGCGCAGACCACGACAGGCAACCTCTGGCTCTACTGCGGTGACGGTCGCACCAGCAGGTCGAGATCCACCAAGATCGGGGCCTGGCCCACGCGGGACTGGCTCAGGACGCCGGGGGACCTCAACGGTGACGGCAAGCCGGACCTGCTCAGCCGGATCGGCACGCGGCTCTACCTGCACGCGGGTACGGCAACCGGATTCCGTCACCCGGTCTCGCTGGGCACCGGCTGGGACGATTTGTCGGCGATCACCACCATCGGCGACTTCGACGGCGACGGGACCTCAGACATCGTCGCCCGGACCAGGAGCGGCCGGCTGAACCTCTACCGTGGCGACGGGAAAGGCAGACTCCGGGCGCCGGTGCGGCTGGCCGGGTCGTTCACCGGCACCCGCTTCGCGACCTGACCAGGGGCGGTGAGAAGGCGTGGACCGACGTCGCCCGCCTACGGAACGCCGACCGGCGGCGCCCAGCCAGGCCGCCGGATCAGGCAGAACGGGTGCCCAGCCGGGTCGGCGAACACGTCGCCCGCTAGCGCCGTCGCCCCCAGTGCCAGGACTACGGGGCGCGCCGCGGCCACGTCGTCCACCATCACGTCGAGGTGGATCTGCTGCGGCACCGCCGGATCCGGCCAGGTCGGCGAACGGTGGTCGGGCGCCAGCTGGAACGCGAGTCCGGACGTGCGGTCGCTGGCCGAGACCACCGCGAACTCTCCGTCGCTGTAGGTGATGGGCTGACCCAGCAGCCGGCTGTAGAACGTGGCCAGCGCGACCGGGTCGGGGCAGTCCAGGATCACGTGGTGCAGCCGCCCGATCACCCGACCACCGTCCTTTCGCCGACGTCAACCAGCTACTTGTTCACGCCTCCGGTGATGCTTGCCGGTGGCTGCTCGAACTCGGTCTTGGGCAGGTCCTGCAGGTAGGCGTCCATGGTCGGCTTCCAGATCTTCTCACCTGCGTCGGCGCTGCCCGAGCCGTTCAGGTAGACCCCGGTCGATGGCACCGTGTAGTGCTTGACGCCGTTGCTACGGAAATCGCCGTTGCGCCGAGCCGCCGAGCTCTTGATGAACGGCTTCTTCCGGTTGTCGATCGAGATCATCGACACCCCGGCGATCTCCGGCGTGAACCCGGCGAACCAGACCGCCTCGTTGCCGCTGATCGTGCCGGTCTTGCCGGCCTGCGGTCGGCCGTCGGAGGTGGCGGCCCGTTTGCCGGTGCCGTCGGTCATCACGTACGCCAGCATGTCGGTGACACCGTCGGCCACGTCCTTCGACATCACCCGCTCGCAGTTGGCGCTCGGGGCGGCCAGGTTGTTGTCGTCGGGTGTGGTGATGGTGTCGATGATGATCGGGCTGCAGTGCACGCCGCCGGCCGCGAACGTGGCGTACGCCTCGGCCATCGACAGGGGGCTGACCTCGACCGAGCCGAGCGTGAAGGAGGGGATGCGCTGGTAGTAGTCGACGATGTCCCGGTCGGTGCTGCCGAGCTTGACGCCCAGCTTCTGGGCCATCTGGACCACCGGGCACATGCCGGTGTCGAGCTCGAGCTGGACGAAGTAGTTGTTCACCGAGTAGGCGGCGGCGCGGTACATGTCCATCACGCCGTTCTTCCCGGTGGAGTTGCCCACCCGCCAGTTGCCCAGCACCCGTGACCGGCCGTCGCAGGTGTCGTAGCCCCGGTCCTTGTAGTTCATGCTCGCTCGGGCGTTGTAGCGCTGGCTCAGGGTGGTGCCCTGCTCGAGCGCGGCCGCCGCGGTGAACGCCTTGAAGGTCGATCCGGCTTGGTAGCCCTGGATGCCGCCCATGCTCGGGTCGGCGGCGAGGTTCCAGTAGGTCTCACCCTTCTTCGTGTTGCTGCCCATCACCGGACGGCTCTGCGCCATGGCCACGATCAGGCCGGTCCCGGGCTGGATCATGTTCATGGTCGAGATCAGCGGGTCGGTGGGTCCGACGACGTCGCTGACCTTCTGCTGAGCGATGTCCTGGGTCTTGGGGTCGATGGCTGTCTGGATGGTCAGTCCACCGCGGTTGATCATGTTGGCGCGGTCCTCGACGGTCGCGCCGAGGCTCTCGGTCTTCAGCAGGGTGCGGCGGACGTAGTCGCAGAGGAAGGGGTACTCGGTGCCGACGCAGCCGTTCCGGGTCGACGTGACGTCGTCCTGGTTGAACTTCACCTTCTTGGCCGCCGCGGCCTGGGTCGCGGTGATCAGGTTGAGCTCGGTCATCCGGTTGATCACCACGTCGCGCCGGTTCAGGGCCACGCCCTTGTTCTTGACCGGGTTGTTGGCGTCCGGGTTCTGTACCAGCCCGGCCAGCATCGCGGCCTGCGGCAGGGTCAGCTCAGCGGCGGTGGTGCCGTAGTAGTGCTGGGCCGCCTCCTCGACGCCGTACGCGCCATCGCCGTAGTAGGCGATATTGAGGTAGCGCTCGAGGATCTGGTCCTTGGTCAGCGTCTGCTCCAGCGCGATGGCGTAGCGCAGCTCGCGGATCTTGCGGTCGATGGTCGGAGCCTTGGCGTCCTTGACGCAGTTCGCGTCCTTGCCGCACTGGGTGACCAGCTCCATCTTGACGTACTGCTGGGTGATGCTGGAGCCGCCCTGGGTGCCGGAGTCGCTGGTGGTGTTGTGCACCAGAGCCCTCAACGTCCCCTTGAGGTCGAGGGCGCCGTGCTCGTAGAAGCGGTGGTCCTCGATCGCGAGCTGCGCCTGCCGCATCACCGGGGCGATCTGGTCGAGCGTCACGGGGATGCGGTTCTCGTCGAAGAAGTAGGCCAGCGTCTTGCCGTTGGCCATCAGCACCTCGGACCGGGTCGGCGGAGTAGCCGTGGCCATCTCGGCCGGAAGGTTGGTGAGGCCGTCGGCGGCCGCCTTCGTGCTCAGGCCGAGCAGACCGGCGACGGGGATGAACAGACCCGCGATCAGCACGCCCGACAGGACGCTGACGATCCCGAACATGATGATCGAATACGTCACGTTCCCGAACCGCCGCTTGCGACTCACCGGCACAGCAGCTCCGTTCGTGCTGCTCCGACCGTTGCCGAGCTCCGGCGGCTCCCAGATTGCATCATGAATTCAGACTCCAGATCGTGGACGTTCGACGTGCTGTCGGGAACAACGAACAACACCACGCAGTCGTTCTCAGAGACCAGCGGTGATGTACGTCATGTCGCCCAGTGGTGTGGCGCGCTCGGGTGGCCAGAAGGCTCCACCCGTGCTCGCTATCGGTCCCGAGTTCGTCGTCGCGGCTCAATCTGCTGGAGACGGCCGGACATCTCCAGTAGACACGGTTGCGCGGTCGCACACAATCATCTCGACGTCGCGTCGTGGTCACGAAATTGTCGCTGCGTGGTCCGGAGGTCAGGACGTGAGCAAGGGCACTCGGGGTGGGTCGTGGAGCCGTAGGGTTGGGGCCGTGATCGACGGATTCGAGATCGGCCACCACACGGCCGACCGAGAAGGCTGGCTGACCGGCACCACGGTGGTGCTCGCGCGTGATGGCGCGGTCGGCGGCGTCGACGTGCGCGGAGGCGGTCCGGGGACGCGGGAGACCGACCTGCTGAGCCCACTGGCGCTGGTGGAGAAGGTGAATGCGGTCGTGCTCACCGGTGGTAGTGCGTACGGACTGGCGGCCGCGGACGGGGTGATGCTGGGGCTGGAGACGGCGGGACTCGGGTTTCGGATCGGGCCGGAAGCCCACCAGGTGGTGCCGATCGTGCCCGCCGCGGTGATCTTCGATCTGGGACGCGGGGGAGACTTCGCGCACCGGCCGACCGCCGAGTTCGGCGCGCTCGCGTTGGCGGCCGCCGGAGCCGGTGACCCTTCGACGGGTTGTGTCGGGGGCGGCACCGGGGCCACGTGCGGGCCGCTCAAGGGCGGGTTCGGGTACGCCGAGCTGCAGCTGGAGAACGGGATCCGGGTGGCGGCGGCCGTGGTGGTCAACGCGGCAGGGTCGGCGGTCGACCCGACGACGGGACGGCTGTACGCGGACCGGCTGCACCGACTGGGGACGCCGACGGCGGGGGAGCGACGGGCGTTGCTGGCGCTTGACTCTCGGTCCGAGGAGGTGGCGACCATCGCCACCACGATCGGGGTGGTGCTGACGGACGCTGCACTGACCAAGGCGCAGGCCAACAAGGTCGCCGCGGTGGGTCACGACGGCATGGCCCGGGCGGTCAACCCGATCCACACCATGCTGGACGGGGACACTGTCTTCTGCCTGGCCTCGGGGGATCGCCAGGCGCCCGACGATGCGCGGGCGGCCGTGCAGCAGCTGAACGAGGTCATCGCCGGGGCCGCGGACGTGTTCACCGACGCCTGCCTGAACGCTGTCCTGTCGGCCACCAGCCGGGGGGCATGGTCCAGCTATGCCGACCTGGCCCCGAGCTGCGTGGGCTGAGGAGGTCTTGGTGACCGCGCGGCGACTTTCTCTGGTGGGGGCCGCGCTGGCCTTGGTGCTCGCCCTGGCTGCTGCGCTCGGCGCGTGCTCGCGCGGGCCGGCCGCAGGGAGCACGGACCCGGCGGCGCAGACGTTGGTCGTGGGAGCTTCCTTGGAGCCGCCGAGCTTGGACCCGACCGCGAGTGACGCGGCCTCGATCCCGCAGGTGATGCTGTACAACGTCTACGAGACGCTGCTCAGGGTGGACAGTGCCGGGAAGTTCCAGCCGCTGCTGGCGGAGAGGTGGGACATCAGCGCTGACCGGTTGACGTACACGTTCACGCTGAAGGCGGCCACGTTCGCCGACGGTAAAGCGGTGACGGCCCGCGACGTGGTGTGGAGCATCGGGCACGTCAAGGCCGGCACCAACGTCGCCGCCGCCAGCCAGCTCGCGGTGGTCAGCTCGGTGGTGGCCAAAGGCGACACGGCCGCCGTGTTCACGCTCAGCAAGCCGAGCAACTCCTGGCTGTTCGCCATGGCCTCCACCGCCGGCATGGTGTTCGACTCGGCTGGAGCCGGGAAACTCGCCGCCACTCCCGCCGGGTCCGGTCCGTATGTGCTGGACCGCTGGACGCAGGGCTCGGACCTGATCCTGAAGCGCAACGACAGGTACTGGGCGACCAAGGCATCGTTCGCCACGGTGACCTTCCGCTACTTCACCGACCCGAACGCCATGAACACCGCCATGCTGAGCGGCGGACTGGACGTCATCTCCAGCCTGCAGGCGCCTCAGGCTCTGCCGCAGTTCGCCGACACGTCGCGCTACACGATCATCGACGGGACCACCAACGGCGAGGTGGTGATGTCACTCAACAACTCCGCACCCGCGCTCAAGGACGTCCGGGTACGGAGGGCGATCAACTACGCCATCGACCGGGCGGCGCTGATGAAAACGGTCTGGGGGGACAAGGGGACCCTGATCGGCTCCATGGTGCCGCCGACCGACCCCTGGTACGAGGACCTGTCCAACACCTACCCGTACGACCCGGCCAAGGCGCGCGCCCTGCTCACGGCGGCGGGGTACTCGAGCGGGCTGAAGCTGCGGATGCGGCTCCCGGTGGTGCCGTACGCCACCGCCTCCGGGCAGTTTGTGGCCAGTCAGCTCAAGGACGTCGGGATCACGGTGACCACCGACGAGCTGGAGTTCCCGCGCTGGCTGGACACGGTGTTCACCAAGGCCGACTACGACATCTCGATCGTGGCGCACGTCGAGCCACGGGACATCGGCCGGTTCGCGAACCCGAAGTACTACTTCCGCTACGACAACCCCAGGTTCACGGCTCTGGTCACGGAAGCGGATGAGGGGACAGAGGCTCAGCAGGTGGCTGACATGAAGGCGGCGGCGAAGCTGTTGGCGACGGACGCGGCGGCTGACTGGCTGTTCCTGTTGCCGAATCTGGTGGTGACCACGGCGAAGGTCGAAGGGGTGCCGCAGAACGCGACCACGTTGAGCTTTGACCTGACCACGATCAAGAAGGTGTCCTAGCTGGTCGACGAAACGGTGGACCTGTGCCGACCGACGTATCCCGTCCAGGTGCCCGCACATTTCCGGTTCAACCGGATGTTTGCGACGACAGAAACGGCCAGGCCATTTCGCGGTTACAGTGAAGTAACGACCCAACGACCTGAACCCGAGTGATAAGGAGTCCATCAGGGACAAGTCGTCGAGTCGACACCCATGCGCGAAGCTACAGAAATCGAGGAACATGGAGTTTTCCACGTGGTTCGAGGTCATGACGCATCCCGTGACGGGTGAGCGCACAACCGTCCGCGCCGACACCGTCGAGGAGCTGGACCGCCAGATCGCGGCCTGGAAGACGTCGATCCAACCAGGTCGCACGCCCGAGCATCACGGGGCCAAAGGCGCCTGACCCGAATAGCGCGACCGGAGATGTCAGCGGCGACATCAAAGGTCACGCGGGTCTGCCCGCCGCCCCGGGGGATCGCTCTGACGTGCGCCGAGATCGCCTGGCTGTAGGGCGAACACGCCTCACTAGAGAGGGCGACGGACGGCTTTCCGCGATGCCTGTTGGGACGACAAGCCAGGACCCCTTTATGAGCCAGCGCTTTGACTCGACGCCCCACGCTCGGCCCTCGCGCGACGTTTTCCCTCGTGCATAGCCCGGACGCGGGCGATCGGGATCTCGTGACCCTCGGCGACCAGATCAGCGGGTAGCGCCTGCGGCCCCGGCATCCGGTCGGCCCAGAAGTCGTGGCCACCGAGCAGCTCGGGCACCGAGGAGAGGGTGAAGTCGATCGGGGTCACCGACTCCAACTCCTCCCACGTCACGGGAAAGGACACCGGGACGCCGGGTCGGATGCGCGGACTGTAGGCACTGATCACCGTCGCACCGCCGGAACGGGTCGAGTCCAGGAACACCTTGCCGTGACGGTCCTCGCGGACAAAGGCCGTGGTGGCCAGATCAGGGTCAAGACGTTCGGCCCGGGTCGCGATCGCGCGGGTGGCCGCGGCCACGTCGTCCATCCGGGCTTGCGCCAGGGGCACGAAGACGTGTAGTCCCTTGGCTCCGCTGGTCTTCGCCACACCCGCGAGTCCCACCTTGTCCAGGACGTGCTGCACCAGCCGGGCGGCACTCACGGCGAGCCGAAAGCCTGCAGCACCGTCCTGACCGGCGGGAGGGTCAAGGTCCAACACCAGGTGGGTCTGCCAATCCCCGCGGTCCTTGGTCGCCAGGTTCGGGTGGTATTCGACCGCCCGCTGGTTGGCGAGCCACACCAAGGTCCGGAGGTCCTCGACCAGCGCGTACCGGATCTCGCGCTTGGCGCTCTCCGCCCACACCGTGACACTGGACACCCACTCCGGCGTGTACTTCGGCAGGTTCTTCTGCATGAACGGCGCTTGGCCCGGTCGAACCCGGAGCACAGACAGCGGCCGGTCCCGCAGCGCAGCGATGAGGGGGTCGGCCATACGCTCCATGTAGCCGACCAGATCCCGCTTGGTCGCCCCCGCCCCGTCGAACAGCGGTGCGTCGAGGTTGGTCAGTGTGACGCCGGCTACGGTCGGGCCGGGTTCCGACGGGCTCATGACAGCACCGTACGCGTGTTGGCCACACTATGCGGCGGAGGATCAACCCCCTCCATGAACTAGCAGTGGGGAAACCGGGAAGATACTGTGCCCGGATGAGCAACGAGGCGTCGTCTTCCACCCTGACCGGTCCGACCCGCCCCGACGAGCACCCGGCGGGCCGTGCTGAACACGGTGAAAGGGTCGGCCGGAAACCTGGTCGAGTGGTACGACGTCTACGTCTACACCGTCTTCGCCACGTACTTCGAGGCGCAGTTCTTCGACACCACCGACACCAACTCCACGCTGTACATCTACGCGATCTTCGCGGTCACCTTCGTGATGCGACCGTTGGGAGCCTGGTTCTTCGGCCGGTACGCCGACCGGCGTGGCCGAAAAGCCGCCCTGGTCCTCAGCATCTCCGTCATGTCGGGCTGCTCGTTCCTGGTGGCGGTCATGCCCACGCGGGACACCATCGGCTACTGGGCGGCGGTGATCCTGATCTTGGCCCGGCTGCTGCAGGGCTTCGCCACGGGCGGGGAGTACGGCACCTCCGCGACGTACAGGTCCGAAGCGGCGACCGCGCGTCGATCCACGAATTGACGTCGGCCGAATGAGTGGGATCAAGGTGGCCATCAAGAGCACGACCCGTCTGCATAGAAGGCACTCAGGCGCATCGCGATGGACCTCGACCTGATAGTCACGGGGTCGCCCGACTACAACGGGACCCATGAGGCCAACTACGAGTTCGGGTGTGACGCCACGGCTATGGCGGAGTTGAGAGCGACATTGAGCGCCTGGGATGGCAGCGAAACCGACAAGCAGCTGTCCGGTCTGAGGGACGCTAGGGGATGAGGGACTCCAAGAGCGCTTGCGTCTCCACGTCAGTGGAATAGACAGTCGTCCCCCGCATCCCTCGAGTGAGCAGGACCTTGTACGTGTTGCGAACGGCCTGATCGAACTGCGTTGGGGTGCCGCGCTTGACCTGACTGTCGTAGCTTCGCTGCGGCTGTGACACCCAATGACCCGAGCGCCAGACCAGGTCAGGGCCGATTATCACTCCGGCGTAGTCGTATTCGAAGCCCTGGGCCGTGTACACGCAGCCGACCTGCTCAAAACCGGCGCTGTCGCTGGCCCAAAAGGGCGTCCCGGGGGCGCCGGCGTGAGAGGTGTCTTTCTTGTTGTTCCACGGCTTATGCCAGTCACCTATCTGAACGTCCAGTTTCAAACCCCCCGGGATGGGATCGCTCCACGGCCAGCAATATCCGGCCGCTATTCGAGCTCCGTATCCTTGATCCAACAAGCAACGAAGGCGACTCTCCATGGCGCTGGGTCCTACGGCCGCAGTCAGACTGAAGTTCTCATCTCCCTCCCAGCGGACTGGCCCTCCAGGCTCGAGACCTAGGAGCCTTAAGACCCATTGCTCGTAAGCGCGGCTACCACCGCACCGGAACTGGCCATCCAACTTGATGACATGGGTCTCTAGACCGGCTTGCGCCGCAGCACTGCGGATGTCGTGGATGGTTCCGATCTCGCCTGGCCGTACAACCTGATGCTCGTCAAGCAAGAACACCGGGACGCGGGCCGCATCGATCAGCTCGGCAACCTGCGGACGCCCCGATCGCAACGACGCTCCGGTGTACCTGTTCGCCGATGTCTCACGGATTCGGTGCGCTTCGTCGCAGATCAGGACATCGAGGCTGTTCCGTTCGGCGTCGATGAACTGGTTGAAGTACTTGAACATGCTCTTCACCCGTGGAGCGCGGGCGCCGGCAACCCGCCTAAGCGTCTGGGTGAACGCGCTGGAGCCGGTCGCGTGCAGGACCGTCCGTCCCTGTCGCGATAGTTCGCCCATGAGCGAAAGGGCGATGACACTCTTGCCTGAGCCCGGGCCTCCGCTAACGACAATCACGCACTTATTGTTGGCTCGGTGAGACTGCTCCACGGCGCGCATGACGTATGAATAGGCCACTTGCTGCTCATCCAAGAGGACGAACTGCTCGCGGCGCTGAACCTCCTCGGCGGCCAGCGCGAGCAGTTGCTTGCTCGGTCGGATGGCCGAACCGATGAGCAGGTCTGCCTCTTCGGCTCCACCCTCAGGCCTGAGGTTGCTCTGCAAGTACGTGAGAAACTCGGCGCGGCGTTGCCCTGAGTACATTCGACCCTGCTCATCCTGGGGGTAGTCCCAGAGGTCGTTGAGGTCAAGGTCAGTGGCGTTGTGCAGGTAGGCCACGCCCGCAATGCCGACTTGTTCGTCGTCACTCAACGCCGCCACGTAGTCACGAAGGTAGGTGCAGTAGCGGCGCACCTGCTCGACCGGGTGCAGCCGAGTGCCCATGCCTTCGAGAACACATAGGTCGTCAGAGTCCTCGAGCAGGTGTGTTCGTGACCACTGCTTCAACTCGACGACTACAAACTGCGGCTTGCCACTTCGTGGGTGCCGGCCGCACAGGATCACGTCTGCCCGTTTACTGTTGAGGGGCAGTTGGTATTCCACCAGCACTTCGATCTCCCTCAGCCCCGCTTCGACGAGGTCGTGCGCAAGCACGTCGAGACTGCGCTCCCACGACCGTGTTTCTGCTGGAGGGGCGGACCGGCCCAGACGATGGCGGTACTGCTCAGACAAAGTGGGCACTAGAGACCCATTGTCGATCTTGGAGCGGAGGTGAGTGGCTGACCCACGGAACAACGGCACGAAGAAACCCCAGGAAGCATCAGAGAACTTCCCGCGCGGGTGGAGGCTTGTCGATGGACGCGCCTGTCGGGCCGAAGCGGAACTAGGAGAGCGACACTAGCGGATCCGGCTTTCCTAAACCCTCAACTCGGTGTCTCTGAGGACCGTCAGTCGAGAGCAGCGACCATGGTCGCGTTCGGGTACGCCTCAGGCATCACCGATTGGATATCCCGGGGGCAGCTCGCGGCAGACTACGTCTCGGCTGACGTCGTGGAAGCGGTGGTCGCGATGACGCGGACCGACGAGGTTGCGCCCGACGATACGATGCCAACATCCACACCCGGCCCGTGGCACGGCTCTCGTCAAGACGGCTGACATCGGCAGCAACCTGGCACCGGAGCGGTCGCTCAGCTCGATTCCGCCACCCGGGAACGCCTTAAGACAAGGTACTCACACGCCCAGCGCGCGCTGGGCGTCGATCATTCAGTCATCACCGAACTACACGTAGCCGCTGCCCGTCTCCGCCAGTCCATCCGCTGAACCGCCGGGCTTCATCCGAATCTGGTCCGGATCAGCGTCCCAGCTGAGTTTGCCACGCAGCTGCCTGACCTCAGCCTGTCGGTCCAGCTGGACCATCAACGTCAACGCTCGCTCCACAGTCTGCTCCGTCGTCGACAAGCCGCTCAGCGACTGAGCAGCGGCGGGGAGCCGATCGTCAAATCGATGGTCGTCCGCTCGATGTGACCTTTTGCGCCTGTTCACTCCAACATATCCAGATCCGGCGAACACGACGATGCCCTACGCCATATGCCCTAGAACGAGACCGCGCTAGCCTCTGATTCACCATGACAGAACAGCAACCCTACGACGTCGTAGCCCACCACCCGGGCTTCGAACTCCGTCGCTATCCCTCCCACACGGTCGCCGAGGTCGTCGTCGACGCCACTTTCGAGCGGGCAGCCAACCAGGCGTTCCGCGACCTCGCCGGCTACATCGGGGGCCAGAACACGGGTGGCACCAAGGTTGAGATGACGGCGCCCGTGGTGCAGGAGAAACCGTCCAAGATCGCCATGACGGCTCCGGTGGTTCAAGAAGCCAGCGTCGACCAAGGACGCTTCGTGGTGGCGTTCGTCCTGCCCGCCGAGTACACGGCCGAGACCGCTCCTGAGCCAAGCAACAGCCGCGTGAAGATTCGGCAGGTGGACGAGCAGCTGGCCGCCGCCACCCGGGCGCCCGGCAGGTGGACTGAGGCTTCCTACCAAGGAGCCGAGAGGGCACTACGGGCGAGCGTCGAGGCAGCTCACTTCACCATCACCGGGCCGTTTCGCTACGCGCGGTTCGACCCGCCCTGGAAGCCATTCTTCCTTCGCCGCAATGAGGTGGCGGCTCCCGTCCGGCCAACGTCGGGTTGACCGAGTGAGGGGTCCCTCCGACCCGTACGCCGCGTTCGCACCGCTTCCTCGCATGCGCACCGCGACGAAGCGGTGTCTTGTGACGGGACATCGGTGACAGTCAGTGTCAGGACATCGGTGACAGTGGCTGGGGTTATTGTTCGTTGATCCTACGGCGGTGTTTGTTGCCGCGGCGGTGGGGAGAGGCCTGGATTCTGCGGTTGCGGTCGATGGTGGCGTTGTAGATCAGGAACTCGCGGTAGAAGACGAGGAGTTCGTCGCCGGTGAGGAACGCGTTGACGGTGGTACCGGCGTATTCGACGCCTAACGGGATTTGCATCGTGTGGACGTTGATGTGACCGCGGCTGGCGACGGTGGTGGTGGTGGTGAACGTTCGGGGGTGCACGTCTCGGGCGGGTAGTGGGGTGATGCGTCGTCCTTGGGCTCGTCGTTCCAGTGGGGTCTTCCCGTCGATTCCTTGGTGGGGTCGGCGGTTGTAGAGGTCTCGGTAGTGGTCGAGCAGGGCTTGGAGCCCGGCCAGGGTGGTGGCTGGTGGCTGGGCCCGCAGCCAGCGTTGCAGGGTTTGGTGGCTGCGTTCGTTCTTGCCGTTGGTCTGTGGGTGGAATGGTCGGGAGTGGATGGTCTTCACTCCGACGGCGGTGAGGTTGCGTTCGAACTGGACCTCGGTGCCGAGCCGGTTCCCGGTGAACGCGAGCCCGTTGTCCGACAACAGCATTCGGGGCAGTCCGTAGCGCTTGATCGCTGTGGTGGCGCAGGTCCAGGCGCCTTCGGTGGTTTCCGCCGGCCAGGCGAGGTCGGCGACGTCGTAGCGGGAGTGGTCGTCGAGGAGCTGGAAGACCACGACGGCGGTGCGGGCGGGGTCGGTCAGGGTGTACGCGAAGGCGTCGATCTGTCAGCAGTCGTCGGTGGCGGGGAACACGAAACGTCGATAGGACGACCGAGGCCGCTTCTTCGGGTTGGGCTCGACCATCCCGGCCCGGACCAGGACCCGGTGCACGGTGCGGGCACTCGGCGGGTCGACCCTGTCGAACAGCAGCCGAGAACGCACCGAGATCGCCCCGTTGTCCCAGCCCTCGACCTCCAGCTGTTTACGGGCCCGAACGATCAGCTCGACCATCACCTCACCGGTCTGGGTGGGTCGACGTCGCGGCGCCCTGGACCGTGGGTTCAGGCCAGCGAGGCCCTCGGTGCGGAACCGGCGCTGATAGCGGTAGTACGTCTGCCGGCTGATCTGGTTGTCGACGCAAACCTGTGTCACCGACACCGAACCGCTTTGAACAGCGCTGAAAACCGCCGCGAGTTTCTGCTCCATCGTGACTACTTTCTGACCCATCCACCCAGGGTGTCTGGACCGGCTAGCTGTCACCGATGTCGTGGCACCAACCTGTCACCGATGTCCCGTCACTTCACACCGCGTGCAGCGGGTGCAACTGGGTGTAGGTGGTGCGGCTGCGTGAAGCAGGGCGCTCAGGCCCTCAGCCGGCGAGGCGCGCGGCGGCGGCCGCCATGCGCTCGTCGGTGGCGGTCAACGCCACCCGGACGAACTCGTCGGCGGCCGACCCGTAGAAGTCGCCGGGGGCTACCAGGACCCCCCGCTCGGCCAGGTAACCCACCGAGTCGCGCCCCGGCTCCCCGCGGGTGGCCCACAGGTAGAGCCCGCCCTCGGAGTGCTCGATGCGGAACCCTGCCGACTCCAACGCCGGTCTCATCAGCTTCCGCCGAGCCAGGTAGCGCCGGCGCTGCACCTCCACGTGCTGCCGGTCACCCAGCAGCGCCACCATCGCCTCCTGCACGGGCAGGGGCACGATCATGCCCGCGTGCTTGCGTACGGCGAGCAGCTCCGAGACCAGCTCCTGATCTCCGGCGACGAAACCGGCCCGGTAACCGGCCAGGTTGGACCGCTTGGACAGGGAGTGCACGGCCAGCAACCCGACGTAGGAACCGTCGCTGACCGACGGGTGCAGCACCGACACCGGCTCAGCCTCCCAGCCGAACTCTCCGTAGCACTCGTCGGAGGCGACCACGGCACCCCGCTCGCGGGCCCAGCTCACCCGCTCGGCCAGCTGGGCCGCGGTCAGCGTCTCCCCCGTCGGGTTGGACGGAGAGTTGAGCCAGACGAGCGCGGGGCGAAGACCACCGAGGGCGGTCAGGTCGTCGGCCGCGACCACCTGGCAGCCGGCGATGCTGGCCCCCACGGCGTATGTCGGGTACGCCATGGTGGGGATGACGACCACGTCGTCGGCTCCCAACCCCAGCAGGGTGGGCAGCCAGGCCACCAGTTCCTTGGTACCCAGCACCGGCAGGGTCGCGTCGGGCTCCAGCTGGTCAGCACCCCAACGGGTCGTCAGGTACGCCGCCATCGCTTCCCGCAGCTGAGCCGTGCCGGAGGTGGTGGGATAGCCCGGGCTGTTCCCGGCGCTTGCCAAGGCCCGGATCGCGATCTCTGGGGTGGGGTCGACCGGGGTGCCGACCGACAGGTCGACGATCCCGTCGGGATGACCCAGGGCCACGGCTTTGGCCGACTCCAGCGTGTCCCACGGAAAGTCGGGCAGGGCCGACGCCAGCGCCCGACGCTTCGGGGCTAGCTCAGTCGTCATGCTCTTGCGGCGGGAGCGCCGCGATCAGCGGGTGGTCCTTGTCGATGACCCCGGTCTTGGCCGCGCCACCGGGGGATCCGAGATCGGTGAAGAAGTCAACATTCGCGTTGTAGTACTCCTTCCACTCATCGGGGGTGTCATCCTCGTAGAAGATGGCTTCCACCGGACAGACGGGCTCGCACGCTCCACAGTCAACGCATTCGTCCGGGTGGATGTAGAGCATCCGCTTGCCCTCGTAGATGCAGTCGACGGGACATTCCTCTACGCAGGCACGGTCCTTGAGGTCTACACATGGCTGCGCAATGACGTACGTCACGGATTCACTCCTCGATGCTGAATTGGTCGATGTTTCGGTGCGGCGCTGGCTCGGCGCGTCGAGACTCAGCCTCGGCATGCACACCGCACGTGTGTTGACCTAGTATCGCGCCTCTGGTCTCCTGTCACGAAAGCCCCTCCGCCCATGGACGCACTCGATCGGATCGTCCCTCCCGTACGCCTCGGCGACCGCATCGTCGTGCGCTACCGGCTGCCCGACTCCTCGGCGACCGACGTGATCGGCTGGGTCGACGCGCTGGACCGAGAACGAGTACTGGTCACCGACCAGAGGGGCACCCAGATGCCGGTCAGCCGCTCTCTGGTCGTGGCCGCCCGGCGGGCGCCGGCCGCCCGGGGCGGACCCGACCCGATGCGTACCGACGCCGACCACCTCGAGCGGCTGGCGATGCCGTCCTGGGTCGCCGAGCAGGAACCGCTGGGCCGGTGGACACTGCGGGCCGGAGGTGGATTCACCGGCCGCGCCAACTCCTGCCTCGCCGTCGGGGACCCGGGGATGCCCGTCGCTGCGGCAGCGGACCGGATCATCGCCCATGCAGCGGCACACGGGATCGAACCCCGGGCCTCGGTGGTCATCGGCTCCGAGTCGGAGCAGGCGTTGCGGGCGTTGGGCTGGACCGAGACGTACGTGCGGACCGATGTGTTGGTCACCCGGCTGGGCTCGTTGTTGGGCGACCGCCCCGCGGACCCCCGGGTAGCGGTCGCGGAGCGGCTGAGTCGTGACTGGGAGGGGGCCTACCGGCTGAGCCGGCCCAGCCACGTCGACCGGGAGCTGCTGCGGCGGATCCTGCAGGGCCCGTCACCGTGCGGCTTCGCCGGCATCTCGGTAGCCGGGGACCTCATCGCCATCGGACGAGGCCAGGTCTCGAACGACTGGCTGGGCCTCGCGTCGCTCTGGACCGCGCCGGAGCACCGGCGCCACGGCCTGGCCGGTGCGGTCATGGCCGGCCTCGGGCACTGGGCCGCCCGTTGCGGTGCGCGTCAGGTCTATCTCCAGGTGGCCAGTGAGAACGAGGGGGCCCGTAGGGCCTACGAGCGGTCGGGTTTCACCCTGCACCACCGCTACCTGTACCTCACCCCGTCGGCCTGACGAGCGGCGGCCGAACGCCCAGTTCGACTAGTCCAGGCCGGCGAACAGGTCGTCAGCCCAGCCCTCACCCGGGAACGGGATACCGGCGGCAAAGCGGAAGTACTCCTGCGACCAGGACCGAGTGCCGAACGTGTCAGCCATGACGAAGAACGGACCGTCGAGGGCGATCTGGCTCCGGTGGGCACGCATCGCCGCCATCTTGTCGTCGACGTAGTCGGCCCCGTCCACGACGGCCGCGATGGCTTCGTCCTCGACGCCCATCGGCGGCATCTCCCCGTCGGGATCGAAGCCCTTCCAGGTCTCGGTATCACCGGAGGCTCGTAGCGCCCGCACGCCCTCGCGCATCCAGCTGGCACTCATCGCCGTCCACAGCAGCCGGGACACCGTCCACGGCTCGCCGAGGTCGGGGCGGTACGACGCCACCCCGGCCAGCTGGGAGGCATACGTCGCCACCCGGTGGGCCTGGATGTGGTCGGGGTGACCGTACCCCCCGTGCTCGTCGTAGGTGATCAGCAGCTGCGGCCGGCGCGACCGGATGAGGGGTACCAGCTCGTTGGCCGCGGCCAGCAAATCGGTGGTCCAGAAGATGCCGCTCTTCAGCTCGGGCCGGGCGATGGCGCTGCCCTTGTCGTCGTAGGCCATGCCGGAGTCCCGGAACCGGAAGTCTCCGCCCAGCCGGCTGAAGTCGGTGACGCCGAGGGCGGCCATCGCCGCGTCGAGCTCGATGATGCGCTGCGGGCCGAGGTTGTCCTCGTGTTCCGACGACAGGTGCGCCAGGTCGTCGACCAAGACCTCGCCCTCCTCTCCGAGCGTGCAGGTGACCAGGCAGACATCGGCCCCCTCAGCCACGTACTTGGCCATCGTGACGCCGGTCCCGATCGTCTCGTCGTCAGGGTGGGCGTGCACCAACATCATCCGGCGGGCGGCGCGCCCGGGCTGAGCAGCAGAATTCACGGGGCAACCCTACGTTGGTCGCCGGTCATCCGCACCGGCGGTGGCTCAGACCATCACCCGCGGCTCGGCGAAGTGACACGCCGAGTTGTGGCTGGAGAACCCGTCCGGACGGTCGACCAGCAGCGGCACGTCGGTGGAGCACTTCTCCTGCGCCTTGAAGCACCGGGTGTGGAAGCGACAGCCGCTGGGCGGGTTGGCCGGACTGGGGACGTCGCCGCTCAGCACGATCTCGTCGCGGGAGTTGCGCAGAGTCGGATCGGGGACCGGCACCGCAGACAGCAGCGCCTGGGTGTACGGGTGGGTGGGTCGACCATAGATATGGTCCTCGTCACCGATCTCGACCATGCTGCCCAGGTACATCACGCCGACCCGGTCGGAGATGTGGCGGACGACGCTGAGGTCATGGGCGATGAACACGTACGACAAACCCAGCTCCCGCTGCAGGTCGCTCAGCAGGTTGACCACCTGGGCCTGCACCGAGACGTCCAGGGCGGAGACCGGCTCGTCGCAGATGATCACCTTGGGGTTGAGGGCCACCCCGCGGGCGATGCCGATCCGTTGGCGCTGACCGCCGGAGAACTGGTGGGGATAACGGTTGATGTGCTCGGGGTTGAGGCCCACCAGGTCGAGCAGCTCCTGCACCCGCCGGCGACGACCCCCCTTGGGCACGACGTCAGGATGGATCTCGAAGGGTTCGCCGATGATGTCCCCGACCGTCTTGCGCGGGTTGAGTGAGGTGTACGGGTCCTGGAACACGATCTGGATGTCGCGCCGCAGTCGGCGCATGGCCGCGCCACGCTGGGAGTAGACGTCCACGCCGTCGAACGTGAGCTTCCCCTCCGTCGGCTCCTCCAGCCGCATCAGCATCCGGCCCAGAGTCGACTTGCCGCAGCCGGACTCCCCCACGATGCCCAGGGTCTCCCCCTTGTAGAGCTCGAAGGAGACGCCGTCGACGGCCTTGACCTGACCGACCGTGCGTCGGAACACGCCTGCCTTGATCGGGTAGTACTTCTTGAGGCCCTCGGCTTTGAGGATGACGTCGCCACTCATCGTGCTGCCCCTCCGCTGTGATCGGGAGCCGTGTTCGTGACTGGACCGGAACGCGGATCCACCGGTACGGCCGGCTCCACCCACTCCGCTTGGGCGCTGGCGCCGGCCTGCACCCGCGTCGGCTCCAACACCCCGGCCAGCAGATCCTCGGAGAAGTGGCACGCCGACAACCGCTGACGCCCCACCCGCCGCAGGGGTGGTGGCGGGTCCAGCCGGCAGATGTCCCTCGCGTACTGGCACCGTGGGTTGAAGGGACACCCGGCAGGGATCTTCATCAGGTTGGGCGGCAGACCGCCGATGGCGGCCAGCTCCTGGCCCTTCTGGTCGAGCCGGGGAATCGAGTCGAGCAGGCCCTTGGTGTAGGGGTGAGCGGGGTTGGCGTAGAGCTCGAAGACGTCGGCATGCTCGACCAGCTTGCCCGCGTACATCACCGCGATCCGGTCAGCGACGTCGGCCACCACGCCGAGGTCGTGCGTGATCAGGATGAGGCCCATCTTGCGCTCTTCCTGCAGCTCCTCCAGCAGCTTCATGATCTGGGCCTGGACTGTCACGTCGAGAGCAGTGGTCGGCTCGTCGGCGATCAGCACCGCCGGGTCGAGCGCAATGGCCATGGCGATCATGATGCGCTGCCGCATACCGCCGGAGAACTGATGCGGGTAAGCCTTGACGCGCTGGGCGGCCCCTGGGATAGCCACTCTCTCCATCAGCCTGACGGCCTGCTGGAGCGAGTCAGCCTTGTTCATCCCCCGGTGCTTGCGGAACATCTCTCCGATCTGCCACCCCACCGGGAAGACCGGGTTCAGCGACGAGAGCGCGTCCTGGAAGACCATCGAGATCTCCGGCCCACGGACTTTGCGGCGCTCTTCCTCGGTCATGGTCAGGAGGTTCTTCCCGCAGTAGCGAACCTCGCCTCCGGTGACGAAGCCGGGCGGACTGTCCAAGATCCCCATCACGGCTTGCGCGGTCACTGACTTGCCGGAGCCCGACTCGCCCAGGATGGCCAGCGTCTCGCCTTCGTGCACCTCGAAGGAAACCCCGTTGATGGCCTTGGCGACGCCGGCCCGGGTGCGGAACTCGACCTGCAGGTCCTCGACATCGAGCAGCAGCCCGTCCTGGGCGCGCCACTGGCTGCGGGTGCCGATGACCTCGGTGTCCGGATGCGATTGTGACATCAGCGTTCCTCTCAGCGGAGCTTCGGGTCGAGGGCGTCGCGCACCGCATCACCCAACATGATGAAAGCGAGCACGGTCAGCGACAAGAAGATGCTCGGGAACAGCAGCATGTGGGGGGCCACCTTGATCAGTCCGATGCCCGATCCGTCGGAGATGGCGATACCCCAGGAAACCGCGGGCGGATAGAGCCCGATGCCGAGGAACGACAGGGTGGCCTCGGCGGCGATGAAGGCGCCCAGGTTGATGGTGGAGACCACGATCACCGGCGCGATGGAGTTGGGCAGCACGTGCGAGAAGATGATCCGCGTGGGAGTGGCCCCGAGCGCGCGGGCCGCCTGCACGTAGTCGTTCGGCTTCACCTGGAGCACGCTGGAGCGCATCAGCCGGGCGATGCTGGGCCACCCCAGGATGCCCAGGATGAAGACGACCTTGAGCACTTGCACGATGAAGGGGGTGCCTACGTCGTTGGGGAAGGTGTACAGGAACAAGATCCCGCCCAGCAGCAACGGCAGCGCGAAGAAGATCTCACCGATCCGGGCCAGCACCGCGTCCAGCCAACCCCCGATATAGCCGGCGAGCAGTCCGAGCAGTCCGCCGAGCAGGGTCGTGAACATGGTGGCGAGCAGACCGATCAGGATCGAGGCGCGGGCACCGTAGATGGTGCGGGCGTAGACGTCGTGCCCCTGTTGGTCGAAGCCGAAGGGCCCGGTGCTCGACGGCTTCTCCCTGGCCCGGGCCAGGTCGGCGAAGTTCGGGTCCTTGGAGGTGAACAGCTGGGGGGCGACCGCCATCACCACGAAGACGATGATCAGCACGGACGAGATCCAGAACAGCGGGTTGCGGCGCAGCTCCCCCCAGGCGTCGGCCCACACCGAGCGTCCCTGGGAGGTGTCGCCGCCACCGGCCACGGCGATCGAAGCCGGACCACTGGCATCGACGACGTCCGGTTCGCTGACTGGTCTGGTGATCGGTTCAGTCATTGGTGATCCTCGGGTCGAGAAGGCCGTACAGCAGGTCGACGATCAGGTTGGCCAACAGGAAGATGATGACCAGCACGGTGACAGCACCGACGACGGAGACACCATCTCGTTGGTTGATGCTGCGGAAGATGAATCCACCGACGCCGTTGATGTTGAAGATGCGCTCGGTCACGATGGCGCCACCCATCAGTCCCCCGATGTCGGCACCGACGAAGGTGATGACCGGGATCAGCGAGTTGC
>JBBRYD010000042.1:0-27854 GCA_038238065.1 Propionibacteriales bacterium | reverse complement strand
GCCAGGTCCCTATCAGCGGTCGGCCAACGCCACCAGACCTGGCGACAACACCCCCCGGATCATCAAAGACAGGGGCAGTAAGTCATACCAGGCCCAGCGACCGCGGCCCCTGCTTTAGGAGCCACCAGCAAGGTAACGGGGGCACGTGATCGAGCGCCGGTGACCACGGTGACTGGAATAGGCTGACCCGGTGAGTGACACCGAGAGCCCCGACGACACCCCCGAGCAGATCAGGGTGCGCCGGGACAAGCGCAGCCGGTTGCTCGCCGAGGGGCGCCAACCGTATCCCGTCAGCGTGGCTCGGACGCACTCGCTGCGGGAAGTGCGGGCGCAGTGGGGACAGCTGGAGCTGGGCGAGGAGACCACTGACGTGGTCGCCGTCGCGGGCCGGGTGGTCTTCATCCGGAACACGGGCAAGCTGTGTTTTGCCACCCTGCAGGAGGGGTTGTCACTGGAGGACTCGGGCACCCGACTGCAGGTGATGCTGTCGCTGGCCGAGGTCGGCGAGGAAGCCTTGGCCGCCTGGAAGGCCGACGTGGACCTGGGCGACTTCGTGTCGGTCGAGGGCCGGGTGATCTCGTCCCGGCGGGGCGAGCTGTCGGTGATGGCCGCTCGCTGGGAGCTGGCGTCGAAGGCGCTGCGCCCGATGCCGACCCTGCACAAGGAGCTGTCCGACGAGACGCGGGTCCGTCAGCGTTACGCCGACCTGACCGTCCGCGAGGCGGCGCGGGACATGGTCCGCACCCGGGCCGCGATCACTCGGAGCATCAGGGAGACGTTGCACGATCGCGGGTTCGTGGAGATCGAGACGCCCGTGCTGCAGCTGATCCACGGCGGTGCTCATGCGCGACCGTTCAACACGCAGCTGAACGCCTTCGACACGGCGATGACGCTCCGGATCGCCCTCGAGCTGTTCCTGAAGCGGGCCGTGGTCGGCGGCGTGGAACGGGTCTACGAGATGGGCCGGATCTTCCGCAACGAGGGGATCGACTCCACCCACAGTGCCGAGTTCACCATGCTGGAGGTGTACGAGGCCTGGGGCGACCAGACCACCATCGCGCGGGTGATCCAGGACGTCATCGTGGGTGCGGCCGACGTGCTGGGCTCACGGGTGATCGAGTCGTCGGCCGGGCCGATCGACCTGGACGGGGACTGGCGTTGGCTCAGCGTCTATCCCGGGCTCTCCGAGGCGGTCGGTCAGGAGGTGACGCCAGAGACCTCGGTCGAGCTGCTGCGTAAGCTGGCCGAGACCCACGACGTCACGGTCGGGGAGGCCTGGGACGCCGAGAAGCTGGTGATCGAGCTGTTCGGTGAGCTGGTCGAGCCGACCCTGATCCAGCCCACGTTCGTCTACGACTACCCGCCGTCGGCGCAGCCGCTGGCTCGGCCGCACCGCAGCGAGCCGAACCTGATCGAGGCCTGGGACCTCATCATCGGCGGGATGGAACGGGGCACCGGGTTCTCTGAGCTCGTCGACCCGGTGGTCCAGCGCGAACGGTTGACGGCGCAGTCGTTGGCCGCGGCCGCGGGAGACGTCGAGGCCATGCAGCTGGACGAGGACTTCCTGGCCGCGCTGGAGTTCGGGTCACCGCCGATGGGCGGGCTCGGGCTGGGCATCGACCGGCTGGTGATGCTGTTCACCGGCGCCGGGATCCGCGAGACGATCTTGTTCCCGTTGCTCAAGCCGGAGGGCTGAGCAACCTCGCGCCCTCGCCTCCTCTGACCCCACCCTGTCTCGCTGCTGAGCCCTCTACACTCTCGTGCGCCCGCTGCAGGGGGCGCAGCGTCACCGTAAAGGGCTCAGCCTCAGTAAACGACGCAGCGTCACCGCAAAGGACGAAGCCGTCAGGGAAGCAGCAGACACGAGTCCCCGAACTCGTGCCAGAGGTATCCCTCGGCGACCGCGGCGTCGTAGACCCGCTGGGTCAGCTCTGCGCCCGCCACGGACTCCACCAGCAACAGGTGGCTCGCCTCCGGGTTGTGCCAGCCGGTGACCAGCCCGTCCACGACCCGGACGGGCCGCTCCGCCGAGATCACCAGATCGGTCCAGCCCGATGAGGCGTGCAGCGTGCCGTCCGGGTCGGCGACCGACTCCAGCGCCCGGGTCGCCGTGGTGCCGACCGCGATGACACGCCCACCGGCGGCGCGAGCAGCGTTCACCAGGCCGGCGGTGGCGACTGACACGTCGAACCACTCGGGCTGGGGCGCTTCGCCTGCGTCCTGGGAGGAGACTCCGGTGTGCAGCAGGATCGGTGCGACCTGGATCCCCCGGGCCACCAGTCGAGTCACCAGCTCCGGGGTGAACGGCCGCCCGGCGCTGGGCATCTCCGCACTGCCCGGATGCAGCGCGAACACCGTCTGATAGCTGGCGATCGGGAAGGGTCGTCGCAGATAGCCGTAGCTGATCGGTCGAGCGTGGCGGTCCAGGTAGTCGACCAGCCGCCCGGGCACCCGGATCTCGGCCCGCCAGAGCCGGTTGCCGCTGCCGGTGGGCGACGAGTCGGTCTCGGGGTAGGCGCTCAGCAGGGTGGCGTACCCGTCGGGCAGCAGGTCGATCCGGTCGCCCGCCCGTGCCTCCAACATCGGTGCGGCGGCGAGGGGGGCAGAGCGCAGCTCGACCACCCGCCTTCCGTCGCCGAGCCGGTTGGCTACGTGGACCACCACCGGACCCAGGCGTCGGTGCAGTCCGTCGAGCTGGCCAAGGACCGTCGCCGACGTGTTGACCACGAGCACATCGCCGGCGGACAGCTGGTAGGCGAGGTCGGCGATTCGTACGTGGCTGAGCCCCGACGGCCGCGCGACCATCAGCCGGACACCGTCCCGTCGCAGACCACGCTGCTCGGGGGGCTCGGTGGCGGTGCGGTCCACCGGAGAGCCGAAGACGGTCGTCGGGGTGCTGGCCAGGGCGGTCACGAGTGGCTCGCCATCAGGGTCTGGGCCTTCGGGTCCCACCGTGCCGACAGGTCGGCCACCCGGTACCGGCCGCTGGCCAGGCCTGACCCCACCAGCCGCATCAGGGTGGGGACGACGGATGCGGGCTCGGGGCGGTCGCTGATGTCCTCGCCCGGGAAGGCCGCCTGGTGCATCGCTGTCCGCAGGTCACCGGGGTCCACGGCGTACCAGGTGTGCTGCGGCGCCTCGACCGCCCAGGTCAGGGTCAGATGGTCGAGCGCCGCCTTGGTGGCCGCGTACCCGCCCCAACCCTCGTAATGCTCCACGGCCGCGTCGGAGGTCACGTTGATGATGACGGCGGAGTCGGCGAGGCTCGGCCACGCGCTGAGGATCAGCTGTTGCGGACCGACCAGGTTCACGGCGAGGAGTCGCTCCAGCGTGGCGTGCGTCAGATCGCCCAGTCGCGGTGGTGGGCTGCCGCCGAGCTCACTGGCGTTGTTGACCAGCAGGCCGATCAGCCCCCAGTCCGCAGCGGTCTGGGCCAGCCGTCGTCGGTGTCCCGGATCGGCGACGTCCCCGACCACAGCCTGGACGTCGGTGAGCTCCGACAGCTCCAAGCGGGCCCGCTCGAGCCGGCGTGCGTCCCGTCCGTCGATGGTCAGCCGCCATCCGGCCCGGGCCAGGGCGTCGGCCAGCGCGCGGCCCAGACCCGCGGAGGCTCCGGTGAGCAGAGCGTTGTGCTGTGTTGTCGTCATACGCTGCAGTATTGAACGTCAAGTGCACTTGAGATCAAGCCCTGGCGTCGGAGACTCGAGCGGGCCCGAGGACCGCTAACCTTCACAGCGACCCCCACGAACTCGGAGGATGTTCATGCAGGCAGAACCGCTGACCGGACCGATCGTCGAACACGGTGAGGGGCCGGTGTACAGCGCGCGCTGGGCCGGGCCGCGTTTCGTCGACATGGTGGCCGGCGACATCCTCGAGCTGGGTCCCGACGGCACCCTGTCGCGGCATCATGTGGGTTCGGTTGCCGCGCTCATCCGGCCGCGGCGCGGGGGTGGGCACGTGATCGCGGGGGAGCGCGGCCTGATCCTGGCCGACGAGGACGACCTCTGGGCGCCGGTGCATGCGCTGCCCGAGGTGTGGAGCGACGACACCGTACGGATGAACGAGGGTGGCTGCGACCCGCTGGGCAACCTCTACGCGGGCTCCATGGCCTACGACCAGCGCGAGGGCGGCGCCAAGCTCTACCGGTTCGACTTCGACGGTACGCCCGAGGAGATCCTGGACGCGGTCACCGTCTCCAACGGTCTCGAGTGGAGCCCGGACACCACCCGCGCGTACTACAACGACACCCCGACCCACCAGATCTCGGTCTTCGACTGGAGTGCCGAGGCCGGGCTGACGAACCGCCGGCCGTTCGTGACCATGTCGGACGACGAGCGGCCCGACGGGTTGACCGTCGACGCCGAGGGCGGCGTCTGGGTGGCCCTGTTCGGCGGGTCGGCCGTGCGCCGGTACTCCCCGGACGGGACGCTGAGCGAGGTCATCGATGTACCGACGACGCAGGTCACGGCGGTCACCTTCGCCGGCCTCGATCTCGACCAGCTGGTCATCACCACCTCGAAACAGGGCATGGGTGACGCACCGGAACCGATGGCCGGTGCCGTGTTCGTCGCGGTCCCGGGCGTTCGTGGCCTGCCCGTCCGCGAATACGCCGGCTGACCGCGAGGAGGCACTCATCCTGCACTTCCGGCGGCGTGTCGCCATCCGCGCCGACGTGCGGGAGGGGTGACACGCCAGCAGAAGTGCAGGATGACTGCCTAGTCGCGGAGGGAGATGACGGTCAGGCCGGGCGTGGCAGCGGGGTGGTCCATGGCCATCAGGGCGTCGGGCGCCTCGTCCAGCGAGATCACCGAGCCGACGAGCCGCTCGGGCTGCAGCGCCCCGTCCTCGATCAGGGCCAGCATCGCCGGGTATTCGTGGGCCGCCATCCCGTGCGACCCGTAGATCTCCAGCTCGTGGGCCAGTACCAGGTCCATGGGCAACGGCGGGCTGGCCGCGTCACCGAGCAGGAGTCCCACCTGCAGGTGACGTCCGCGGCGACGCAGGCTGCGGACGGAGGCGACGGCGGTCGCCGAGGAGCCCAGCGCGTCCATCGACACCATGGCCCCGCCGCCGCTCAGCGCCCTCACCGCCGCGACCGGGTCGACGCGGCTGGAGTCGACCACGGCCTCGGCGCCGAGCTCGGTGGCCAGCCGGAGAGCCACCGGCGACACGTCCACCGCCACCACCCGGGCCCCGAGCGCCACGGCGATCATCACCGTCGACAGCCCGACGCCACCGCAGCCGTACACCGCCAGCCAGTCGCCGGGCCCGACCCGGCCGTGCGCGGTCAACGCTCGGTACGCCGTGGCGAACCGGCACCCCAGCGACGCCGCAGTGACGAAGTCGACGCCGTCCGGCAGCCGGACCAGATTGGCGTCCGCCGCGTGCAGCACCACCTGATCGGCGAAGGATCCCGGCCCGGTGAACCCGGGTTGGGTCTGGTCCGGACAGACCTGCGCATCGCCGGCCAGGCAGGTCGGGCAGACGCCGCAACCGCAGACGAACGGCACCGTCACCCGGTCACCGACGGCGAAGCGTCGTACCTGGGGGCCGGTCTGGGCGATCCGGCCGGCCAGCTCGTGCCCGGGGATGTGCGGCAGCGTCACCGGGTCGTGACCGCGCCAGGCGTGCCAGTCGGAGCGGCACACCCCGGTCGCGGCGACCTGGACCACCACACCGTCGGCCGGACACACCGGCTCCGCGACCTCGCGCACCTCCGGCGGCCGCCCGACCTCGTCGTAGACGACGGCTCTCACCGGGGTCGGCGGATCTTGGTCTCGTCGTCGGAGGGATCGCGCAGGTCGGAGAAGTCGATGTCGTCGTAGTCGTGCCGCTTGCGACGCTTCCGGATGACCACCGTCTCGTCGTCGTGCTCGTCGCTCTGGTCCGCGTGGTCGGGGCGCTCGGCCGGGGCGGGGCGCGGCGACGGAGCTGACGGGCGTGGCCTCGTCGACGAGCTCCGCAACCGGCTCGCCCGAACCACCGCCAGACCGATCGCCGTGGTCAGCGGTACCGCGAGCACCAGCCCGATCGAGCCGACCAGCACCCGGATCACCTCACCGGCGAACTGCTCGGTCTGGACGACCTGGAGCAGCGGCCGCTTGTAGATGGCGATCAGCAGCAGGATGGGCAGCACCGCACCGGCCGTGGCGAAGGCGATGGTGTAGACCGTCGAGGCGATGTGGTCGCGCCCGATCCGCATCGCCGAGGAGAACAGCCGCCGCTGGTCGGGGTCGGAGTCGGCCAGCTCCCAGACCGCCGACGCCTGGGTGATCGTGACGTCGTTGAGCACGCCGAGCCCGGCGACGATGATCCCGCAGGTCACCACCGAGGTCAGCCGCAGGTCGGGCGCGGTGGCGGCCAGGATGTAGTCGTCCTCGGCCGTGACCCCGGTGAGGTGCGCCCAACGGGTGGCGGCGTACCCCAGAACGGCGATCAGGATGAGCCCGAACAGCGTGCCCAGCAGTGCCGTCGTCGTCCGGGCGCTGAACCCGTGCGCGGCGTACAGCACCACGAACATGATGGCGGCGGAGCCGACCAGCCCGACGACCAACGGGTTCGTACCGTTGATCAGGGCGGGGAACATGAACTTGATCAGCACGAAGCCGGCGAACACCAGCCCGATCAGCGACGCGAAACCCCGCCACCGGGCCACCACGACCACGGCCAGCACGAAGACCAGGGTCAGCGCGATCAGCGGCGTGCTGCGCTCGAAGTCGGAGAACTGGTACGAAGCCGGCTGGTCGTCCACGGCGGGCAGCCGGACCAGCTTGATCTGCTGCCCGATCTTCGTACCGGAGCCGTAGATGGCGTCGGTCAACGGGACCTCGACGGTCTGACCCTTCTCGGGTCCTTGCTGCAGCTGGGCCGCGACGGTGGCGCAGACCTGGCTGTTGGCTCCAGACGTCGAACCCGCTGCGCCCTCACACGAGGTCTCGGTGATGTGGGTGATCTTGGCCGTGGGATAGGTCGTGCCGGCCACGGTGTAGCTGGAGGTGTCCTGGTCGATGTGGCCAGATACATCGCCGGGCCAGAAGACGACCAGTCCGGCCAGCGTCCAGATGCCCAGGGGGATCAGAACGGCGACCATGATGCGCAGCGCGCGCCGGTGACGCACCATCTCGGCCGGCGTCGGCTGGGTCTGCTGCGACTGTGAATGAGACACGTCGTCCGCCTAGTCTTGGTTCTCGTGAGCAGTCGCGCTGAGTCGTCATCCCCCCGGGGAGACTCGCCGGCTCATAATCTACCCCGGATCGCGCTACGGACCCTGCCCGTCGAGGAGGCCCTGACCCTGCTGGCGGGGGGCGGTGGAGCTGTTGACGGAGTCGAATGGCACCCGGAATACCCGATGAGCGAGACGGTGGACGCCGTCAGCCTGCTCATCCAGGCGCACGCCGCCGCGGGATGGTCGTCGGAGCACCAACCGCCGTGGTGGCTGCACCAGATCGTGCTGGACAACAGGGTCGTCGGCGACGTCGGCTTCCACGGACCTCCCGCGCCGGACGGTCCGGTGGAGGTGGAGATCGGCTACAACGTGGTCGAGGATCTCCGTGGCCTGGGCGTGGGGACCGCATCCTGCGCACTCATCCTGGACCTGGCCTGGGCTGCCGGAGCCGACGTGGTGGTGGCCGAGACGACGGCCGACAACGTCGCCTCCCAGCGAGTGCTGCTGCGGAACGGGTTCGTCGATCTGGGCGACCACCGATACCGGATCGTCCGGCCGGCGCCGTGACTGATCCGCTGGACGCTGTCGTGGAGCCGGGGCCGGACAAGCACCTGACCCGCCACCTCCGCATCGACCGGCCGGTGCTGCTGCGTCCGACCCTCAACCTGCTCCGCCGCGGCGCCGGCGACCCGACCCATCGACGGGTCGGTGACCTCTGGTTCCGGGCCAGCCGGACTCCGGCCGGTCCGGTGCTGCTCAAGCTGCTGGTCGGCAACGGCGTGGTCTCGGCTCGGGCCTGGGGGGAAGGTGCGGCGTACGCCCTGGACCACCTGCCTCGGCTGGTGGGCGAGACCGACGAGGTGGACGGGTTCGAGCCGAGCGCGGGCCATCACTGCCTGGTGGAGGCCCACCGTCGCTTCGCCGGTTACCGGGTGGGCCGGACCGACGCGGTGTTCGAGGCGTTGGCGCCGGCCTGCATCGAGCAGGTGGTGACCGGCAAGGAGGCCTTCCGTGCCTGGCGGCTGCTGGTCCGTGAGTTCGGTGAGCCGGCGCCGGGGCCGGCCCGGAACCCCGACTCGCCGGCCTACGACATGCGGGTGCCGCCGACGCCCCAGGCGTGGACCAGGGTACCCAGCTGGCGCTTCCTGGCCGCGGGGGTCGAACAGCGCCGCAGCCGCACCCTGGTCAACGCCGCCCCTCGCGCCGCGGCTCTGGAACGCACCCTGCTCCACGACCTGCCAGACGCCGACCGGGCGTTGCGCAGCCTGCCGGGCGTCGGCGCCTGGACCTCGGCCGAAGTCCGCCAGCGGGCGCACGGTGACCCGGACGCCTGGAGCATCGGTGACTACCACGTCGGCCGGTCGATCAGCTATGCGCTGACCGGCGAAGCGCTGGACGACGACGCCACCGAAGAGCTTCTGGAGCCCTACCGCGGTCACCGCTTCCGCGTGCAGATGCTGCTCGGACTGGCCGGGATCAGCCACCCGCGCTACGGCCCGAAGATGGCGCTGCCCACTCATACGCCGTTCGCGACCGGCGGCAAGTCCTGACCAACCCATTTTCAGGCCTCCAGTGCGGAGCTGGTCACCTGTTTCACGCTCAACGCGCTGGGACGGCGATCACTGGCGGCACGAAAATGGGTCAGAAGAGGGTTGGGTCGTGCTGGGCCAGTCCTTCGACCGCGGTCGACCCGGGCAGACTGACCGTGAACTCCGCCCCACCCTGCGCGGAGTGCCCCGCCTTGACCCAGCCGCCGTGCCGGGAGATCGCCTGGGCCACGATGGACAGGCCGAGCCCGGTGCCGGGGGTGTTCCGCGAGGTCTCGGACCGGAAGAAGCGGTCGAACACGTAGGGCAGGTCCTCGTCCTTGATGCCCGGCCCCTGGTCGGCCACCCGCAGCCGGTCACCCTCCAGCTGGACCCGGACGGTGCCGCCCGGCGGGCTCCACTTCACCGCGTTGTCGAGCAGGTTGGCCACCGCGCGCTCGAGTGTGTCGGCCTCCCCGATGACGTAGAACGGGTTGAGCTCCACGTCGAACACCAGCCCCTTGCCGCGCCGCCGGACCCGGTCGATGGCGTTGTCGACCACATCGCGGAAGTCGATGGGTTCCGGGGCCGCCGCCACCCGGTCGTCGCGGGCCAGCTGCACCAGGTCGCCGATCAGGGTGGTGAACTCGGCCAGCTGGGCCGATACGTCGCCGAGGATCTCCACCCGGTCGGCAGACTTCAGCAGGCCCGACTCCGCGTCGCTGGCCAGCAGCTCGATGTTGGTCCGCAGACTGGTCAACGGCGTCCGCAGCTCATGCCCCGCGTCGGCGATCAGCCGCTGCTGTCGCTCCCGCGACGACTCCAAGGACCGCAACATGGCGTTGAAGGCGTCGGCCAGCCGGGTCAGGTCGTCGGCGCTGCCGGTGACCACGATCGGCGTCAGCTCGTCGGTGGCCGTGACGTGCTCCACCGCCTCGGAGAGCTGACGGACCGGTCGCAAGCTGGACCGGGCCACCGTCGCGCCGGCGATGGCGGCGACGATCACCCCGGCCAGCCCGAAGCCGATCAGCACCAGCCACAGCGAGCTCAAGATGTCGTTGGTCGCCTGCAGCGGGCGGCCGAGCACCAGGGCGTAGTTCTTCAGGTCGGTGATCGGGACCGCGACGATCCGAAACTTCCGGCCGTCGGATGCGACCCCCGAACGGACCGACGTGCCCTGTTGCAGCCGGGCGATGGCGATCTCGTCGGAGTCGATGACCAGATGCACCTTCTCGTCGGGGACGTAGAGGATCTTCCCGTCGGAGCGGACCGCGGCCACGCTGACGTTGCCCGCCCGCAGCGCTCGTTCGGTCAGCCCGCCCAGGGTGCTGATGTCCTGGGCCACCGGCACCGCGGCGAGCGAGGTGGCGATCTCGGTCAGCTCGGTGTCCAGGGCCTGGTAGAGCGAGACCCGGAGGGTGACGTAGCCGGCGATGCCGGTGGCCGCCACGGCCAGGGCCACGGCGACCGTCGTCAGATAGGCCACCCGCCGCTGCAACGGCAGCCGACGGAAGGCGCGCCTCAGCCAGCCGTACAACTCGGCCGACAGTCCGCGGGCCCCGACCCGACGCAGAGGCTCACGGCGGCGTCTCCCGCAGCACGTAGCCCACCCCGCGCACGGTGTGGATCAGCCGCGGTTCGTCGCCGGCCTCGGTCTTGCGGCGCAGGTAGCCGATGTAGACCTCCAGCGAGTTGGCCGTGGTGGGGAAGTCGAAGCCCCACACCTCGTTCAGCAGCCAGCTGCGTTCGAGCACTCGCCGCGGCCGCTGCATGAACGCCTCCAGCAGTGCGAACTCGGTCCGGGTCAGCGAGATCGAGCGGGACCCGCGCAACACCTCACGGGTGTGGGTGTTCAGGGCCAGGTCGCTGAAGGACAGGCTCTGCGTCGACGGGTCGGTGGAGTCGGCCACGGTGCCGGCGCGGCGGACCAGGGCTCGCAGCCGGGCGAGCAGCTCGTCCAGCGCGAACGGCTTGACCATGTAGTCGTCGGCGCCCGCGTCGAGACCGTCGACCCGGTCCCCGACCGCGTCGCGCGCGGTCAGCACCAGGATCGGCACATCGTTACCGGCGGACCGCAACATCCGGGTGGTCTTCAGGCCGTCGAGGCGGGGCATCATCACGTCCATGATCACGGCGTCGGGCCGTACCGCAGCCAGTCGGGCGAGCGCCTCGACGCCGTCGGCGGCCACGCTGACGGCGTAGGTGTTGTACTCCAACGAGCGCCGCAGGGAGTCCCGGACGGCTTGGTCGTCGTCGACGACGAGGATGTGCATGCCCCTAGGTTGCCAGACGCCCGCCGGATCTCGGCGCTACGTGCGCGGCGTCGAACCGCTCGCCGGCCGGGTGATGGACAACAGCAACACCCCGATCGGCCGCCAGCTGAGCGGCTCCCCGTGCAGGAGCGCGGACAGGTGCACCTGCTGGTGCGCAGCCGACAGCAGGGTGATGGCGTCGTCGAAGGTGACGGTGAACTCGCGGCCGGCGTAGTCCATGGCGTCACCGATCAAGGACGACAGCTGCTTGACGCATTCGTCGGCGAACGCCAGGTAGGACTCGCGGACCCTCGGCGCCCGGGCTGCGTGGAGCAGCAGCTCCTGCTGGGTGAGGATCCAGTCACGACCGGCGCGACCGGCCTCCTCGAAGGCCGACAGGGCGATCCCGACCAGCCGCTCGGCGTCGGTCTCGGAGGACGCCGCGGCCTTCATCGCCGAGACCGCTCGCTCTGCGGCTGCGTACCGGTTGTCGATCTCCTGCCTGAGCAGGGCCACGACCAGCTCGTCCTTGTCGGAGAAGTTGGAGTAGAAAGCCCCACGGGTGAAGCCGGCGCTCTCACAGATCTCCTCCACGCTGGCGCCGATGATCCCGCGCTCGGCGAAGGCACTGACTGCTGCGTCCATGAGGCGGTGCCTGGTCATGGCTCGTCGGGCGCTCAGCTGGCCGGAGGGCGCGGTCATGGCGTCGGTCATGCGGGGCTCGCCTCCTCAGAATCTGGACCGGCCGCCGTTTGTGGCCAGCGTCACCTGTCGTTCGATGGGCATACAGCTGTGTATCCACATACAGTAGCGTATCGGATACAGATCCGTATCGAGCTAGCGCAGCGGTGGGTGAGGAGTCGGTGTGTCATCGTTCCTGTACGGCTTGGGCCGTCTGACGTTTCGCCGACGGCTGCGGGTCCTGCTGACCTGGCTCGCCCTGCTCGTCGTGCTGGGCGGAGTGACGCTGGGCATCGCCAAGCAGTTCGACGAGAAGTTCAGCCTGCCCGGTACTGAGTCCCAGACCGCGCTCGACGGACTGTCGCGCACCTTCCCGCAGGTGAGTGGCACCACCGCTCAGGTGATCATCGTGGCGCCGCCCGGCCAGTCGGTCCGAGACGCCGACGTGCGCAGCCAGATCGAGGCTCGTGTGGCGCCGTTCGAGAGGATCGCGCAGGTCGACAGCGCACTCTCCCCGTTCGACAAGAACGCGAAGGGCGCCATCGCCGCCGACGACTCGGCCGCACTGCTCAACGTGCAGCTCACCGGTGCCGCCGAGTCGATCGACGCCACCACCCTGGACGCCCTGCAGAACGAGACCAGGGCCCTCCAGGCGAGCATCCCCGGGGCGGTCACGTCGGTCGGCGGACAGGCCTTCAGCAACAACGCGCCCGGCTTCAGCGCCACCGAGGGGTTGGGCCTGGTCGTCGCCCTGGTGGTGCTCTTCTTCACCCTCGGCTCGCTCCGGGCAGCAGGGATGCCGCTGATCACGGCCGTCATCGGCGTAGCGATCACCATGGTGCTCATCTTCGGCGCCACCGGGATCACCACCGTCTCCTCGACCACGCCGTTGCTGGCCCTGATGCTCGGACTCGCGGTGGGGATCGACTACTCGTTGTTCATCCTGTCCCGACATCGCGACCAGCTCCGTGCCGGCATGGAACCGGAGGAGTCGGCCGCCCGATCGGTGGCGACGGCCGGGTCGGCGGTGGTCTTCGCCGGGTTGACGGTGATGATCGCGCTCTGCGGACTCGCCGTGGCCAGGATCCCGTTCCTCACCACTATGGGGGTGGCCGCGGCCATCGGGGTACTGATCGCGGTGCTGATCGCCCTCACGCTGACCCCGGCTCTGCTCGGCTTCGCCGGTGACCGGCTGCGGCCCAAGGTGCGTGCCGCCGCCAGGGTTCGCGCGGTCTCGGCTGACCCGACCCGGGCTCAGCTCGCCAGGCGCTCCGCCAAGCCCACCGAGCCGGTCGCCGCCAGCCGAGGTCTCGGGCTGCGTTGGGTGCGGATGGTCACCAAGTGGCCGGTGGTCACCATCGTGATCGTGGTCGCCGCACTGGGCGTGATGACCTATCCCGCCAAGGACCTGCGCATCGCCTTGCCCGACAACGGCACCGCCAACCCGGGTACGCCCGCCCGGGTGACGTATGACCTGATCAGTGACCACTTCGGCAAGGGCTTCAACGGTCCGCTGATCGTCTCGGCCACCATCGTCGGCTCCGACGACCCGCTCGGCGTGATGGACGGCATCGCCGGCGAGATCCGCGCCCTGCCCGGGGTGGCCAGCGTGCCCCTCGCCACTCCCAACCAGAACGCCGACACCGGCATCGTCCAGGTGATCCCGACGGACGGCCCGGACTCGCCGGAGACCAAGGATCTGGTGCTGCGGATCCGTGCGCTGGAGCCGCACTTCCAGCAGAAGTACGACGTACCGGTGGCGGTGACCGGGGCCACCGCGGTGGCCATCGACGTATCCGACCGGCTGGGCAAGGCCCTGGTCCCGTTCGGTCTGTTGGTGGTCGGGCTGTCCCTGATCCTGCTCACCATGGTGTTCCGCTCCATCGCCGTCCCGCTCAAGGCCACCATCGGTTACCTGCTCAGCGTGGCTGCCTCCTTCGGCGCTACCGCGGTGGTCTTCGAGTGGGGCTGGTTCGGCAGCGTCTTCAACGTGGCCCAGACCGCACCGGTGATCAGCTTCCTACCC
Organism: Propionibacteriales bacterium; assembly: GCA_038238065.1. Classification (GTDB taxonomy): domain Bacteria; phylum Actinomycetota; class Actinomycetes; order Propionibacteriales; family Propionibacteriaceae; genus Microlunatus. The sequence goes on along the minus strand of JBBRYD010000042.1, from coordinate 14,204 downwards.
ATCTTGTTGATGGGCATCCTGTTCGGTCTGGCCATGGACTACGAGGTCTTCCTGGTCTCCCGGATCCGCGAGGACTACGTTCACCACCTTCGATCCAGTTCCGGCAGCGACCGCAGAGCCGTAGCCCATCAGGCCATCGAGAACGGGTTCGTGGCGTCGTCGCGGGTCGTGGTGGCCGCGGCCATCATCATGTTCTCCGTCTTCGCGGCGTTCGTGCCGGAGGGCGAAGGACCGATCAAGACGATCGGCTTCGGCCTGGCCGTGGGTGTGTTCGTCGACGCCTTCCTGGTGAGGATGACGCTGGTGCCCGCGATCCTGGCCCTGCTCGGCTCGGGGGCCTGGTGGCTGCCGCAGTGGATCGACCGCCGGCTGCCCTCGTTCGACGTCGAGGGCGACGGGCTGGCCCATCAGGTCGCGCTGGCGTCGTGGCCGACCCCGGACGACCCGCACCTGATCTACGCCGAGGGCCTGACCCTGGAGCTCGGGGCCGGGCGTGAAGCCACTGGCCTCGGGGTGGCCGTGATGCCGCACGAGATCCTGGTGGTCCACGGGCCGGCGGGGTCGGGCACGACGTCGCTGCTGCTCACGCTCTCCGGACGGATGAAGCTGGTCGACGGCCGGGCCAAGATCGCCGGTCTGGTGTTGCCCGAGCAGGCGGGCGCGGTCCGCCGGCTGGCCGGATTCGTGGACTGCGCGACGACCGACGGCGCCCGGGACCTGCGGGCCGAGTTCCGAGCCGTCGTCGCGGGCCGGGCCAAGGTGATCTTCGTCGACCACGTCGAGCGGCTGGTCACGCCCGCGGACCGGGCCGCGCTGGCGAGCCTGCTGGACGAGGTCGCCTTCAGCGACACCGACCGAGCGGTGGTGCTGGGTAGCGCCGACCGTGGGTCGGTCGCCGACCTGATCCCGACCAACTACTCCTACCTCAACCTGGGTCCGGTGGCCGATCTGGCTCCGACCCGACCGAACTGATCTCTGCTCAACCTGTGCTTAGGGGAAATCTGATGTTCAACCTGGAACGGGCCTCGAGCGACCGCTCGGTCCGCTGGACAACGCTGGTCGGGCTGGTCCTGGTCCCGCTGGTGATCGCCGGCGGGTTCCTGTGGGCGACCTGGCATTCGGGGGACCGGCTGGGTCGGGTCCAGGCTGCCGTGGTCAACCTCGACCAGGCGGTCACCATCAACAAGCAGGTGGTCCCCCTCGGGCGGCAGCTGGCCGGCGGACTGGTGGCGAGCAAGGAGACTCAGAACTTCAGCTGGGTGCTCAGTGACACCGCCGACGCGGCCGCCGGGCTGGCCTCGGGTCGGTACGCCGCCGTGGTCACCATCCCGAAGAGCTTCTCGGCCAACGCCACCTCGTACTCCAAGACCGACCAGGCCGACATCAAGGCCGCCACCATCGACGTCCAGACCTCCGAGATCACCGGCGTCGCCGACCCCGTGGTGGGGCAGGCCATCGCCGCGGCGGCCACCAAGGCGCTCAACACTCAGCTCACCGAGAGCTATCTGCAGAACATCTACGTCGGCTTCAACTCCCTCAACAAGCAGTTCGCCACCGTGGCTGACGTGGCGGGGCAGCTGTCGGACGGCACCACCGCGCTGTCCAAGGGCATCGACGGGGCGAGCGACGGCACGGCCGGGCTGGCCGCGGGCCTCGGGCAGCTGGACACCGGCGCGGCTTCGCTGGCGAAGGGCACCAAGACACTGAGTGACGGGGTCGGCAGCCTGGCGGACGGGCTGACCAAGATCTCCGCCGGCACCGACCAGCTGCCCGCCTCGACCCGGCGGCTGGCCGACGGCACCCAGGCCAGCGCCGACGGTGCCGCCCAGCTCGCGGCCGGTGCGAAGAAGCTCGACAAGGGCGCCGCCTCGTTCGCCGACGGGACGAAGAAGAACGCCGCCGGAACCAAGACGTTCGCCAACGGCCTCTCCGACTACTCCGCCGGCGTGACGACGTACGCCCAGGGCGCTCACTCCTACGCCGACGGCCTGCAGGCCTACCAGACAGCCATCGAGAACCTCGGTCAGAGCACCCCGGCGCAGCTGGCGAAGCTGGTGCCCTGCCCGCCGCAGATCTCCGACGCGGGTGCCTGTCCGATCTTCTACGGGGGCCTGCAGGCGGGCGTTCAGGTGGGTACGGGCGCGGCCGTGCAGGGGCTGGCCGACCAGGGTCGGACGCCGGGTCTGCTGACCGGCGCCAAGGGTCTCGCGGCCGGCGCTGACCAGCTGTCCGGCGGCGCGACCAAGCTGTCCGGAGGCGCCGCTCGGCTCAGCTCGGGCGCCAAGCAGCTCGACACCGGTGCCCGGGGCATCGCCCAGGGGGTCAGCGGGATCTCCGACGGCACCAGCGGCCTCGCCGGTGGGCTGCAGAAGCTCGCCGACGGCACCGACCAGCTGGCGACCGGGCTCAAGCCGCTGGCCAAGGGCATCTCGGACACCTCCGACGGCGCAGCGAAGCTCGCGACCGGTACGGCGAAGATCTCCGACGGTGTCAGCGGGCTGGCCGACGGGATCGACCAGAGCGCCGACGGTGCCGACAAGCTGAGTGCCGGCATGATCAAGCTGTCTGACGGCGGCTCGAAGCTGGCTGACGGGTCGAAGAAGCTGGCCGACGGCCTGGACCAGGGCGCCAAGGCGGTCCCCACGTACGACAAGTCGACCCGGGAGAAGCTCTCCTCGGTGGTGACCACCCCGGTGGGCAGCGCGGCCCCGACGTCGGTGTTTCCCGACGTGGCGACCTCGACGTTCCTGGCCGTGATCGCGCTGTGGCTGGGGGCACTGGCCACCTACCTGGTCCTGCGGGCGATCTCGTCCCGGGTGCTCACCTCGATGAAGTCTTCCTGGCGGATCGCGGCCGACGGCCTGCTGCCCGGTGTGGCCACCGCTCTGGTCCACGGGCTGTTGCTCACGGTGCTGCTGAACTTGCTGCTCGACCTGTCGGCCCCTCAGACCGCCAAGCTGCTGCCCTTCGCGCTGCTCGCCGGCCTCGCGTTCGTGGCCGTCAACCACGCCCTGGTGGCCTGGTTCGGTGGGGTCGGGCGGTTCGTCTCCGTCGTGGTGGTGGTGCTGTCCGCGGCCGGGGCGCTGACCTCGGCCCTGCCCAGCCTGTTCGACGCCGTGAAGTCGTTCCTCCCGATGACCCCTGCACTGGAAGGGATGCGCGCCATCGTCACCGGCGGGACCGGAGCCGGCGGAGCGGTGGGCCTGCTGCTGGCCTGGCTGGTGGTCGGCCTCACGGCCAGCGTGCTCGCTTTGGCCCGCCGCCGGGTGGTCAGTCCGCTGGTCGTCGTCCCCGCCGGCTGACCCGGCCAGGCCCCAGTCAGCACAGCGTGCTCAGCTCTGCTGCAGCTCGCGGACCTGGTCGAGCACCCCGGGGATGGCCGCCTCCACCGCTGCGAGCGTCTGTGAGAAGCCGGCGTCGTCGCCGTACCAGGGGTCCAACAGACCCGAACCCGGCTCGGCATCGGGATCGAAGTCGCTGAGCAGGAAGACGTGGTCGGCGGCACCGTCGAGGCGGTGCAGCCGGTCGACGTGGATGTCCTCCATGGCGATCACCAGATCGGCTCCGGCCAGTTCCTCGGCATCGATCTGGCGAGCGACGTGACCGTCGGAGCGGTAGCCGTTCTCTTCCAGCACATGCGCGGCGCGCGGATCCATCGGGTTGCCGAGCTCCTCGGTGCTGGTGCCGGCGCTGGTGAACTCGACCCCGGTCAGCCCGGCGCGCTCCGCGGCCCGCTGAGCCACCCGCTCCGCGATCGGTGACCGGCAGATGTTGCCCCAGCAGACGAAGACGACCCTCAGCGGCTCGGCACCGCGATCAGGCACGCCGACGTTCGTCCCGGTCGGGGACGAACGCGTTCAGGACGAAGCTGACGACGGAGACGATGACGGCCCCGAACACCGCGGTCCAGAAGCCGTCCACGTGCCAGCCCAGGCCCACCTTGTCGGCCACCCAGGAGGCGAGCAGCATGATGCACGCGTTGATGACCAGCAGGAACAGCCCGAGGGTCAACAGCACGAGGGGCAGCGTGACCAGCTTGAAGATGGGTTTCACGATGGCGTTCAGCACTCCGAAGATCAGGGCCACGATCAGCAGGGCCAGGATCTTCTGGCCGGTCGTGGTTGCGGTCAACGTGATGCCCGATAGCAGCCACGTCGCGACTGCGAGCGCGCCCGCAGTGGCCAGCAGCCGAAGAAGTGTCCTCATGAGTCGATGGTCCCACGCCGCTCCGGCCGGTCCCCCGAACCAGGGTCCGTGGCTCCGATATCCGGGTCGGATCAGGGTTGTCGGAATCATGGGTGGGAGCCATCCGTTGTGGTTCGTCAGACAGCGGTGGGTCTAGCCTGCGTACCAGGGCTGTGCCGAGGCAGCCGGGCGGGAAGGTTGTCGTGTCGCGACGGCGATGCTCGACGGTGGCCAGGCTGTTCCGGACCTCCTTGTTGACCACGATGACGCTGGTGCTGATCGCGGCCCTGCTGTCGTGGGCCAGCGAGCCCGCCGCCGCGGCTCTCGGCTGCCGTAGCTCCGCGAGCGACACCGACCTGAACGGCGACGGCTTCGACGATGTGGTGGTCGGGAATCCTTTCGCCACCGTGAACGGGCGGGCCGAGGCCGGTTCGGTCACGGTGCTGTTCGGCGACGCCGACGGCCGGATCGGTGAAGGTGCCCGACGGGTGCTGACGCAGGCCAGCTTTGCCGGGTCCGACGTCGAGGTCGGTGACCACTTCGGCTGGTCGGTGGCGGTGGACGACTCGAACATGGATGACTGCGCCGACATCCTGGTCGGGGTGCCGGGGGAGGACTGGAACGGCAGTGCCGACGCCGGCATCGCCCAGCTGATCTCGCTGACTCCCAACCTCGATGGTGCGGCGAGCACGGTCTCCGCCACGACCATCTCGCAGGCCGCTGTCGGCGGGGTCGTCGAGACCGGCGACCAGTTCGGCACCACGGTTGCCCTGGCCTCGTCCCACGGCGCTGACAACTCCCTCGCCGCGGTCGGAGCGCCGGGTGAGGATGTCGGATCGGTGGTCGACGCCGGGGCGGTGAACACCTTCGGCTCCAGTTACGGCAGCCTGGTCGGGGGCCTGCAGGTCGAGCAGGGCAAGGGAGCGACTCCGGGTACGCCGGAGGCCGGAGACCGGTTCGGTGCCGCCCTGCTGATCGGTCGTACCGACTTTCCGCCGGGCAACGACTCCGGGGGTCGCGACACGTCTTTCGTGATCGGGGCGCCGGGTGACGAGGTCTCGGGGCACGACGACGCCGGGTCGGTCACCACCCTCGGCATCACGGCCGGCGAGGTGCTGCGCTACACCCAGGACTCTTCGGGAGTGCCGGGCGCGGCCGAGACAGGTGACCTGTTCGGCTCGAGCCTCGCGCTCAGCACCACGTTCGCCGGACCGGGGACCCGTCAGGACGTCGCCGTCGGTTCGCCCGGCGAGTCCGTCGGCTCGGTGGCGGGTGCCGGATCGGTCATCCTCTTCGTCAGCGAGAACGGGGGGCTCCGGGCGCGCAAGACCTTCACCCAGGCGACAGCCGGGGTGAACGGAGCTCCGGAGACGAACGACCACTTCGGCATGTCGGTCGCTCTGCGCCCGTCGGCGGCGGCCTACGGGGTGGCGCTCGTGGTGGGTGTGCCGGACGAGGACGTCGGTTCGGTCCAGAACGCCGGCCTCGCGCAGCTCTTCCGCGTGGGCGCCTCAGATGCTTCGCTGTCGCCCGGGCCGACCTATACCGAGAACCGAGCCGGTACGCCGGGGACGGTGGCGCCCGGCAACCGGTTCGGTGTCGCCGTGGGGGCCGCCCAGGGCCTCGATGAGGACATCATCATGTTCTCCAGTCCCTACGCCGACCACGGCTCAGTCTTTCTGACGGCCGCGAGCCACACCACCGGCAACACCCCGGTGCGCTCCTGGGTGCCGGGGCGCGGCGGCATCCCGACGGCGACGGCGGGCCGCTTCGGCTGGGCGCTCGTCGGTCTGCGGAACGGCTAACCGACGCGGGCAGTGAGCGACCACTCTCTGGTCTCCCCAGCGGCCAGCACCTGGTGGGTGCCGGCCGCAACCCCTTCGCGCACCGACAGGGGATAGCCCGTGCAGGGTTCCAGCACCAGCACGTGCAGTCCACGCCAGCCGCCGTACGAGGCGAACGTCCAGCACGACGGCAGCTGCGCCAGGTCGAACTCCAACCGGAGCCGGACACCGAGGTGTGGATGGTGGACCGAGCAGAACCCGTCCGACATCCGCGTGGCCAGCAGGAACTCCGATCGCCCCGAATCGGCAGCGGGAAGCTCTCGCATGTCGAAGGACCGGCCCTGGGCGCTCAGGTCTGGCCAGCTGAACGTGGGGACGGCGCCGCGCGCCCGTGGGATGCCGAAGTCGTGCAGCAGCACCGTCTCGGCGCCCAGGTCCAGCCGCGAGTCCTCGTGCAGACGGACGGCGACGTGGGACTTCCAGAGGAAGGGCTGCGCACGGATCCCGGTGTTCTCGAGGCGGTAGCGGGTGACCAGCTCGGCGGCGTCCGAGCCCAGGCTCAGGATCTTGGTCGCGTGGCTCGACGAGATCGGCGTCCGGACGCCGATCTCGATCCAGGCTCCCTCGTCGCTCTGGCCCACCGACCATTCCCAGGGCAGGGTCCACAGTTCGCCGTGGTCGGGGAAACGCTCCCCCGCGAGGTCTTCGGCTTCGTCGTTGGGATAGAGCTCGTCCCAGCCGCCGAAGAAGGAGTCGTCGTAGCTCGCGCCGAAGGCGACGTGGCGCGGCGGCACCCGGGGGTTGGTCCAGAGCAGCTCCAGATCGTTCGCCTTGTCGACCACGCTCCAGACCTTGCCTCCCAGCTCGGGCAGCACCACCACCCGCAGCCGCCGGTTCTCCAGCACCAGGGCGCGGAAGCCGCGATAGCTCCAGTCGCTGCTGGCCCGAGCCCGGCCGTCAGGGGAAGCCATCAACGGACCCGGAAGCGTTCCATCACGTCGAGGTCCACCTCGACCCCCAGGCCGGGCAGCTGGACGGGGACGCCGACGTAGCCGTCGGCGAAGCCGATCTCGCGTCGGACCAGATCGCGGGCGATCGGGGAGGTGGACACCGTGTGCTCGATCAAGCCGCCGTTCGGGATGGCCGCCGCGAAGTGGCTGGAGGCCGCCACCAGCACCCCACTCTTGAACGCGTGCGGGACGATCGATCGCTGGGCGGTGTGCGCCAGCCAGGACAGGCGCTTGCCCTGGGTGAGCCCGCCGCACCGGGCCAGGTCCGGCTGGATGATGTCCAGCTGTCCCTCGTGCACCAACCGTTCGAAGGCGGCGTAGGTGCTCTCCTGTTCGCCGCCGGCGATCTTCAGCGACGACTGCCGGGACAGCCGGCGATAACCGGTCAGGTTGTCCGGAGCCACCGGTTCCTCGAGCCAGCTGACCGCGTAGGACTCGAGCATCCTGGCCATGGTCAACGCGGTCTTCACGTCCCACACCTGTCCGGCGTCGATCATGATCTCGATGTCGTCGCCGACGGCGCGGCGGATCGCTCGCACCAACGACTCGTTGAAGGCCAGGTCCTGGCCGATGGGTCCCCAGCCGAACTTGACCGCCGTGTAACCCGCCGCCGCACACTGCTCGGCCGCCCGGGCCGTCTCGGCGGCGGTGTCCGGCATCACCAGGCTGGCGTAGGCCCGGAGCCGGTCGGTGTAGAAGCCGCCGAGGAGCTGGCCGACGGGCTTGCCGAGGGCCTTGCCGGCGAGGTCCCACAAGGCGATGTCCACTCCGCTGATCGCGTGCATCGCCGGACCGCCGCCACCGAAGTAACGCGTACCGGCGACCATCTTGTGCCACAGCCGGTCGATGTCGAGCGGGTCCTCGCCGATCAGGAGCGAACGCAGACCCTGCGCGATGAGGTGCGACGGCCGCGCCTCGATCACCGCCTTGGCCACCTCGGGCGATGAGTCCACCTCGCCCACGCCGACCAGGCCGTCGTCGCTGGTGACGAAGACCAGCAGGGTGTCCTGGGTGCCGTCGCACCGTTCGGCGTCGACCTCGGGCAGCCGGAGATGGACTGCGTCCACCTGGGTGATCTTCATGCTCCTCCTTGTCGGGTGAGGTCGGTCTGACTAGTGCGACGCCTGTCGTGGGGTCAGCACGTCCCCCAGCCGTTCGGTGATCACGGCGCGGATGTGGGGTACTGCCGCACGCAGACCGGCAGGGTCGATGCGTTGGTGGACGGCACTGATGCTGATCGCCCCGGTGGGCCGCTTCGGGGAGTCGAGGAACAGGGGAAAGGCGATGCAGTTCAGACCGACCTCGTTCTCCTCGAGGTCGAGCGCGAACCCTTGCCGACGGCCGTCCACCAGAGCCGCGTGCAGCATGGCCGCCGTGGTCAGCGTGTGGGGTGTCCGGGCCTCCAACGGTCCGTGCTGCCCGACGAAGCGTTCGACATCGGCGAGGGTCAGCAGCTCGTGCATCAACAGCGCCTTGCCGATCCCGGTCCGGTAGGCCGGGTTGGTCCCGCCGACCACGGAGGTCATCTGCAACGCAGGGTTCTTCGGCGTCACCTTGGCCTGGTAGACGATCTGGGCACCGTTCAGGACGCCGTAGTGGGCCGTCTCGCCGAGGTCGTGGGCCAGCACGGTCAGCACCTCGGTCACGCTCTGGTGGGCTTGATGGGCGTCTTGGTAGCCGAAGGCGAGCCGGAGGAACAGGAAACCCAGGTGATAGCGGCTAGTGGAGTCCTGGCGGGCGAACCCTGCCTGGACCAACGCCGCGAGCGCACGGTGCACGCTCGATTTGGGGGACCCGAAGTCGCGGGCCAGATCGCCCAGGGTGACGCCGTTGGGGTGCTCGGCGATGCTCTGCAGGATGGCCAGCACCCGGCTCACGCCGTTGGCGGGCTGGGTCTCGCTCGTCATCGTCGGCTCCTCCTCTCCGGGGTTGACCAACCGTGTCCTGGGTCACATACTAGGGTCAATTCCTGATAGTAGGAACGGTGTTCTGATAGTTGGAACAGGATGAAGATCGGAACGCTGACAGTCGGAAACACGCTGACAATGGGGTGACGAGCAGTGGTCGATGTCCAGACAGGGCCTCGGCGGACCCCTGCCCCGCCCGCGGCCGCGCCGCACGATCCTCCCCGACGTCGGCGGCTGATGCAGCGCCGCGAGGCCGTCTGGTGCTACGTGTTCATGGCTCCGGCCATCCTCGGGATCCTGCTGTTCTCGCTCGGGCCGATGGTCGCCTCGTTCTTCCTCAGCTTCACCAGCTACGACATGATGTCGTCACCGCAGTGGATCGGCACCGAGAACTTCACCAAGCTGGTCGTCGACCCGATCTTCCTGAAGTCGCTCCGGGTCACCGTGACCTACTCGGCCATCAGCGTCCCGGCGGTGATGATCCTGGCCTTCCTGCTGGCTCTGCTGCTGAACGCCAAGATCCCCGCCATGGGCTTCTTCCGGTCGGCGTTCTACCTGCCCAGCGTGATCAGCGGGGTCGCCGTGGCGATGGTGTGGAAATGGATGTTCAACGGCGACTACGGCCTCATCAACGAGGCACTGTCCAAGATCGGCATCGACGGACCGCCCTGGTTGACCAGTGAGAAGTACGCCCTGTCGGCGGTCATCCTGACCAGCCTCTGGGGCTTCGGCGGGACGTTGCTGATCTATCTGGCCGGCCTGCAAGGAGTGCCGCCCGACCTCTACGAGGCGGCCCAGGTCGACGGGGCCAGCCGCTTCCGCCAGCACGTCCACGTGACCATCCCGATGCTGTCCAACGTCACCTTCTTCAACCTCGTGATGGGCATCATCGGCAGCCTGCAGGTCTTCGCCGAACCGTTCGTGCTGACCGGCGGGAAGCCCAACAACTCCACCCTGCTGCTTCCGCTCTACCTGTACCAGAACGCGTTCACCTACCTCAAGATGGGCTACGCCTCAGCCATCGCGTGGGTCACCTTCGCCATGATCTTGCTGTTGACCCTGCTCATCTTCAGATCGCTGCCCTTCTGGGTGCACAGTGAAGCGGGGGACGAGAAGTGACCCGCACCAGCGTCGACCCCGCCGTCTCGACGGTGCCTCGTCGTCGACGTCTGCCGTTCGGGACGGTCGTCAGGCTGGTGGTGCTGTCCGTGGGCACTCTCGTGGTGTTGACCCCGGTGATGTGGATGCTCCTCACCTCCCTGAAGGAGGCCACGGAAGTCTTCGTGACGCCTCCCAAGTGGGTCTTCACCCCGCGGTGGAGCAACTTCAGAGACGTCTTGACCCTGGTGCCCTTCCAGAAGTACTTCCTCAACACCGCGACCATCGTCGCCCTAGTGGTGCTCGGGACGCTCGTGTCCTGCTCCTTCACCGCGTACGGCTTCGCCCGGCTGCGGGCCCCAGGAAAGAAGTACATCTTCATCCTCCTGATGACCACCATCATGCTGCCCAGCACCGTCACGTTGGTGCCGACCTACATCGCCTTCAACCGGCTGGGCCTGATCAACACCTTCACCCCGCTGATCCTGCCGGCCTTCTTCGGCTCGGCCTTCTTCATCTTCTTGTTCCGCCAGTTCTACCTGAGCATCCCGCGCGAGCTGGAGGACGCGGCCCGGATCGACGGTGCCGGCTACCTGCGGATCTGGTGGTCGATCTTCCTGCCGTTGAGCCTGCCGGTGCTCGCCACGGTCACCGTGTTCACCTTCGTCGGGGCCTACAACGACTTCTTCGGTCCGGTCATCTACCTCACCGACGACACCAAGTGGACGGTGTCGGTGGCTCTGTCCTACTTCCAGGGGTCGCCCCGGGTCGGACCGCAGATGCAGCTGGTGATGGCGGCGACGACGCTGGCGGCGATCCCGTCGGTCCTGATCTTCATCTTCGCGCAGCGGTATTTCGTCCGGGGCATCGTGATGGCCGGAGTCAACCGATGAAACCAACCAGCACACGAAAGGCACACGATGTTTGACAGCACCCTCTCGCGTCGAGCCCTCCTCGGCTCGCTCGCGGCCGGTGGGGCGCTCGCCCTGGTCGGTTGTAGCGGCGACGACAGCCCGGGGACCGGCCAGAGCGCAGCCGGCGGCATCGTCGGCAGTGATCAGCTCACCATCTACGCGTGGACCAACGGTCCGACGATCGACGCCAACTTCAAGAAGCGCGTCGAGATGTTCAACAAGGAGTTCACCGGCAAGTTCACCGCCAAGATCACCTTCCTGCCCTACGACCAGTACTGGCAGAAGATCCAGCTCCAGTACGCGGCCAACAAGCCGTTCGACATGTACTTCTGGGACGTGCAGGCCTACGCGCACTACAAGAAGAACCTGATCCTCGACAACCAGACCCAGATCACGGATGCGGGCATGATGGATGCCGCGAAGTATCCGGTCAACCTGTACGAGCCGTGGAAGTTCGACAGCAAGGACCTGTACGCGATCCCGGAGAACGTCCAGACGCTGGCCTTCTACTACAACAAGGACCATTTCGACGAAGCCGGTCTGACCTATCCCGACGACACCTGGACCTATGACCAGGTCATCGACGCCGCGGGCAAGCTGAAGCAGACCAAGGGCGACAAGGTGACCCGGTGGGGCTTCGACATCGGTGACTACGGGGTCTGGTGGGGGCTCCAGTCCCTCTCCTGGGCCGCCGGGACGGCCTTCATCGACAACCCGGTCGAGCCGAAGGCCTTCACCATCGACAACCCGGGCAACGTCGAGGCGATGAAGTTCGTCCAGGATCTGATGTGGACGTCGAAGGTCGCGCCCAACCCCGATCAGCGGACGGCGATGAGCCAGCAGAGCGGCGCGTTCGTCTCCGGAGCGGTCTCGATGATGCCCGGCGGCACCTGGAACATCGCCGGTTTCCAGCAGATGAAAGCCAAGTGGGGGATGACTGCACTGCCCAAGTACAAGGGACAGAGCATCACCCCGTACTTCCTCGGCGGCTGGGTCATCCCCAAGAAGTCCAACGCGATCACCGCGGCGCAGACCTTCGCCACCTGGAGCGCGACCACGTTCCAGACCCAGATGGCCAAGGATCATGACTGGATCCCGCTGGAGACGGCGGCCCGCACGTCGAAGGAGATGATCTTGGGCATGCCCACGGGGTTCGAAGCCGCGATGAACGCGATCCCGCAGGCGCGCATCGGTGACTTCTACACGACCAACACGCAGCAGATCTGGAACGAGGTGTTCTCCCCGGCGTTGGACGAGCTCTACAACAACCGGGCCACCCCGCAGGCCACCGCGACGCGGATGCAGAAGGGCGCGACGGCCCTGCTGACCTGACGTGAGCGCAGCCGAGACGAGCACTGGTCAACGAGAAGGGAACGACAGCATGCAGTCTGACGGGACGACCGCGATCCAGGGCGCGGCCGGGGACGTCGTTCGGCTGACTGTCGACGACACGGGTGCCGACCTGGTGGTCAGCACCGAGGTCGAGCGCGCCGAGGTTGGGTTCACGGTCACGGTGTCGCTGACGAACCTGTCCGACGCCGCGATCGCCGTCCGAGGCCCGTCGCCGGTGGCCCTGCTGATCCCGTGGCGCCCGTCCGCCATCGGCGCGTTCACCAGCAGCTGGGGACTCGAGTACGAGCCGGTCGTGCTGTCGGTCGAGGAGCCCCAGACCATCGAGGTGTCCACCGGCCGCTCCGCGCAGGGCCACAGCCCGTGGCTGCTGGTGGAGGGGGAGAGCGCGGCGTACGTGGTCGCGCCGCACTGGAGCGGGAACTGGGCGATCACCACCGAACCCGTCACCGACGCGATCCGGGTGGTCGTCGGGCTCGCACCCGACGACCTCACGGTCGAGCTCCAGGCGCAGGGGACCATGGAGCTCCCCTCGGTCAGCGTCGGGTTCGGCCCGTCGGCCACGCTGGCGGCCCGGGGCCTCGCGGCTCGGGCTCTGAGCCGCCGGCCGGCGGGACCGCCACTGCTGACCGAGTGGAACCACTGGTGGCCGTACGAGGACCAGGAGATCAACGAGGACGTGTTCCTCGCCAACGCCGAGATCGCCGCTGGTCTGGGCCTCGAGGTCGCGGTGCTGGACGCGGGATGGTTCGGTGGTTCGGCCGTCGACTCCGACTGGACCGCCGAACGCGGCGACTGGCACAAGGTCAACACGACCCGGTTCCCGTCCGGACTGGCCTGGCTGGCCGACGAGACCCGTCGGCGGGGGATCGACTTCGGCATCTGGATCGAGGCCGAGGCCGTCGGCCGCGGTGCGGACCTGCAGCGGTTGCACCCCGAGTTCATGGCCGTCGCCCATCGCGACGGCGGCCCGGAGCCGCTGGGGTACGTCTGCCTGGGCTCGCCGGAGGCCGCCGCGTACATCGCCGGAACGGTTCGACAGCTGATCCTGACCACCGGTGCACGGTGGATCAAGTGGGACTTCAACCTGGACCCGGGCCTCGGGTGCGACCGCTCGGACCACGGGCACCGCAGCGGTGAAGGTCTGATCCGTCACTACGAGGGCCTGTACCAGGTGCTGGACGAGCTGAGGTCAGCGTTTCCGGACACCGTGTTCGAGGCGTGTTCGTCGGGAGGGCTACGCATCGACCTCGGGTTGGCCGAGCACGTGGACTGTCTCTTCCTCTCGGACCCGGACTGGACCGAGCACCACCTCGCCTGCCTGTGGGGTGCCTGCCAGATGTTGCCACCGCGGCAGATCCTGCACTGGGTCCAGAGCGAGTGGCGGGGGGAGCATCGCTTCCAGCACGCCGACTACTCGGGGAGCCTGATGACTGCTGCCCAGTTCGACCTCAAGGTGCAGTCGGCGATGCTGCACCGGTTCGGCATCTCGGTCCGGCTGACCGAGATGCGTGCCGACCTGCGCGAGCGGCTGGCGCACCACGTGCAGACCTACAAGACGCGGATCCGAGGGTTGCTCGACGAGGGCCTGCTCTGGCCACTGAACGCGCAGCCGCTCCGGGAGGAGAAGGGGAACCGTCGCCCGGCGTTCCAGCTCACCTCCGGCGACGACCACCTGGTGGCCGCGTTTCGGTTGGCACCCGCGGGGGACTGGGAGCCGGTGCGTCCGGTCGGGCTCGACCCGGACGCTGCGTACGCGGTGAGCGTGCTGGACCTCGACGGCCAGGAGATCGAGAGCCGGGGGCGCGTGCTGATGAGCGACGGCATCCCGCTGCCCGTGGGCGGCGCATCGACCCTCGTCCTGCTCCGCCGGATCTGATCGCGACCGACTAACCCACCGGCGGATAGGCGAAGCAGCGAGCGGTTGCGCCCCCATCGACGGTGATCGACTCGCCG
>JBBRYD010000041.1:0-28385 GCA_038238065.1 Propionibacteriales bacterium | reverse complement strand
GTCCTCCTCATCGCTCGGATCGTTCTCGGCGGCCGGATCCGATACCGAGGGAGTGGGGGTCCGCGTCGCCTGGGTGGTGGGAGGCGGGGTGCTGCTGGCCGACGGCGCTTCGCCGATGGTCGTCGGTACGGCCATCCGGAGCACCGGGGACCGCTTGCCTGCGCTCCCGACCAGCAGCGAGCGACCGTCCAGGGTGACCGCTACGGACTCTCCCTGCTGTTGTTGCGGTGTCGCGGCGCGTGCCACGGTCTTGTAGGAGCTCGCGTCCAGCACTTCGAGCGATACGTAGGTGCGCAGCGCGATCCGGTTGCCGTCAGGCAGGAAGACGCCGTCGGTGACAAAGGCGGGTGCGCTGGCGACCCGCTCGAGCCGGTTCATCGCACTCCGTGACGGGCTCGTCGGCGCGGCGTAGATCCCCGCCTTGGCTCCTTTGGTCACGATGAAAAGCCTGCCGTTCGGGTCGACCAGCAGGGTCCCGGCGTCGTGCGCCCCGTCCGGATAGGTGAAGTCGTACGCCCGGTAGGACACCGTCGCGTTGTTGGCCTGGGGGTTGTCGAAGTAGTAGACGGTGACCGACTTCCGCTCGGACGTGGCGTCTCCGATGTCGCCGACGTAGAGCCGGTTCCGGTTCACGGCGACCGCTTCCACGTCCTGCGGTTTGGCGCGGAACCCGACAAGGCCCTTGACGAAACCTCCGTCCGTGAGCCCGTAGACAGTGCCCTGGCTGCCCGAACGGTTGGCCGTCCAGTAGAGACCGTCGGCGTTGTCGCGCGCCAGGCCGGAGGACTCCGTGATCCGCGAGTCTTGGATGACGAAGGCCACTTCGTCGGCGGCCGAGGCCACGGCGACGGGACCGCAGCCGAGCAGGATCATGAGCGTGACGACCAGGGCGCGCAGTCGTACCCGCCGCGTGGTTGCCATCCGGAGTCTGGTTCCTCTCGTCTTGATCCTGACTCGGCAGCGTACGTGATCAGGGACCAGACCCAGCCACGGCACAGCGACGGGGCGCAGCACTCCTTGGACGCTCAGCCGATCCGGTCCCACAGGGCCACGACGATCACCAGCAGCAGCAGACCCCCGAGCACGCCGGAGACGATCAGTCGACGCGCCCGAGGGGTCATGCCGCCAAGGATATGGCTGCACACAGCCTGGTCCGCGTTACGGTGGGCTCTATGGGTGAGCTCCGGCTGTACGCCATCGGCATCGACGAGGTCCGGGGCATGTTCGGCGCACCCTCCCAGGATCAGGATCGGCTGCGCCAGGTCGCTCGTCAGGCACTGGCGCCACCCAGGGACGACCGGCAGCGGGGCGGGCTGCTCACGAAGCTCGGACCCATCTTCAAGCGGCCGCCTGCGGCCGTGGTCGTCTCCCCGACCCAGCCCGTCCCACAGGACGTCGATGTGCTGCTGGCCGGCGCTTACGTGCCGCCGGACCGGACGGGCGCGACCTGGCGGGTGCTGGAGACCCTGGTGCAGGGCAGCGCGTGGGGGTCGACGCTGATGAGCCTGACCACCGAGTCCCTCGACGACCTCGACTTCGCCCTGGCGCGCGGCGGGGTGACGTCGTCAGTCGGTCTGCGACACCTCCTGCAGTCCAGCCCGCAGCTCAACCTGCTGCCGGTACGCGGCCTCACCGTGGGTTGGCACCCCCACGAGAAGGCCCTCGCCATGGCGGGGGCCTACCGCGCGGCCATGCCCCAGATCAAGACCCGCGAGCAGCAGGAGATGGTGGCCGCACTGGTCAGCTGGCTGGACGGCTTCATCCCGTGGGCCCAGGTGTCGGTGTCGATGCGCCGGCCGGTCCCCGATCTCGTGGGGTTCTGGGCCAACTAACCGGCCTGTCGAAGGGGTCTAGCTCGGGGTGATCACCAGCACGAGGTCGCCGCCTTCGACCTGTTGCACCTTGCTCAGCGCGAGCCGCTCGACGGTGCCGGAGACGGGGGCGGTGATGGCGGCCTCCATCTTCATCGCCTCGATGGTCGCCACGGTGGCGCCCGCCTCGACCCGGTCGCCCTCGGCCACGGTCACACTGACCACACCGGCGAAGGGCGAGGCCACGTGACCCGGCTTGGACACGTCGGCTCGTTCGGCCGTCTTGATGTCGACCCTGACCGCGTGGTCGCGGACACGGACGGGACGGAGCTGGCCGTTGATCGTGCACATCACGGTCCGCATCCCGCGCTCGTCGGGGTTGCCGATCGCCTCCAGCCCGAGGATCAGGCTGACGCCCTTGCCGATCCGGACCATGTGCTCGTCGCCGGGGCGCAGCCCGTACAGGTAGTCCAGGCTGTCGAGACGGCCGATGTCGCCGTACAGCTCCCGCCCGGCCTCGAACTCCTTGGTCGGACCGGGGAAGAGCAGCCGGTTGAGGGTCACCTGGCGCAGCCGGCCCGGCTTGTCGAGCGCCGCGGAGTCGTCGTCGGAGACCTCGGTCTCCCGTCTCGGTACCGTGCGGCCCCGCAGCGCCTTGGTGCGGAACGGCTCCGGCCAGCCGCCGGGCGGGTCGCCCAGCTCGCCACCGAGGAAGCCGATCACCGAGTCGGGGATGTCGTAGCTCTGCGGGTTCTCGGCGAACTCTTCCGGGTCCGCGCCCGTGGCCACCAGCTGCAGAGCCAGGTCGCCGACCACCTTGGACGACGGGGTGACCTTGGTGGGGCGACCGAGGATCTTGTTGGCGGCGGTGTACATCGCCTCGATCTGCTCGAACTTCTCACCGAGCCCGAGCGCCATCGCCTGCTGACGCAGGTTGGACAGCTGCCCGCCGGGGATCTCGTGGTCGTACACCCGGCCGGTCGGGCTGGCCAGCCCCGACTCGAACGGGGCATAGACCTTGCGCATGGCCTCCCAGTACGGCTCCAGGTCCATCACCGAACGCAGATCGAGATGGGTGGCACGTTCGGTGTGCTCCATGGCCGCCACCAGCGCAGACGCCGCCGGCTGGCTGGTGGTCGCCGCCATCGGGGCGCTGGCCACGTCGACCGCGTCCACCCCGGCGTTGATGGCGGCCAGCAGGGTCGCCATCTGACCGCCGGCGGTGTCGTGGGTGTGCAGGTGCACCGGTAGGTCGAACCGGTCGCGCAGCGCCGAGACCAGCTTGGTCGCTGCCGGGGGGCGGAGCAGACCGGCCATGTCCTTGATGGCCAGCACGTGCGCGCCCGCGCCGACGATCTTCTCGGCCAGCCGCAGGTAGTAGTCGAGGGTATAGATGTCCTCGGCCGGGTTGTTGAGGTCGCCGCTGTAGCAGAGCGACACCTCGGCGACGGTGCTGCCGGTCTCCAGCACCGCCTCGATCGCCGGTCGCATCTGCTCCACGTCGTTGAGCGCGTCGAAGATCCTGAAGATGTCGATGCCGACCTCGGCGGCCTCGGCCACGAAGGAGGTCGTGACCTTCGTGGGGTACGGCGTGTAGCCGACCGTGTTGCGCCCGCGGAGCAGCATCTGCAGGCAGAGACCGGGCATGTTGTAGCGCAGCGCGGCCAGTCGCTCCCACGGGTCCTCGTGCAGGAAGCGCAGCGCTACGTCGTACGTCGCGCCACCCCAGCACTCCACCGACAGCAGCTCGGGCAGCATCCGGCCCACGTACGGCGCGATCCGGATCAGGTCCTTGGTCCGCACCCGGGTGGCCAGCAAGGACTGGTGGGCGTCGCGGAACGTGGTGTCGGTGACCTCGACACTCGTGCGCGCGCGCAGGTCCGCGGCGAACCCGGCCGGCCCGAGCTCGAGCAACCGCTGCCGGGAACCGTGCGGTGACGGCTTGGTCAGATCGATGCCGGCTGGACGTTTCCCCCCCGGGTCCAGCAGCGTCGGCGCGTTGCCGTTGGGCTTGTTGACGGTCACCTCGGCCAGCCAACGCAGCAGCTTCGTACCGCGGTCGGCCGGCGCCCTGGCGGTCAGCAGCTCGGGGCGCTGCTCGATGAACGCCGTGGACACGTCGCCCGCGATGAAGTCCGGGTGCTCGAGCACGGCCTGCAGGAACGGGATGTTGGTGCTCACCCCACGAATGCGGAACTCGGCCAGAGCTCGTTTGGCCCGGGCCACGGCGACTTCGAAGGTGCGGCCGCGGCAGGTCAGCTTGACCAGCATGGAGTCGAAGTAGGCGCTGACCTCCGTGCCGGTGTCGGCGGTGCCGCCGTCCAGCCGGACGCCGGCGCCGCCGGCCGTCCGGTACGCGGTGATGGTGCCGGTGTCGGGCCGGAAGCCGTTGGACGGGTCCTCGGTCGTGATCCGGCACTGCAGCGCCGAACCGTTGATCCGGATGTTCTCCTGGGCCAGACCGAGGTCGGACAGGCTCTCCCCGCTGGCGATCCGCATCTGGGCCTGGACCAGGTCGACGTCGGTGATCTCCTCGGTGACCGTGTGCTCGACCTGGATCCGCGGGTTCATCTCGATGAAGACGTGCTGTCCGGCGCGCTCACCCTCGGTCTCCACCAGGAACTCCACGGTGCCGGCGCAGGAGTAGTCGAGGGATACGGCGAACTTCACCGCGTCGCGGCAGAGCGCCGCACGCAGCTCCGGGTCGATGTGCGGGGCCGGCGCGATCTCCACGACCTTCTGGTGGCGGCGCTGGATCGAGCAGTCACGCTCGTACAGGTGGATGATGTTGCCGAACTGGTCGGCCAGGATCTGGACCTCGATGTGGCGCGGCCGGCCGACGGCCTGCTCGATGAAGACGGTGGAGTCACCGAAGGCGCCCTCGGCCTCCCGCATGGCCTGGTGCAGCGCCTCTTCGAGACCGGACGGCTCCTGCACCCGCCGCATGCCCCGGCCGCCACCACCGGCGACGGCCTTGACGAAGACCGGGAAGCCGATCTCCTTGGACGCCTCGAGCAGCGTCGGCACGTCTGCGGAGGGTGCGGTGGACTTCAGGGTGGGGATGCCCGCAGCCTTGGCCGCAGCCAGCGCCCGGACCTTGTTTCCGGCCAGCTCCAGCACGTCCGCGGGCGGGCCGATGAAGGTGATGCCGGCCTCGGCACAGGCCGCCGCCAGCTCCGGGTTCTCGCTCAGGAAGCCGTACCCGGGGTAGATCGCGTCGGCGCCACACTCGCGTGCGGCCCGGATGATCTCGGCCACGTCGAGGTACGCGCGCACGGGGTGACCCTTGTCCCCGATCAGGTAGGCCTCGTCGGCCTTGATCCGGTGAACCGCGTTGCGGTCCTCCCAGGGGAAGACAGCGACCGTGTGGGCGCCGAGCTCGTAGGCTGCTCGGAACGCGCGGACAGCAATCTCACCACGATTGGCGACCAAGACCTTGGCAAACATAGGGCGAGGCTATCGGCCCCTTGTTACCACTCCGCAACAGGACGACCCGTCCCGACCGACACTCCGGGGTCCGTGGCCGGCTTGTCGGTTCCCCACGTAAACCTGAGGAACACTCACCTGACCTACGAAACTTCCTGGGTGAGGTGAGAGTTTCCCACGTATACCTGGGGAACCGACACGCCCCTCGGTCCCGGCGAGGCGGGGGTGGCGCAGGCGAAGGTTCAGCTGGCGGACAGGTCGGGCGAGGTGATGGTGAACCGGACGGTCACCTGTCCTGACACTGACTGGACGCGCGGCTCGAACTCGAACTCTGGTGGTGCATCGACCCCCTCGGCCAGGCCGAACGCCGACGCACGCAGGCCTCGGGGGCCAGAGAAGCCGCCCTCCAGGTCCGAGATCTCCACCAGGTCGATGACCGACGCCGCGAAGGCCAGCGCGTAGTCGTCGGCGCGGCTGCGGGCGTCGGCGACGGCGGCCAACCGGGCCTGGCGATACAGCGGGTTGCCCGGCCGCAGCGACCAGTACGGACCGTCGAGCTGGCCGTCGGGTATGGGCGCCAGCGCGTAGACGATCGACGACAAGGCGTCGAAGTCCTTGACCACGATGTCGATGGAGAACGTCCCACGAAACCCCTGCACCTGCGTCTCGCTCCGACGACGGAAGACCGGCGCCACGTTCAGCCCCGACGTGCTCGTTCGCTCGAGGGCCGCGTCATGGGTGCTCAACAGCTCGCGCACCTGCGTCGACGTCGTCGCCAGCGCCGAGCGGACTGCGTCGGCCGTGCCGGCGGAACGATGGGCGGTGAAGCTGAACGTGGCCAGATCCGGTGGACCCTCGAGGTGAGCCTCGCCGCGGACAGTGACCAGTGGTGCGCGAGGGACTTCGGGCATGGCGCGAGCGTATCCCCCGCCGTTCGACAGGATGCAGGAACGGGACGCCCTTCGACACCGGACGGTCAGGCGGCTCGGTGGTGGACCTCGAAGTGGGGCAGCGGGTGCAGCGCCGGCACGAGCTTCAGGTGCTGGCGGTGGGCCAAGAACGCCACCGAGATCAGTACGCCGATGACGGTCAGACCGCCACCGCCGATCAGCGTCCAGCGGGGACCGAACGCCTCGCCGACCCAACCCAGGATGGGTGAGCCGATGGGGGTGCCGCCCATCAGCACCATGGCGTAGAGCGCCATCACCCGACCGCGCAACGCGGGGGCCACCCCGAGCTGCACCGACGCGTTGGACGCCGTCAGCGTCAGCAGGGCCGCAAGGCCCATCACCGGCAGGATGGCGGCATAGCTCCAGTACGTGGGCATCAGCCCGGCGAGCACCTCGATCACCCCGAAGGCCAGCGCCATCCCGACGATGAAACGTCCACGCGGTCGGCTGCGCCGCTTGGCAGCGACCAGGGCGCCGGCCAGTGAGCCGACGGCCATGAAGGTGCCGAGGATGCCGTACTGCTCGGCACCCTTGTGGAACTCCTGCTGTGCCATCAGCGCCGAAGTCAGCTGGAAGTTTAGGCCGAAGGTGCCGACCGAGAAGACGACGCAGAGCACGAGCAGGATCTCGGGGTGCTCGGCCACGTAGGACAGACCTTCGCGGATCTGCTTCTTGGCTCGGCCGGTGGGCGGCGTGACGTAGAGCTTGCTGGTGTCGATCACCAGCAGCACCGCGATGAACGCCGCGTAGGTGACGGCATTGGACAGGATCGCCCAGCCGGAGCCCCAGGCGGCGATGACCAGCCCGGCGGCGGCTGGACCGACGATGCGGGCAGCGTGGAAGGTGGCCGAGTTGAGGCCGATGGCGTTGGGCAACAGGTCGGGTCCGACGACCTCGTTGACGAACGTCTGCCGGGCCGGGTTGTCGAACGCCGTCCCGATCCCGAACAGGAACGCGATCAGGTAGACGTGCCAGGTGACCGCCAACCCGGTGATGGCCAGGATGCCCAGGGTCGCGGCGCCCAGAGCCATCCAGATCTGGGTGATCTTCAAGATGGTGCGCTTGTTGAAGCGGTCAGCGACCAGGCCACCGTAGGCCGACGCCAGCAGCATGGGCAGGAACTGCAAAGCTGTGGTGATGCCGACGGCGAGTCCCGATCCACCGGACAGCTGCAGAACCAGCCAGTCCTGAGCGACGCGTTGCATCCAGGTCCCGATGTTGGACACGAAGGACCCGGACACGTAGATCCGGTAGTTGCGGCTCTGCAGCGCGGAGAACATGCCGGCCCGAGGAGCCGGTGCGGCCGACTCCACGACTCTTTCGTCAGTTTCTACGCTCACGCGTGGTTCACCTTCTCCATGATGCTGACGCACTTGCGCAGCACCTCTCGTTCTTCGGGTTCGAGCTCGGAGATGCGCTTCGCCAACCACTGGTCGCGGCGGCGGCGGTTGGCCAGCAGCACCTGCCGGCCCGATTCGGTCAGGACGACCACGCTCTGACGTCTGTCGGTGGGGTGGGCACGCCGAGCGACCAGCGCACGCTCCTCCAGCCCGTTGACGATGCGCGTCATCGAGGGCGGCTGGACCAGCTCCAGCGCGGCGAGCTCGCCCATCCCGAGGTCACCCTGGTTGAGCAGCACCGACATCGCAGACAGCTGGTTGGAGTTGAGATCGAGCGAGTCGTCGCGCAGCTGCCGCAACCGACGGGCCAACCGGAGGACCGACGTCCGCAGGGCGCTCGCCAACCCCGTGTTGGTCCTCAGGTCACGGTCGGTCACCCGATCAGACTAATCTTTAGCACTGCTAATTACAAACGCTAAGTAGTAGAGCTATCGATCTCCGGGCGGGCCGGCTCGGCGATGACGCGGGCCTGCGAGGGCGGCCGTCCGGTGAGCTGACGGAAACGACGCGAGAAGTGCAACGGATCGTCGAAACCCACCATCTGGGCGATGCGGGCGACCCCGAGCTCGGTGTCCACCAACAGTCGCTCGGCCCGCCGCATCCGCAGCCGGGCCACGTACTGCATGGGGGACAGGCCGAGCTCGCGGCGCACCATCCGGGTCAGCTGCGCCGCTGACCAACCGGAGGCGTCCACCAGATCACTCAGCGAGATCGACCTGTCCAGGTGATCTAATATCCATGTCGTCAGAGCGGAGATGCCGGCCCGGGACGACGCGATCCTGGACTCCGTCGGAGCCTCCAGCCGCTCGATCATCAACCCCAGCAAACTCAGTGCGCAGGTGTCCACCCGGATGGCGTGCGGCACATCCAGGGCGGTGGCGGCCGAGGTGACCAGCTCCACGAAGCGCGCCCGGATCTGGGGGTCCTGACCGAGCCTGCGCACCGGTCCGACTCCGCCCTGCAGCCGAGTCCAGATCTCTCCCGCTCCCACGCCGTCGACATGAAGCCAGAACCACTCCCAGCCGCGGCCCGCACCCGGCCAGTAGGTGTGCGGCACTCCCGGCTCGAGCAGCACCAGGTCACCCGGCCCGGCGTGCACCGGCCGCCCGCCGATGGTGGCGGCCAGGTCGCCGGCCGTGACCCAGATGAGCTCGAAGTCGACCGGCGCCTGTCGGGTGGTCAATAGCGCCTGCCGATAGCGATAGTGCCCCGACTGGTGATGGGCCAGAAAGGTGTCGGTGCGCATGGGTGACTCGATTATCCATGGAGTCGCGTTGCGTGTCCATGTTCACGGAGTGGTCAGGATCAGAGAATGACATCATGACCGAAACACTGGGAGCCCTCAGCCAACCCCTGTCCCCTTCGCCCAGAGACCCGGACCCCGCGACGAACATCGGACGCGACGAGCTGGCAGCCTGGGACCGCGACGGGTTCCACGTGGCGCGAGGCTTGTTCGGCCGATCCGAGGTGGAGGCCATCGCCGGACGTTTCGACACGATGGCTGTGCGCGGTGAGCGGATCGAGGGTCACTGGGAGCCCGACCTGGACAGCACCGACATCCTGCGCCGCTACCCGCGCGTGATGCAGCCACACGACTTCGACCCCGACAGCTTCGAGCTGTTCCTCGACCCCCGGGTGCGCACTGTGCTCCAGCAGCTGCTCGGCGAAGACGTGGTGGGGTGCCAGACCATGTTCTACTTCAAGCCCCCCGGCGCCCGCGGGCAGGCGTTCCACCAGGACAACTACTACCTGCTCGTCCAGCCCGCCACCTGCGTCGCCGCCTGGCTGGCGGTCGACCGGTCGCACTCGGGGAACGGGGGTCTCAAGGTCTGTCCGGGCACGCACACGATGGACCTCGCGTGCCCCGACCACGCGGACATCAACGAGAGCTTCGTCGACGACTACGTGGCACCTCCGGTGGGTCACGACCCCATCGGGCTCGAGCTCGATCCCGGCGACGTGCTGTTCTTCACCGGGAGCGTGATCCACGGCTCGGATCCGAACAGCACCGCCGACGAGTGGCGTCGTTCGTTCATCAGCCACTACATGCCCGTCAGCGCAACCCACATCGGCGGTTGGTACCTGCCCCACCTGTTCAGCTTCGACCGTCAGCCGGTCAGCCGCGAGTCGACCGCGTGGGGCGGCCCGTGCGGGGAGGAGGACCACCGCGCGCGGCCTGAGTTCCACTGACGCCGTGAACGATCTCGATTTGCCGACATTCCGCGTATCTCGGCTCATGTGAAGGCTCGGAGCCGACACCAGAGTTAGCATCACAGCAACAACACTGGTGACTCGTGCCACACGACATCACTCGTTCAACAGGACCCGAGGCAGATCCTCGCTTCGGCCCAGCCAATGGAGGCTCAGCCAGATGACCGAAATCTCCCGCAGGACCCTGCTTCGATCGGCGGGACTGATCGGTGGAGGTCTCCTGGCCGCCCCGCTCCTCTCGGCCTGCAGCAAAGACACCGCTCCGCCACCAGAGGCTTCAGGCGACGTCACCCTCGACTTCTGGACCCACGACCCCGGATACGTCAGTACCTTCAAGTCCTCGGTCGCCACCGCCAACAGCACCAAGGCGACCAAGTTCAACTACACCCTCAAACTGACCTCGCTCGCCGCCGACGCAGTGGTGACCAAGCTGCTGGCCCAGGCGCAGGCCAAGAAGGGCACACCCGACTTCGCGGGCGTGGAGGTCAGCCAGTTCCCCCGGATGATGCGGCAGAACATAGCTCCATCGGTCCTGGTCAACTGGACCGAGCTGCTGTCGGACGAGGAGAAGGGCAACCTGCTCCGGCTGAACGACTATGCGGTCGACGGCAAGACGTATGCGCTGGAGTCCGACACCTGTCCGACGGTGCTCTACTACCGTGAGGACCTGTTCAAGAAGTACGGCATCCCCGAGGACCTCGAGACCTGGGAGGACCTCGCCGCGGCGGGCCAGAAGTCGGGCAAGGCGTTCGGCATCGCCTGCAACGGCACGGCTGGTGATGCGATGGGCACGTTCCGTCAGCTCTACCAACAACGGGGGCTGAACCTCTTCGACAAGGACGGCAACCCGTCGATCGACACGCCGGAAGCCGTGCAGACCATCCAGTTCATGGCCGACAGCATCAAGAGCGGCTTCTTCACTGTCGTCGCCGACCCCTACGGCGCCCCGAACGCGGCGGCCCTGAAGAGCGAGAAGCTCATCGCCACCTTCATGCCCGACTGGTACAACGTCTACGGGCTACAGCCCAACGTGCCCAGTCAGAAGGGCAAGTGGCGGATCCGCACGCTGCCCAAGTTCAAGGCCGGCGGCGGGGTCGGCGCAGCCCTGGGCGGCACCGGCATGGCGGTGGTCAAGGACAAGCCCAACACCCAAGCCGCCATCGACCTGGTCCGTTACACCTACCTCACCAAAGAGGGGCAGCTGCTGCGGTTCAAGAAGGGCGGCTACCTGCCGACCATGAAGAACCTCTACGAGGACAAGGACTTCACCACCTACAAGGACGCCTATCTCGGCGGCCAGGAAGTCTTCCCGATCTATCAGAGCGTCGCCAACCAGGCCCCGCCCTTTTACCAGAGCGCCAACCTCACCGTGTTGCTGGACGTGTTGGGCGGCCAAATCCAGAAAGCGCAGACCGGGTCCATCTCCGCAGCCGATGCCGTCAAGGCTGCACAGGCGGCCTACACCTCACAGGCCAAGTGAGCGCAGCCGCCCCGACGCCGACCGCCGCCGGTCAGGCCGCGGTCGCGCCGGCATCTGAGCCGGACCGCCGGACCCGGCGTGCGCGCCGTCCGGGCTGGCTCGCCCCCTACGTGTTCATCTCGCCCTTCTACATCCTCTTCGGCCTCTTCCTGGTCATCCCGATCGGTGTGGGCGTCTATCTGTCCTTCACCGAATGGGGCGGCTTCGGAAGTCCGGAGTTCGTCGGGTCGGCCAACTACCAACGACTCTTCCAGGACTCGAACTTCTACACGGCCCTGACGAACACGCTGGTGTACGTGCTGGTCAGCCTGCTGGTCGTGGTGCCGCTCGCGTTGCTGATCGCCCAGGCGCTGAACGGCCGGGGTCTGAAGGCGCGTGACTTCTTCCGCTTCGTCTACTTCACCCCAACTGTGCTGTCCCCGATCGTGATCGCCCTGGTCTTCCAGCTGCTCTACGACAAGAACTTCGGCCTCCTGAACGCCATGATCCAGGCGACCATCGGCGGTGCAGGGATCGACTGGCTGGGCAGTCCGATCTGGGCCAAGGTCAGCGTCTCCATCCTGATCATCTGGCGCTGGACCGGATATCTGACCATCTTCTTCCTGGCCGGCCTGCAAGGCGTGCCGCGTGAGCTCTACGAAGCGGCGGAGATCGATGGCGCCGGGCCCGTGAAGCGGTTCTTCAACATCACCATCCCGTCGCTCCGCCCCGTCACCGCGTTCGTCGTGGTGACGAGCCTCGTGGGGTCGGCGCAGATCTTCGAGGAGCCGTACCTGCTGACCGCCGGTGGTCCCGACTTCGCAACCTTGTCGGTGGCCCAGTTCATCTACCGCGCCGCCTTCCAGCGCCAGGAGATCGGGTACTCGGCGGCCGCCGGGGTCGCCCTGTTCGTGATCGTGTTCGGTATCGGGCAGATCGCGAACCGACTGCTGGGTGTCGGCCGGGAGGTAGCGCGATGAGTGTGACCACCCGCCCGTCGGTGCACGCTGACGACGCCGTCCCCGAGCAGCGGGGCCGCAAAGGCCCGACCCCGGGTCGGCTGGTGGTGTACGCCGTGCTGAGCGTCATCGCCTTCGTGGTGCTGCTGCCGCTGATCTGGGCCTTGTCCACCTCGTTCAAAGAGCGCGGCAACATGTTCGCCTACCCGCCGCAGCTGCTGCCGCACCCCCCGACCCTGGCGAACTACCGTCACCTGCTCGAGCAGCAACCGTTCGCGAGCTGGTTCGTCACCACGCTCATCGTGGCGGTCGTCTCCACGGTGATCTCGGTGCTGGTCTGCTCGCTAGCCGGTTTCGGTTTCGCCAAATACCAGTTCCGCGGCAAAGCTGTGCTGTTCAACACCATGTTCGGCTCGCTCGCCGTCCCCTACGCGGTGGTGGTGCTGCCGCTGTTCGTCATCCTGACCAAAGTCGGGCTGACCGAGCCGTTCTTCGCCCTGATCGTGCCCTGGGTGGCGCCGGCGTTCGGAATCTTCATGATGCGGCAGTACATCGAGCAGTCGGTGCCGGACGAGATCCTGGAGGCCGGGCGGGTCGACGGCTGCAGTGAGTTCCGCATCTTCGTCCGACTGGTACTGCCGCTGCTCCGGCCGGCACTCGGCGCACTCGGCGTCTGGAACTTCCTGAACAGCTACAACACCTTCCTGTGGCCGTTGATCATCGTCTCCGATCCGAACCGGTACACACTGTCTCTCGGCCTGGCCACGGTGTACGCGGCCCAGAGCCGACAGATCGACCTCGTGATGGCCGGATCTGTGCTCGCTGCGGTGCCGACCATCATCGTGTTCATCGCGCTGCGCAAGCAACTCTTGGACGGGCTGACCGCCGGCGCAGTCAAGTAGCTCATGCCCGCCCGGAGCCATCCTGGCCGGCAGAGGTCCTGGCTCTGAGTCAGTGCTCGGCGACCACCCGGCCCTCGTGCAGGAACGGCTCGAAGGATCCCCACGGCGCATCGCCAGCCTTGTTCTGGATCACATCCCGGGAGTACTGCAGCAGGTAGACGCGCCGTAACCGGTCGGTGAGGTTGGCGCCGCTGCGGTGGATGACGGTGCTGGAGAAGCAGACGATGGAGCCCGCGGGCACCGTGACCGACATGCCGGGATCGGACCCGAAGTAGCAGACGGCGTCTCCGGTCTCGACCCTGACGTGCTTGATGTAGGAGCGGATCCCCGACCGGCTGTAGGGGAGGAGATAGACCGAGCCGTTCTCTTCGTTCACGTCGTCGAGGGCGATCCAACAGGTCAGATACGGCTCGTGATCCTCGTGCACGTAGCCGGAGTCCTGGTGCCAGGCGAAGGTGGTGTCGGGATCGCCCGCCTTGATCACGTACTGCTCCCAGAACAGGTAGGCCTCGTCCCCGAGCACGGCACGACAGATCTCGGCCATCTGCGGGCCGTAGATGAACTTCCGGAGCTCCGGCCGCTCGAGGTAGGTCATGCTGCTGAAGTAGCGCTTGCCCCGCGCATTGATGCCCAGCCGGTCCACCCCCGCCTCGTCCATCTGGGCGTCCACCCGGTCCATCGAGAACTGCGCCCCACTGCGCAGCAGCTCGAGATCGACCTCGTCGACCACCCCTTCGAGCACGAAGTAGCCCTCGGTCCGGTACTGCTCGACCATCGCCTCCGAGACGCCGACGACGGCGTGCTCCTGGATCTCCGACATGTACTTATCCCTTCCGGTTGGAATCCTCGACGCTATCGATCCAGTCGTGAGGACTGAATGTCTGGCGTGGCCATCAGATGTAGGTTTTGGCTCATGCCCGGTTACCTACGGATCAGCAACGCGGGTGGTCCTCGGACGCGGATCGGTCGACTGTCGCTGGCCGGTGAGGTGATGGACGCCGAGCCGGTGATGCCCCGTCGCATCCGTGTCCTCGACGAGTTCGTGCTGTCGGTGGTCACCCAGGGTCGCGGTCTCTACCGCGAGGGCACCACCGGGCCTGCTCAGCCGATCGAGCCCGGCTCGCTCACCCTCACCATGCCCGGACAACCGCACTGGTACGGAACCCGGCCGGGTGAATGCTGGACCGAGTGGTTCGCCGTGTTCAGCGGAGTCGTGTTCGACGCGCTGCGCGGGGCGGGAGTGCTGACCGGGGGCGGGCCACGTCCGCTGGCTCCGGGCACCACCGCCACCACTCTGGCGTTCGTGCTGCGGGCCCGACCCACCGGCCAGTCCGCAGCCGAGCACCAGCTGCTGACGCTGGCCGACTGGCTGGTTTCCGCCTGCAGCCCGGACTCGGAGTCCGAAAGCCGATGGAACCTGGCGGCCGCCAGGCTGGTCGAGGACTTCGAGGCCAAGACCAGAGGCCCACAGATCGCCGCCGAGCTGGGACTGAGCTACGACGACTTCCGTCGCGGGTTCACCCAGGTGTTCGGACAGCCACCGCACGCCTATCGGAACACCCGCCGCGGCGAAGCGTCAGCCAGCATGCTGCGGTTGACCGCGATGACGACTCGCGAGATCTCCCACCGGCTGGGCTACGCCGACGAGTTCCACTTCTCCCATGCGTTCCAGCGCCAGTTCGGCACCTCACCGAGCGCTTACCGACGGTCGACGCGGCGTGAGCCGACGGCCGGAGCCGAGGGTCTGGACGCGCCGCCCACCCCCACGTAGGACGACCGAGACCATCAGCGGCATGCAGTCGCCCCGCCGTAAACTGGTGACGTGTCCGACTCCCCCGCTCCCGCCGCTGACCCGCAGCCGACCGGTCGAGGACCCGTGGACGACCTGCCGAGGGTCGGGGCGGAGCCGCACCACTTCCTGGTCCAGGCGCCGGTGCCCGTGCTGGACGTCGACGGCTTCACCGTGACCATCCTGGGCCTGGCGGCTTTTGCCGTCGCCTCGGTGCTCGCGGCGGTCTTCTACCCCGCCCTGGAGCAACACGGCAACGGCTGGTGGCTCGGCGTCTGCGTCAGTGGCTTCGGCCTGGGGCTGATCGGCCTGGCCTATTGCCTCTACCGGAGATCCCGCCGACGCGCGGGCCGCTGGGACCGTGACTAGTCGGACGCCCAGACGGATCAGACGGACTCGCCCTCGACCACTTCCGCCTGGTCCAGCCCGGCGATGACCCGCTCCAGCAGTGATGCCAGCTCGTGCACCTGCTCCCCGCTCAGCCCGGCGATCAGATCGGCCTCCACCACGTTCGACTCTCGGATCGCCGAGGCGTAGAGCTGCCAGCCGGCGTCGGACATCCGCACCAGGACACGGGTTCGGTTGTCGGAGTCCTGTTGGCGGGAGATGAGGCCTCGTTCCACCATCCGGTCGAGGCGATGGGTCATCGAGGACGGGGCGACGTTGGCCGACCCCGCCAGCTGGCTCGGGGTCAGCGCAGCTCCGTCCTCGAGCCGGGCGAGCTCGCTGAGCACCGACCATTCACCTCTGGTGATGTCGAGGTCGGCGAGCTGACGGTCGTACCACTGGTTCAGCCGTCGAGCGAGCCGGTGCACCGCGGTAACCACCCGCTGGGTGGACTCGTCGGCTCCCGCAGCGACGTAGGCGGCGACGAGCAGCCGAACCTCCTCGATCTCACTGCGCTGGGGCTTCGGCTTCCTGGCCATGGCCGCAATTCTGTCGGTCAGTCGAACAGGGAGATCGGTGCGTCCCACTCGATGGTCTCCCAGGCCGGCGCCGGGAGCTCCTCGGCATCCTCACCGGAGCTGACGTTGGAGTGTGCCCCGCAGCCGTGATCGACGCTCACCACCTGGGCGTCCGACGCCGAGTACTCGTTGGCACACGCACCGAACAGGACTCCCAGACCGCCCTGCATCCGGACGAAGAACCCACAGGTCTCGCAGACGCCGGGAGCCAGTTTCGTCATCTGGTTGTCCGGACCGCCTATACCGTCGAGCCAGCGCTCGACCGCGTCGTCGCGGCCCTGTGGTGACAGCACCCGTTCGCGGCCGAGACCCAGCTCGGCCACCACCACGCGCATCTCGCTGCTCTCGGCCGGCTCCGGGTCGGCAGCGTTCTCGCCGCCGGTGTATCCCGGCTGGAGCCGGGGGTCGGTGTCCGGGGAGGGCAGCAACAGGCCCGCCGTCACGTCACCCGGCTGGATCCGCTCGGCCCAGGGGATCCAGTCGTCGGTCTGCAGGGCCCCGTCGCCGGGCAACAGCACGACCTCGTTCACGGTCGGCACCTTGGCGCGGGACGCCCGGACCACGGTCACCGACCAGCGCCACCCGACGTAGCCCGGATGCGGGCAGGCGAACAGGTGGGTGACCACCCGGTCGGCTTCGGCGACGGCGCCCTGGTGCTCGCCCACGCCCATCACCTGGGCCGTCTCCAGGGCGGCCGCGCGCGCCACGTCAACCGCGGCGAGGCAGATCGCGTCCGCTTTGACGGCCTTCGTGCTCGGACGGCTTGAACTACGGATGGGGGTGGACATGAGACCTATTCTGACAGTCGCTCGCGGATTCCGGCAGCACGCAGCCGTGCGCAGACGTCAGAGCTCCAGCTCGTCGGCCACGGCTCGGAGCACGCTCGCGACGTTCGTCCCGCTCTTGGCGTCGGGGTGCTTGCCCCGCCGGTAGGAGTTGCCGGTGGCGTCCAGCATCTTGATCAGGTCCTCGACGATGACCGCCATCTGTTCGGGGGACTTCCTCGTCGCCTTGGACAGGGACGGCGGCACGTCGATCAGGCGGAGCGACAGGGCCTGCTCCCCCTTGCGTCCCTCGACCACGCCGAACTCGACCTTCTGCCCGGCCTTGAGGGAGGTGACACCGGGGGGGAGCGCGGTGGCGCGCACGTAGACGTCGCCGCCCTCGTCCTTCGTCAGGAATCCGAAGCCCTTCTCGGAGTCGTAGAACCTCACCTTGCCAACAGGCACTTGATCTTCACATCCTCAGTTGAACCGGACCCGGTCAGGGTGGTGAAACCTGGTCACGATGCCGCGAATCGGCGCGCTAAGCGTAGCCCCTCCCACTACCCTTCCCAACCAGATGGTGCGGTCGGTGAGGTCACGGTCGCAGCGGCGTCAGCGGAAGGTTCAAGATGGCCCTGCTCAGTGCCTCCACCGGCTCCCGCGGCGACAGCGGGTTGTCCACCAGGGCCATCTCCACGTCGGGCAGCAGCGGCAGCTCGAAGCGCCCGGACAGGTTGCGCAGGTCACCGGGGACGCG
Organism: Propionibacteriales bacterium; assembly: GCA_038238065.1. Lineage (GTDB taxonomy): Bacteria > Actinomycetota > Actinomycetes > Propionibacteriales > Propionibacteriaceae > Microlunatus. Next base: position 10,992 of record JBBRYD010000041.1, on the reverse strand, counting down.
ACTCTGGGCCAGCACGCAGATACCGATGCCGGCTCGGGTTGCCGCCAAGACGCCGTTGATCTCGCGGGTGTTGCAGGTGATCCGCCAGGTCCGGTGCGCAGCCTCCAAGGTGTTGATCGCCGTCGAGCGTCCCCAGCTCGGAGCGTGGTACGTGATCAGCGGGAGCGGCTGGTTGGGGTCGAGCAGGGTCCGTTCCAGCCCCACCCAGACGAGGCGGTCGCGCCGGACCAGCCGACCCCGACCCAGATCGGCTTCCTGGTTGATGAACACCAGGTCGAGATGGTTGGCCACCAGCCGGCGATAGAGGATGCCGCTCTGGGTCACCGTCAGCTCCAGGTTGATCCGAGGATAGAGCTGTCGGAACTCGCGCAGGATGGTGGGCAGCTCGCTCAGCGCCAGCTCGTCGGCCGCCCCGAAACGCAGCCGGCCGCGCATCGCGGACCCCGTGAAGTAGGAGACCGCCTCGTCGTTGGCGGCCAGGATGGTCCGGGCGAATCCCGCCATGGCCTCCCCGTTGTCGGTCAGGCTCACCGTCCGGGTGTCCCGCCGGATCAGCTGTCGCCCGGCCGAGTCCTCCAGCCGGCGGATGTGCTGAGAAACCGTGGGTTGGCTGATCCCCAGCTGCTCGGCCGCCCGGGTGAAGCTCAGCCCGTTCACCACGGCCAGGAAGGTCCGCAGCAGGATCGGGTCGAACGTCGTCTCATCGGCCATCCGGGCCTCCTTCTCGGTCCGCGTCCCGAGCCCGGACGCTTTCATTACGAATCTCAATGCAATTAATAGAGCATATGCGTTAGGCGAATAGGAGTGGGTCAATTACCGTTACACAAGACGGATTCACTGCTGAATCCCGCACCGTCTCGTCGACTGGCTCACCGCTCCTGGCGCTGATCTCGACACCGTCTTCCACACCTAAGTCTGGTGAACCACGTGTCCGCGGCTCCCGCCGAACTGACAAGACAGGCCTCTTCGGAGCCTGCTCTTGCTCCCCACAACTCTGCTCTCCCGACCCGGGGGGCCCGTCAGTGGCCCCGATCGCTGGCTTCCCTGCAGGTCCGCGACTACCGACTCTTCCTGAGCTCCCAGGTCGTCGCCACCACCGGTCTGTGGATGCAGCGGATCGCCCAGGACTGGTTGGTCCTCCAGCTCACCGGCAGCGTCACGGCAGTCGGGGTCGCGGTCGCCCTGCAGTTCCTACCCGTGCTGCTCTTCGGGCTGTTCGGCGGGGTGATCGCTGACCGTTACTCCAAGCGGATCCTGCTCATCATCACCCAGTCGGTCGCCACGGTGATGGCCCTGACCCTCGGCTTCCTGGCCCTGTCGGGCACCGTCCAGGTGTGGCACGTGTACGCGGTGGCCACCGTGCTCGGGTTCGTCACCGTGGTCGACAACCCGACCCGGCAGGTCTTCGTCGCCGAGCTGGTGGGCACTCAGCACATCCGCAACGCCGTCAGCCTCAACTCCTCGGTCTTCCAGTTCGGCGCCCTGCTCGGACCGGCGCTCTCCGGCGCCTTGATCCACGCGGTCGGCCAGGGCTGGTCGTTCCTCATCAACGCCGCGTCGTGCCTCGTAGTGGTCGGCATGCTGATCGTCCTCCGCCCCAAGAACGCTCCGGGCAGTGACGAACGGCTGAAGAACCGCGACCAACCGAAGGGCCAGCTGCGGGCTGGGCTCTCCTACATCCAGCGCACCTCCGAGGTCGGCTGGACCATCGTTCTGGTCGCCACCATGGGTCTGTTCGGTCTCAACATGCCGGTCATCCTGGCTGCCTTCGCCGACCACGTGTTCACCGCAGGAGTGGGCGGCTACAGCCTGTTCAACTCGTTGACCGCTGTCGGTGCGTTCTCCGGGGCGGTGCTGTCAGCCCGGCGCCGGGACGTGCTGCGGCTACGCACGCTGGTCACCACGTTGACCATGCTCGGCGTGGTGCTGATGCTGGCGTCGCTCGCTCCGGTGATCTGGTTGTTCGGCATCGTGCTGGTCGCGGCGGGTCTGATGACCATGCTGTTCCTGACCGGCGCCAACTCGCTGGTGCAGATGACCACCGCGCCGACACTGCGAGGGCGGGTGATGAGCGTCTACATCCTCGTGCTGCTGGGCGGTCAGGCCGTCGGCGGCCCGAGCGTGGGCTGGCTGATCGACCACTTCGGTGCCCGACCCAGCATGTTCTTGTGCGGCGGCCTCGTCGCGCTGGTGGCGATCGGCTCCGGGCTGGCCATGGCCAGGACCTCACACCTGACGCTCGAGCTCGACGTGCACCGCGACCACGGCCGCGCTCCGCTGCACATCGTGCGCCACGCGTAAGCCTGGCCGACCCCGAGCCGCGACCTAGGATGGGCAGCATGGCTACCTGGGAGGACGGACCGGAATACGCACCGCTGGAGCGTCCGGCCGACTTCTCGCTGCCGTCAGTCGAGCCGCTCGAGATCGTGCCGCCGGCCCAGGTGTCGGCAGCCCTGGCGCCGAAGGACCGGCCTCATTTCGATGGGCCGCGCGACGAGGTCGCACCGTTGGCTCAGCTCATCCCGGCGGTGGCCGACCAACGCGATCCCGGCGAGCCGTTCGCCGTGGTGTCCTCCACACTGACGTCGACGGACTCGGCCTGGGGCTCGGCGCACTGGAGCTCACCTCACGGGCAGGCCGTCAATGCTGCCCGGCCGGTCACGAGCTGGCCGACGCCCCAGGCCCCGTTGCCTCCGGTCGGCGGTCCCGCTCAGCTGCCCGGTGAATACCCGCCACCCGGTACGCCGCAGTGGTTCGGTCCCGGACCGGTCGCGCCGCCACCGCCTCAGCCACCGGCAGCCCTCGACGCGAGGGCCGTCCTGACCGCAGCGACACCGGGGTTGCTGATCTGCCTGGGGGTCGGTGGTCTGCTCTTTCTCCTCGCGCCCATCATGCTGGGACTGGCGTTCGTGCTCAGCTCTCGGGTGACGGTGGCCCAGCGGCAGATCCGCAAGACGTTCTCCGTCGCGCTCCTCCTGCTGGGCTTCATCGCGCTGGCCGGGCTGGTGACCGATCGGCTCTGGTTCACCGACTGGTGGTCCTTCGTCGGTGTCTGGGCGCTCCTCATCTGCTGGACGATGCTGGTCACCGTGCTGGTGATGGTCTACCTCGCCCTGAAGCGGCGGACGCCTCAGCCGCCGCGCTACACCTCGAACTGGGGATGAGGATGACCCAGCTGGCGTCCCGCCCGGCGCAGTCGGGCCCGGCACGGCCGCGGACGCTCAGCGAAGCGTTGAAGTCCCTCGACGAGACCGGCCTCACCGACCTGCTGACCGTGCGACCGGACCTGTCCTATCCGCTGCCTCTGGACCTCGCCGAGCTGTCGGCGCGTGCGGGCACCGCGACGTCGATCGGGCGGGCGATGGACCAGCTGGACGTCTGGCTCCGCCAGGTGGCCGAGGGCCTGGCCGCCCTACCGGACCCGAGCTCGGCCCATGAGGCTGCGCTGCTGATCGGGGCAAAGCCGGATGTCACCCGGGCCGCGATAGCGGAGCTGCGTCACCGGGCTCTGTTGTGGGGCGACGACGACCAGCTGCACCTGGTCCGCGGCGTCCGTGAGTATTTCGACGCCTACCCCGGCGGACTCGCCCCGCCGTCGTCCCGGCCGCTGACCCGAGCCCAGATCGACGCAGCCGTGGCCGGGTGCGATGACCATGCACGGTCACTGCTGGATCGGCTCCTCTGGTCCCCGACCGGCGCCGTCCGTAACGCCGACCGCACGGTGGATGCCCGAGCGGCGCGCTCGCCGGTGGACCAGCTGCTGGCCCGGCAGCTGTTGCGACCGCTCGACGCGGACACGGTCATCCTGCCGCGCGAGGTCTCGTTGCACCTCCGCGGCGGCCGCTTCTCAGCCGAGCAGATCTCGCCGGAGCCCCCCGCGCTCACCGGCCGCGTCAGGGACCCGTCCCTGGTCGACAAGGCCGCGGCCGGTGCGGCGTTCGGGTTGTTGCACGACGTCGAGCTGATCGTCCACTCCCTCGAGGCGACCCCACACCGACTGTTGCGAACCGGAGGGCTGGCCGCCCGGGACATGGCCGCCCTGGCCCGCAGTCTGTCCAGCGACCTGGCTCACGCCGCCTTCGTGATGGAATGCGCCTCCATGGCCGGGCTGGTGGCGCCGGGGTCGAACCTCACCCTGTTGCCCACCGCCGACTACGACCGGTGGGCGGCCCGGGACGCGGCGGAGCAGTGGCGTTTCCTGGTCGACGGATGGCTCCGCGGTGGTCGTCACTATGCGCGGTCAGCCGAACCGGGTGCCCACGTCCTCGGCCCGGAGGCGGAAGCCCCGGCAGCGCCGGTGCTCCGGCGACTGGTGCTGAAGCTCGGCGTGAGCGCCGGGGTGGGAACCATGATCGAGCCGGCGGAGCTGACCGCAGCGGTGGCCTGGCACTACCCGCGGGCCGCTCGGTCGCCGGTCGCCCTGGGCACCCTCGTCGACTGGACCTGGCGTGAGCTCGGCTGGCTGGGACTGTCCAGCCTCGGCGCGGTCACCTCGTACGCCGGACCAGTGCTGGCTCTCGACCAACCCCTGCCCAGCCGGCTGGTAGAGCTGTTCCCCGTCCCGGTGGAACACATCATCGTGCAGGCGGACCTGACCGCCGTAGCCGCCGGGCCGCTGCCGCACGCGCTGGCCAGTGACCTGCGGCTGCTGGCCGACCAGGAGTCCCGCGGCGGCGGCGGCGTCTACCGGTTCAGCGCCGGTTCGCTGCGGCGCGGGTTCGAGGCCGGGTGGTCCTCGACTCAGATGCGCGACTGGCTCAGCTCGCACTCCACCACCGGGGTGCCTCAGCCACTGGCCTATCTGATCGATGACATGGCCCGCCAGTACGGCAGCATCCGGGTCGGGACGGCAGCCAGCTACCTGCGGCTGGACGACCCGTCGGACGTGGCGGCCCTGCTGGCGGCACCGGAGGCATTGCGGCTCGGTCTGCGCGCCATCGCGCCGGGCGTTCTGCTGTCGACGGGCGAGGCACACGAGCTGGTCGAGTTCCTCCGCGCCCGCGGACACTCCCCGGCGGTCGAGGACGAGACCGGGAGTACGTTGACGGCGCCGCCACTGCAGCGTGCACCGACCCCGCGCAAGGACCCGCAACCCCAACCCGTCACCGCGGCCCAGGCCGCGGCTGCGATCACCGCCGTCGAGGACCGGCGCCGCCAGCTGCTGCCGGACGAGCCGGTTTCGGCACCGAAGCCCGGGTCCAGCACGGAGGAGACTCTGCGGGAGCTGGAGTCGGCCGCCACGGCCGCCTCGACGGTCACCGTGCGCTACGTGGCGGCGGACGGTCACCCCACCGAGCGAGAGCTCAACCCGGTCGACATCGCCGCCGGCATGATGCGGGCGGTGGACCGGGCCAGCGCGCAGGTCGTGAACATCCCGTTGGCGCGCATCTCGTCGGTCGGTCCGGCTACCGACGGCAACTAGACTCGGTCGATGCGTGCCACCTCCACCAGACGGCTTCTGGTCTTCGTGGTGTGCGCGTTCGGAGTCGGTGCCCTGTACTTCGTCCCCGGCATCACGAGCAGCCCGGGCCGTCTCGGCGCCGAACCCGAACGGCCCACGCAGTCCCGCGCGCGACCCCGCAGCAGCCGGGTGGTCGGGCCACAGCAGAGCCACCCGATCGAGGACGTAGGCGTCGGGCCTGACGCCACCTCGGCAGCCGGGCCGGCGAACAGCGGTCGGCAGACCGCCATCCACACCGCTGCCGCCGCGGGGGTCGTCCGGGACCGGACGCGACCGTCGCCGGTCACCGAGCTGTCCGTCGACCGGGTCACCCCCGAGACGGTGAGCCTGCACTGGGCCCCGACCCGAGACGACGAGGGGGCGGTCAGCTACCGAGTGTGGCTGAACGGGTACGAGGTGGCTGCGACCACCGATTCGCGGGCTACGGTGGAGTGGTTCAACGACGACACCGACCAGCACGTGCTCCAGGTCCGAGCCCTCGACGACGCCGGCAACGTGAGCGAGGCCTCCCGCAGCCTGCTGGTCAGCCGACCCGACACCGCTCCGAGCGCCACATCCGCACCTTCGACCGAACCCTCGATCGGCCTCAGCCCCGACGGCCGGCCGAGTGAGACCAGCCAACCGGGAGACACCCAATGAGTTCATCCACCGACGGGCCGGGGCCGCTCGTCGTCCAGTCCGACCGCAGCCTGCTGTTGGAGGTCGACCATCCCGACGCCGCCGCCTGCCGGATCGCCATCGCGCCGTTCGCCGAGCTGGAGCGGGCCCCCGAGCACATCCACACCTACCGGCTGACCCCGTTGGGACTCTGGAACGCCAGAGCGGCCGGTCACGACGCCGAGCAGGTGGTGGACATCCTGCTGCGCTACAGCCGCTATCCGGTGCCCACCTCGTTACTGGTCGACGTGGCCGAAACGATGGACCGTTACGGCCGGCTGAGGATCGAGAAGCACCCCACGCACGGGCTGATCCTGGTCAGCACCGACCGGCCCGTGCTGGCCGAGGTGCTGCGCAGCCCCAAGATCAAGGGGCTCGTGGGCAACAAGGTGGACGAGGACACCGTGGTGGTGCACCCGTCCGAGCGCGGCCACCTCAAACAGATGCTGCTGAAGCTCGGCTGGCCCGCCGAGGATCTGGCCGGCTACGTCTCCGGGGAGGCGCACGCCATCGATCTGGACGAGACCACCTGGCATCTGCGGCCCTACCAGCAGCAGGCGGCGGAGTCGTTCTTCCACGGCGGGTCCGGCGTGGTCGTGCTCCCCTGCGGCGCCGGCAAGACCATGGTCGGCGCGGCCGCGATGGCGGCGGCCAAGACCACCACCCTGATCCTGGTCACCAACACGGTATCGGCCCGGCAGTGGCGCGACGAGCTGATCAAGCGCACGTCGCTGACCGCCGACGAGATCGGCGAGTACTCCGGGGCCAAGAAGGAGATCCGGCCGGTCACCATCGCGACCTACCAGGTGATCACCACCAAGCGTGGCGGGGTGCACCCTCACCTCGAGCTGTTCGAAGCTCGGGACTGGGGCCTGGTGATCTACGACGAGGTTCACCTCCTCCCCGCGCCCGTGTTCCGGATGACCGCCGACCTGCAGGCGCGTCGGCGGCTCGGCCTGACCGCGACGCTGGTCCGCGAGGACGGCCGGGAAGGTGATGTGTTCTCCCTGATCGGGCCCAAGCGGTTCGACGCACCGTGGAAGGACATCGAGGCGCAGGGCTACATCGCGCCGGCCGACTGCATCGAGGTCCGGGTCACGCTGACCGAAGCCGAGCGGATGACCTACGCGGTCGCCGAGGCGGACGTGAAGTACCGGCTGGCGTCGACGGCGGAGTCCAAGTCCGCCGTGGTCGCCGACCTGGTCGCGAAGCACCGGGGTGTGCCGACGCTGGTCATCGGTCAGTACGTGGACCAGCTGGACGAGCTGGCCGAGCGCCTGAACGCTCCCCTGATCAAGGGCGACACGACGGTACGCCAACGCGAGAAGCTCTACGAGGCGTTTCGGTCGGGGGAGATCGATCTGCTGGTCGTCAGCAAGGTGGCCAACTTCTCCATCGACCTGCCGACCGCGCAGGTGGCCATCCAGGTCTCCGGGGCGTTCGGCTCACGGCAGGAGGAGGCACAGCGCCTCGGACGGATCCTCAGGCCCAAGGCTGACGGGATCACCGCCCGGTTCTACGCCGTCGTGTCACGCGACACGGTGGACGCCGAGTTCGCCGCCCACCGACAGCGCTTCCTGGCCGAGCAGGGCTACGCGTACCGGATCATGGACGCCGAGGACGCGCTGACGGCTGAGTGACCTCGAGCGCGGCTGGACGGAGCGACCGGGTCAGGACGCGCCGGCCTGTCCCAGCTCGCGGTCGAGGAGGTCGAGCGTACGGGTCCACGCGTCGGCGGCGGAGTCAGCGTCGTAGCTGTGCGGGTTGGTGTCGTTGAAGAACGCGTGGCCGACCCCGGCGTACACCTTCGCGGTGAAGTCTACACCGGCCGCGGCCATCGAGGCGGTGACGCTGGGCAGGTCCTCGATCAGCCGAGTGTCCTGGTCGCCGTAGAAGGCCAGCACCGGACAGGCGATGTCGGCCACCGTGGACTGCTCCGGTGGCGCCCCGTAGAACGGTGCGGCAGCCCGGATCCTCCGGTCAGCGGCCGCGAGGGCGAAGCTGTAGCTGCCGCCGAAGCAGAAGCCGAGCACACCGATCCGACCCGCCACGCCGGGCTGTTCGGCGAGCACGTCCACGGTATGCCGAAGCGCACCGACCGCCCAGGCGCCGTACTCGGGCGCCTGCAGCGGAGCCATCTTCTCCCGCATCATCGGCTGCACCCGGATCTGCTCCTCCAGGTCCTCGCTGGCGCGGAGCCGGAGCATCTCCTGACCGACGTCGGGCGGGATGCCGACCCCGCTGAGCAGGTCCGGGGCGATCACGAGGTAGCCCTCGCCGGCGAACCGGTCGGCTACGTCCACGATGTGGTCGACCAGCCCCCAGATCTCGTGGATCACGAGCAGCCCACCCCGCGGTGCCCCGGTGGGCTCGGCGACGTAGGCGGAGAACTCGGCGTTGTTGATGTCGATCAGGTGGCCCATGATCGACATGCTGCCACCGCCGCCCCCTCGCCCACTACGTGGCCCTGGTCGACGGGGCCACGGCTGCGTCGGTGACCATCACCGTCGACGACCGGGATCTGTTCATCCGGTGCAGGCATCCGCCCCCACCGTCAGGGCGTTCCTGGCGGCTCGACGGGGACCACGTCGTCCCAGGTGGACTCCTCCTCCACGCCCATCTGCAGCGGCCACGACTCCGGCGCATCGGCCAGGTCCCACAGTTCGAGCAGCCGAGCCGGCCAGATCCACTCGGTGGTCGACGCGAGATCGGACCGGCTCCACCAGCGGTGCTGCTGCATAGTCAGCTTCTCCTCGTCGGTGAAGCCGACGACGCTGACCTCGAAGGTGGCCACCCGCGCCAGGTAGAACGACTCCTGCTGCTCGATCACCTGGTCGGAGTAGCCGTGCACGACGTGGCGGCGAGCCACCGGGCCCAGCAGCTCGGCGGGGTCCAGCGCGAGGCCGGTCTCCTCGGCGATCTCGCGCACCGCGGTCTGCTCCTCGGACTCCCCCGGGTCCATCCCGCCTCCGGGCACCACCCACCAGCGAAACTCCGGCAGTCCTGGGTCGCTGTCCTCGAACAACAGGGTCTGGTCAGACTGGTCGACCAAGATGACGCGCACGGTCGAGCGGGTTCGGCGCGGTCGGTCTTCGGCCCGGGCGACCAGCTGGAACAGGCGCATCGATTCGTCGGTCACGCGAACAGCGTATGAGACCCAGACCTGTGGACCTGCGCCAGCAAAACCGATGGACCGATCTCACAGTCCCGTGTAACGTGGCCGCTCGCCCTCCCAACACCCCGCCGAGTTGCATCGGAGTGCTTCGCATGCCCCCAGCTTCGCCGACCAGCACGCCTCCTCCGCATCCCACCGACACAGACACCCTAGCCGCCGAGCGCGACCACCTGCTCGAGTCCCGAGCCGCCCTGAAACGCATGCGGGACCACACCGCCGGGCTCGACGCCCAGGGCGGCAACCGAGTCTCGACCGAGCACCTGAAACAAGTCCTCTACCGACGCATGAAAGCGCTGGAGGACGACCCGACCGTGCCGCTCTTCTTCGGCCGGCTCAACTACGACACCGCGTTGGGCGCCGAACAGGACGAGACCCTCTACATCGGTCGCCGCCATGTGGTGGGCGAGGCCGGGGGCGAGCCGATGGTGATCGACTGGCGCGCCGGCATGTCGCTGCCGTTCTACCAGGCCAGCCCGCAAGATCCGATGAAGGTGCGGCTTCGGCGCCGGTTCGGCTTCCATACCGGGGACCTGACCGCCTACGAGGACGAGCAGCTCGGCCAGGGCGAGGGCGCCGAGAACAGCGAGATCCTCGAGTCCGAGATCGAGCGCCCACGGACCGGACCGATGCGCGACATCGTCGCCACGATCCAGCCCGAGCAGGACAGCATCGTTCGCGCCGGGCTGTCCCAGTCGCTCTGCGTGCAGGGGGCACCCGGCACGGGAAAGACTGCCGTCGGCCTGCACCGCGCGGCCTACCTGCTGTACGCGTTCCGCGATCAGCTGTCGCGGTCCGGCGTCATGGTGGTGGGACCCAACGACAGCTTCCTCTCCTACATCGGCGACGTGCTACCGGCGCTCGGTGAGATCGACGCCACCCAGGCCACGGTCACGTCACTGGTGACCAAGGCCAACGGTGTGGCGGTGAAGGGCCTCGACGTCGTCTCGGCAGCCGTGATCAAGGGTGACGCGAGGATGGCCCAGGTGTTGCACCGAGCGGTCTGGAGCCACCTCGGCCGGACCACCACTCCCCTGGTGGTGCCACGCGGAGCACACCAGTGGCGAGTGGGGGGCTACCTCGCTGACGAGATGGTCACCGAGCTACGCCATCGCGGTGTCCGCTACTCCGCGGGACGAGCCATGCTGCCGCAGCGGCTCGCGCACCAGGTGCTGATGCGGATCGAGGCTTCCGGCGACTCTCCCGACGACCGGGTGCAGAACGCCATTGCCCGGAGCCGCCCGGTCAAGGCGTACAGCGACGCCTTGTGGCCGCCCCTGGACCCCGCCAAGCTGGTGCTCCGGCTGCTCACCGAACCAACGTTCCTGGCCGAGCACGCCGACGGCCTGCTGAGCCAGGACGACCAGCTGACGATCCTGATGCCCAAGCCCGCCCGCTCTGTGGCGGCCGCCCGCTGGTCGCTGGCTGACGCGGTCCTGATCGACGAGGTGGCCGACCTGCTCAACCGGACGCCCAGCCTCGGCCACGTCATCCTGGACGAGGCCCAGGACCTCTCGCCGATGCAGCTCCGCGCGGTCGGTCGCCGGGCCAGCACCGGGTCGGTCACCGTGCTCGGCGACCTGGCGCAGGCCACCACCCCGTGGGCGACCCGGTCCTGGCAGGAGTCGCTCACCCATCTGGGGCACCCGAACGCGGTGATCGAGGAGCTGGTGGCCGGGTTCCGCGTGCCGGGTGCAGTCAT
>JBBRYD010000040.1:0-28715 GCA_038238065.1 Propionibacteriales bacterium | reverse complement strand
CTCGCCCGGCGCCTGCTCGGTCAGCAGGTCCCCCACTGCGGTGGCCATCTCGGCGTAGCCGACCGAGTCTGTCCAGCCGGAACGGCCGTGGTTGGGCAGGTCGATCAGCGTCAGCCGGAACTCGTCGGCGAGGGCCTTGGCCACCGACGTCCAGTTCTTGCCCTGGCCGAAGAGCCCGTGGCAGAAGGCGATGCGCTCGCCGGAGCTGCCGACCTGAGTGCTGTACAACGGCAGCGCGCTCACCCGGCCGGTCGAGGGAGTCGTCGCCCTCATCGACGGCGCTGCCAGCAGGCGGTGTGCCAGTGTCGGCGCTCCTCGACCCCGGTCTCCGACAACAGGCTCGGGGTGGCGGGCCAGACGACCACGTGGGGTGTGCCCGGCGCGAGGAGCTGCTGGCACCCCGGGCAGCGGTACGGCTTCAGCGCGGTCGCTCCGGCCACGCTGCGCACGATCCAGCGACCGTCGGCCTTGGCGGCTGAGGTGTTGTGCCCGGAACTGAGCGGTCTGGCCGGACGGGTGTGCTTGCTCGGTCGTCGCGCCACGGTCAGCCACCTCCTCGCAGCAGGTCGAGGGCGGCCAGCGGGTCCGCCGCGGCGGCCAGGTCCTCGAGCAGCCGCGAGGGGCGGTGTCCAGGCTCGGCCGTCTCCTCGAACAGACGCCGCTGCGCCCCGTAGACCGTCGACGGGCCGAGGTCGGCCAGCACGTCGAAGGGGTTGGGCGTCCGGCAACCCTCGCGCATCCCGGTGTCGATGTCGTCCGGTGTGGCGAAGCCGACCTGAACCATGGCCAGGGCGGCGTTCAGGTACGGCACCACCAGGGCCTGGGGCAGCTCGTCCACCCGGGTGACGACCGGACTCCTGACCGGTCCGATGACCTCGGTGATCCCCGAGCCGGCGTAGCTGTAGAACCCCCGGCCGGACTTGCGGCCGAGCAAGCCGGCGCTGACCAGCTGGCGCAGCAGCGGCGCCGGAGCGAGCAGCCGGTCCTTGGTCTCGTCGTACATCCTGAGCAGCACGGCCAGCGCGACGTCCAGACCGATCAGGTCCAGCAGCGCCAGCGGGCCTTGCGGGTAGCCGGCCCGTTCGACCATGGCGGCGTCGATCTCCTCCCGCGAGGCGAAACCGTCCTGATAGAGCATGACGGCCCGGTTGAGGTAGCCGATCAGCAGGGCGTTGACGATGAAGCCGGCGCGGTCGCCGCAGCTGATGGGGGTCTTGCCCAGACTGCGGAGCACGGGCCGGATGGTGTCGAGTGTGGTCGCATCGGTCAGCACGGTGGAGACCACCTCCACCAGCCGCTGCACGGGCGCTGGGTTGAAGAAGTGCACGCCGATGACCCGCTCCGGACGTGAGGTGACCGCCGCCATGGCGGTGACCGACAACGATGATGTGTTGGTGGCCAGCAGCGCGTCGGGCGGGGCGACCTCGTCCAGCCGGCGGAAGATCGCGGTCTTCAGCGCGAGGTCCTCGCTGACGGCCTCGAGCACGAGCTGGCAGTCGGCGAGGCCGCCGAAGTCGGTACTGAGGTCGATGCGGCCCAGCAGTGCCTGCCGGGCGGGTTCGTCCAGCTTGCCGCGGGCGACGGCTCGGTCCGTGGAGCGCTGGAGGTGGCCGCGGCCGCGCTGCAGGGCCCCCGGCTCGTTTTCGAGACCCAGCACGGCGTAGCCGCTGCGCGCGAAGACCTCGGCGATCCCGGCGCCCATGGTGCCGAGGCCGACGACGCCGACCCGTCGAATCTCGAGTGTCACCGTCCGAGTCTTCCAGACGGTCACGAACCACCCGGCCGGGACCGGTAGGTTGACCGGGTGCGGTTGGTGATTGCTCGGTGTCAGGTCGACTATGCGGGACGGCTGACGGCTCACCTGCCGATGGCCAAGCGCCTCATCCTGGTCAAGTCGGACGGTTCGGTCTCGATCCACGCCGACGACCGGGCCTACAAGCCGCTCAACTGGATGAGTCCGCCCTGCACGCTGACGGAGCGGGGGGCGCCGCCGCCCGAGGATGACGCAGTGCCGGGTCTCGAGCCGCTGACCGCAGTGTGGGAGGTCAAGGGCCGCGACGGCGACACGCTGCAGATCTCCATCGGTGAGGTCTTCCACGACTCCAGCCACGAGCTCGGACTGGACCCCGGACTCCAGAAGGACGGGGTCGAGGCCCACCTCCAGGCCCTGCTGGCTGAGCACCCGGAGACCTTCGGGCCGGGGTGGTCGCTGGTCCGGCGCGAGCACATGACCCCGATCGGGCCGGTCGACCTGCTCTGCCGCGACGCCAGCGGGACCTACGTCGCCGTCGAGGTGAAACGGCGCGGGGAGATCGACGGCGTGGAGCAGCTGACGCGCTACCTCGAGCTGATGCGCCGCGACCCGCTGCTCGGGGTCGTGCACGGTGTCTTCGCGGCCCAGCAGATCAAGCCGCAGGCCCGGGTGCTGGCCGGTGACCGCGGGATCACCTGCGTCACGGTGGACTACGACGTCCTGCGGGGGATGGACGACCCGACCTCGCGGCTGTTCTGACCCGCCTCGGGGAACCGTGTGGGCGGCCGGTTCGGCTCGTACATCGGGCGTCGCCTCGTTCGACGGGCGGCGGCTCGTAGGGCGGACGCGACCTCGTACAGCGGCGGTTCTACCCGGAGAACTGTCGCCATACCCAGGAAGCTTCGTGGGTAGAGCGACAGTTCCCCAGGTATACCTGGGGATCCGGCAGGCGGCCGCGGCCCGGGAAACCTACCGGCCGACCTTGCGCATGTAGGCCAGGCACTGGCCGTAGGAGTCGATCACCCCGGACGCTCGGTACGGGAGGTCGACGGTGGCGCAGTAGTCGCGGATGATCGGCTGGACGATCTTGAGGTTCGGCCGGGGCATGCTGGGGAACAGGTGGTGCTCGATCTGGTAGTTGAGCCCACCCAGGAAGAAGTCGACCAGCGGACCACCGGTCACGTCGCGGGACGTCAAGACCTGCTTGCGGAGGTGGTCGAGCCGTGAACCGGCCGGCGGCATCTCCATCCCCTTGTGGTTCGGGGCGAAGGCCGCGCCCAGGTTGAACCCGTAGAGGCCCTGGTGGATCACGACGAACAGGATGGCTTGCGCGGGGGACAGTACCGCGAACAGGAAGCCGAAGTAGACCCCGAAGTGCAGGACCAGCAACCCGAGCTCCCAGGCCCGACTCTTCGCCGGACGCTCCCTGAGGGCACGAAGCCCGGCCACGTGCAGGTTCCAGCCCTCCAGCGTCAGCAGGGGGAAGAACAGGGTCGCCTGGTGCCGCGCGAACCAGCGGAAGAAGCCGGTCTTCTTGGCGGCCTGTTCCTCGCTCCAGGCGATGACTCCCTCGCCCACGTCGGGGTCGAGCCCCTCGTGGTTGGGGTTGGCGTGGTGCCGCAGGTGCTTGTCCTGCCACCAGCCGTAGCTGATGCCGGCGAGGACGTTGGCGGTCAGGATACCGATGACGCGGTTCAGCCCCCGCGAGGAGGAGATCTGCTGGTGTCCAGCGTCGTGGCCGAGGAAGCTGATCTGGGCCGACACCATGGCCGCCACCGGAGCCAGCAGCAGGGCCCACCATGACCCGTGCAACGCCACCAGCCCGCCTACCATCACCACAAGGGTCAGCAGCAGCCAACCGGATTTGCGTGCGTACCAACCGGTGCGGCGGGCCAGCAGGTTCTCGTTGGTGATGATGGTGCGTAGCGGACCGAAGTCGCTGCGCGACCGCGGCCGGCTGGTCCGAACGCCCACGCCATCCGACGGCGGCGCAACAAGGGTTGATGTCATGATTCAACCCTGCGTTCCGGCGGCCGGGAAAACGATGGGACGAGCACCCGAAACCGTCCGGGGGTTAACCCCCGGGTGTTCTGGGTGACCGGGGACCGTGGTAGCTGACCACCGGGCCACCGAACACCGTGCGCACGCCTGGAGAGAAGAGCACCGAGTCGGGCGGGCGCCCGGCCACATCAGGCAACCCCGCTGCAGCCAGCAGCTCGTCGTCCAGCTCCAGCAGCTCCGCCGAGACCAGTGGCCAGGGCCCGTGGGTGTTGCGCAGGTAGAGGGTCCGTCCCCACCGCACCGTGTGCAGTCCCCAGCGGGCGGTCAGGAAGTCGGCCAGCGGATCATCGTGCACGGGACTCGAGCCGACTCGGACCACGACCCTGCTGCGCACCCCCCGCGGTGCCGGCCAGCGTCGTCGCGTGGTGTAGGTGATCACGTCGCCCGCTCGTCGGTGATCGCTGCCTGGCCCGATCTTCCCCGGGGTCGGTGGCGTGTGCCCGATGGTCATCTGGGACCAGGTGTAGTTGAGGCCGAGGGCGAGTCGAGCCCCCAGCACGAACGCCAACCGCGCCGACTCCAGCGAACGGAACACCACGCCACGGCGCCCGGCCGCGTCCACGCTGTAGAGCCGGACGTTGGTCTCGGGGAAGCTGCCGACGTAGGGCAGCGCGGGGCCCTGACCGAAGGCGGCGTCGGTCAGCCGGAACGGGATCAGCCCGACCCAGCTGGAGCCGTCGAACACGTCCGGTCGGGTCCCCGGCGGGACGAGAGGGGCCACCAGCCCTGGATCGACCCGCCAGTGCAGAAAGGTCAGGTCACGCCAGTGCTGGTCGAGCAGCACCCGACCCGGCAGCGCTGCGGCCACCGCGGAGACGGGCTCGGGCGAGGACCACGACGGGTCGGCCGGCGTCAGGTCAGGCGTGCTGCTCCATCGGTGGTTGCGCGGCCACCATCAGGCTTGCTGCGAGCCGGAGCCGTGGTGCAGGTGGGCGGTGCCGGCCGGCAGCTGGGAGGCAGGGACCATCACCGTCGCGTCGCCGTCGATCACCATCGTCTCCTCGGCGTCGGTGTCGGTGTCGGCCGGGCGGTCGTTGTCGTCGGCTCGGTCTGAGTCGGCGGGGCGGTCGTTATCGGCCTCAGAGACCGCGTGGACCTCTCGCGTCTGGAGCATCGACTCGTCGTCGGCTGCTGGCTGATCCTCGGCGTGCTCGCCACCGCCGGCGGTGCCGGGCTCGCCCACGGGTTGCTGCTCGGTCGACCGGTCATCGAAGGACTCGGCCGGCTCACCCGTCGGTTCGGGCAGCGCCGGCAGCGACGAAGCGGGCAGCATGACGGTCTGGTCGCCCAGCTCACCGTCGAAGTCGTCGAGATCGTCCATATCGGGAAACGCGTGGGCGGTCTGCTCGGCCAACGCCGACAGGCTGGCCAGCTGGTTGAGCACCGCCTGCTTGCGCTGGCCCAACAGCTCGGTCTCACGGCGCAGCTGCTGCTTGCGCCAGGCAAACTCCTGCTGGGTGCGTTCGGTGATGGCGGCGGACTGTTTGCGCGCGGCCACGATCCGGTCCTCGGCCTGTTGAGCCGCGGCCAGCTTGACCTGCTCGGCTTCGGCCAACGCGTCGGCGCGGATCTGCGCGCCAGCGGTGATGTCGGCCTCGAGTCTCGCGGCGGCCTGCTGGTGGTGCTCGGTGGCCTCGGCCAGCAGCGCCGAGGTCTTGCTCACCGCCTCCTGGTGGACGCCGCGCAGGTGGCCGATGGCGGTCTCGCGCTCGCCGGCGATCTCGGTACGGATCTCGGCGACCTCCCGCTCGACGGTGCGCCGGAGCGACTCGGTGTCGAGGTAGGCGTTCTGACGCAGGGTCTGGGCCTCGTGGTCGGCGGCGCGCTCGACGGCCTCCGCCGCGCGCCGCGCCGCAGCGACGATGGCTTCAGCCTCGACCTTGGCCCTCTCGACCTGCTGCAGGACGTCTTCCTGGCCGCGGGTCCGAAGGGACTCGATCTCGGCGATGCCGTGGGTCTTGATGTTGCCCCCGGTCCGGATGGCCTCCTCGCGGGCCCGGTCGGCGTCGCGACGGGCCTCCTCCTTCAGCCGTTCGGCATCCACACCGGCCTGGTCGAGGACTTCCCGAGCCTGCTCCTCGGCCAGCCGGAGGATGTCGCTGGCCCGCCCGCCCAGGTTGGTGTAGTCGACCTCCTGGGCCTTTTGCTTGTCGATCTCGGCGTTCAGCTGCGCCTGCAACGAGCCCATCTGCTGATCCAGCCCGGCCACCCGGCGTCGGGTCTGCACCAGGGCCGATTCCAGCGACCGGACGTATTCGTCAACGGCCGACCGGTCATAACCGCGCAGCGCTGAGGGAAAGTTGCCGGCCGCACTCGCAGCGTCGTCGAACAGCCCGAGCCCGCCCTCGTTCGGTGAAGTCACTTCAAATCCTCTCGTTTCACACGTCAACCTAGTCCTTGGGGAGAACCCGATGTTCGATTCCGGACCGTTCGGTCGGGACGACCCCCCCTGGGACGATCCGTTCAGTCGGTCCGCTCGACCAGCTCGATCAGCACCCCGCCGGCATCCCTGGGATGCACGAAGTTGATCAGCGATCCTCGCGTTCCAGGCTTCGCCAAATCATAGAGCAGCCTCAGGCCCCGCCTGCGTAAATGCGCAGAAGCAGCGTCCAGGTCGCGGACACGGTAGGCGAGATGCTGCAGCCCGGGACCGGACCGATCGAGAAACCGAGCGATCGGAGAGGCGTCGTCGAGTGGGGCGATGAGCTGCACCTGCGCATCTCGGTCGTCAGTGCCCGGCGCCGCCAGCATCGCCTCCGCGACGCCCTGTTCGACGTTGATCTCGTGATGACGCAGCTCGAGACCGAGTACCTCGGTGTGAAAGGTGATCGCCGCGTCCAGGTCCCGCACAGCCAGGCCCACGTGGTCGACGGCCAGCAGGTAACCAGCGGACGGATGCTCACCTGCACTCATGTCCCCAGGGTGCCAGACTGGCCTTGAACGCAGCCCGAAGAGGGCCCGGCGGCGGCCGGTCGGCCGCAGACGGCTGGTGGAGCAAAGGAGCACACAACATGGGATCGGTCATCGTCGGCGGAGCGAGGACCCCGATCGGGAAGCTGCTGGGGAGCCTGAAGGACCTGACCGCGACGGACCTGGGCGGGATCGCCATCGCCGGAGCGCTGGAGCGCTCGGGGATCCGTGGCGACCAGGTCGACTACGTGGTGATGGGTCATGTGCTACAAGCCGGCACCGGGCAGATCTCGGCCCGGCAGGCCGCGGTCAAGGGCGGCGTACCCATGTCGGTCCCGGCAGTGACCGTCAACAAGGTCTGCCTCTCCGGGCTGAACGCCATCGCGCTGGCCGACCAGCTGATCCGGGCCGGCGAGTGCGAGATCGTGGTCGCGGGCGGCATGGAGTCGATGACGGCAGCGCCACACCTGCTGACGAAGTCACGGACCGGTGTCAAGTACGGAGACGTCCCGCTGGTCGACTCGATGGCCTACGACGGCCTCTGGGACGTCTTCACCGACCAGGCCATGGGTTCGCTCACCGAGGGAATCAACAGCGGGAGCCAGGCTCTGAGCCGGCTCGAGCAGGACGCCTTCGCCGCCCGGTCGCATCAGCGGGCCGAGGGCGCCGTCACGGCCGGGCTGATGGCCGAGGAGATCGTCGAGGTCCGGATCCCCCAGCGTCGCGGCGACGACGTGGTGGTGATCGCCGACGAGGGCGTCCGCAGCGGCGTGACGGCAGAGTCGCTGAGCGGCCTTCGGCCGGCGTTCGGTCCCGCCGGGACGATCACCGCGGGGTCGGCCAGCCCGATCTCCGACGGAGCCGCGGCCGTGGTGGTGATGAGCCGCGCGATGGCTGAGCGGCTGGGCTGTGACGTGCTGGCCGAGATCGGGGCGCACGGCCAGGTGGCCGGCCCGGACTCGTCGCTCCAGCTGCAGCCGGCCCACGCGATCGAGGCCGCCTGCAAGAAGGAAGGCGTCACGGTGGCGGACCTGGATCTGATCGAGATCAACGAGGCGTTCGCCGCGGTCGGCATCGCCAGCGCCCGCGCACTGGGGCTGACGGTGGCCGAGGCCGACGAACGCGTCAACGTCAACGGCGGGGCCATCGCTCTCGGCCATCCCATCGGCGCCTCGGGTGCCCGACTCGTGCTGCACCTGGCGCTGGAGCTGCGTCGCCGTGGCGGGGGCCTCGGGGTGGCGGCCCTCTGCGGCGGCGGCGGACAGGGTGACGCTCTCATCCTGAAGGTGCCGGCGGGGAACGCGCCGGCCCGGGAGGCGCCGTCGTCCGGCGCGACGTCGCGCCGAGCCACTCCCTGACCGCCGCGGTGGCCGACGAACGTCTGGCGGCCCTGCTCGCGGCCGCCCGTGGCGGGCAGCCGCGGGCGGTCGGGCGGCTCATCTCCCTGGTGGAGAACGATGCTCCCGTGCTGCGGGAGGTGATGCGGCTGCTGGCCCCCAGCACCGGCCGCGCACACGTCATCGGTTTGACCGGGTCACCCGGCGTGGGGAAGTCGACCACGACCACCGCACTCGTGGCCGCGCTCCGGACGGCCGGCCAGCGAGTCGGCGTGCTGGCGGTCGACCCGTCGTCACCGTTCTCCGGTGGGGCCCTGCTGGGAGATCGGGTCCGCATGCAGCAGCACGCCCTGGATCCCGAGGTGTTCATCCGCTCGATGGCCACCCGAGGTCACCTCGGCGGGCTGTCGGTCGCCGCTCCGCAGGCTTTGCGGGTGTTCGACGCGGCCAACTGTGACACCGTCCTGGTGGAGACGGTGGGTGTCGGCCAGTCGGAGATCGAGATCGCCTCGGCCGCCGACACCACCGTGGTGCTCCTGGCTCCGGGCATGGGTGACGGGATCCAGGCCGCCAAGGCCGGCATCCTCGAGATCGGCGACGTCTTCGTGGTCAACAAGAGTGACCGCGAGGGGGCGCAGGCCCTGGTCCGCGACCTCCGCAGCATGATCTCGCTGACGGCTCGGGCCGAGGGGGACTGGAGGCCTCCGATCGTGCGGACCGTGGCCCACCGGGGCCAGGGCATCGACGAGCTGCTGACGGTGATCGGCGACTGCCGACGCCATGCCGAGGCCAGCGGGCAGTGGCAGGCGAGGCGGCTGGCGAGGTCCCGCGCGGAGGTCGTGGCGCTGGCTCTGGTGCGACTGAGGGCGGAGTTCCCCATCTCCGGGCAGGCGGGACTCACCGAGCTGGCCGCCGCGGTGCGGGACGGCACCCTGGACGCCTACACCGCCGCCGACCGGGTGGTGTCCCAGCTCTAGCCACTCGGCTCTGGTCCCGGCGGGTGCGGTTCGGCGCGTCACCGGCACGATGTCAGAGTGATGGTGTAGAAAATTGGGCTAGGTGGCGCTGTGGCTCCCTACCGTTCCGCAACGAGATGAAGGAGGTCGAGATCTGATGAAGTGGGTTCGCAAGCTCCTCCTGGTGCTCGTGGTGACGTTTGCCGTCTTCTACCTCGTGACCCGCCCTACGGACGCCGCCGCCGCCGTCCGCAACCTGTTCGGCGCGCTCGCGAGCGCGTTCCAGTCGATCATCCTCTTCTTCACCTCGCTCGCCGGATAGTCGATGTTCGGCCGAGTGAGCCGCGTCATCGATCCGCACGTCGAGAAATATCTGCTGGTCGCCGAGGGCGAACAGATCGTGGACGAGGTGCGACGCCACCCGGTGGCGATCTTCTGGCCGGTCACTCGGCTGGTGCTGGCGGGGCTGCTGTCCTTCGTTGCGCTGCTGGTCGACCCCACCGTGGGATGGTTGTTGATCGTGGTCTCGTTCGGCGTGGCCGTTCAGGCGTTGTGGTGCATCCTCGGCCAGCACATGGACCGCTTCGTGATCACCAACATGCGCGTCTTCCGGGTGCACGGCATCCTGTCGCAGAACCGGGCGACGATGCCCATGTCGCGCATCCTGGACATCACCGTCGAGAAGCCCTTGGCGGGACGGATCTTCGGGTACGGTCACTTCGTGTTTGAGTCCGCCGCCCAGGATCAGGGACTGCGCGACATCCGTTTCGTGAGCCGCCCCGACGAGCGCGACCTGACCATCCAGACGGTCATCCAGCGCGCGGGTCTCCGGGCCAGCGCGGGCCAGCGACCCTTGGAGGACGACGACTCGTGACTGACCTGGCACGCGCCGACGACGTCCGTCCCCAGACTGCGGGGCCGGGGGCAGCGAGGTCGCGGACCGCGAGGCCCGAGCAGCGGTCGCCGATGCACCACGACCGCGACGCCCTGCCGTTCGATCCGGTCGAGGAGGCCGCACGGCTGTGGTCGCAGCACTGGGGCGAGACGCCCCGGATGCGGGCCGTCACCTCGCTGATGCGGGTGCACCAGCTGGTGCTGATCGAGCTCGACGAGCTCCTGCGGCCGCTGGGACTGACCTTCGCCCGGTACGAGGTGCTGGTGCTGCTGTCCTTCTCCCGTCGGGGCGCCCTGCCGCTGGGCAAGATCGGCCAGCGACTCCAGGTACACGCGACGTCGGTGACCCCGCTCGTGAAGCGGCTCGAGGCGGCAGGACTGATCCAGCGGAGCCCGCACCCCGAGGACGGGCGTGCGGTGCTGGCCGCCATCACGCCACACGGCCGCGACGTGATGGACCGCGCCACCGCTGCGATCCTCGAGGCGCGGTTCGCCCTGGGCTCGATGAGCGAGGACGAGTGCGACCAGCTCACCGGGCTGCTGACCCGGCCGCGGGCTGCGGCGGGAGACTTCTGAGTGGTCCGAGTGCTCGCCGTCTCCGACTCGGACTCCTACCTGAAGTGGACCAGCGCCACGCTGGCCGCGATGCCGAGCGACTGGGAGCGCGACCAGCTCGTGATCGGTACGCCGATCACCCCGTCGGCCGATCAGATCCGGGCTGCCACGGGGGCGGAGGTGTCGGTCGTCTCGTTGTCCCACCTGATCCGCCTGCTGATCACGGAGCGCCCGGAGGTGCTGCTGTTGGGCTGCACGGGCCCGGTGGTGCAGGCCATCCTGCTGGATCCGCGGCTCCGGCGTCGCCGCGCCCGACCGGTGCTGATCACGGGTCTACCGGGGCTCAGCATCCCGGCCTCCGCCCGAGCCGTGGAGTTTCGCGCCGCCTGTGACCTGTTCGTGGTGCACAGCCACCGGGAACGGGCGGACTTCGCCCGCCTGGGGTGGGCGCTGGCCCGTGACCTGCAGTTCGTGCTGGCTCGGCTGCCGTTCCTGGACGACCAGCAAGGCCTGCCCCCGGCTGGCCTCGTCCGGCGTGACCTGGTCTTCGCTGCGCAGGCCAAGGTACCGGTCGAACGGACCCATCGCGAGCAGGTGTTGGAGGCCCTGGCCCAGGCGCCGGGACGCTCCGCCGTGGTCAAGCTGCGCGCCGCCGTCGGTGAGGAACAGACCCACCGCGAGGCCTGGCCCTATCCCGTGCTGTGGGAGGAGCTGGTCCAGGACGGTCGGGTGCACGCCGGCTCGGTCCGCTTCAGCACCGGACCCATGGCGGATGCCCTCGACCAGGCGAAAGCCCTGGTCACGGTGTCGTCCACGGCGGCCCTCGAGGCGATGGCGCGGGATGTGCCGGTGCTGATCGTGTCGGACTTCGGGGTGTCGGCCGAGATGATCAACGACGTCTTCCGTGGGTCGGGATGCCTGGGCACCCTCGACGACGTGAGGGCTGGACGCTCGTACCGGCCCAATGCCGAATGGCGCCGCGACAACTACTTCCACCCGCCCGAGGACTCCGACTGGTTGCCGGCTCTGATGGAGCTGCTCGAGCGTCGAGCGACGGCCGGTCTGCCGGCTCGTGCCCTCAGACCGGTTGGGTCATCCGCGGCGCTGGCCCGTCGACAGCTGCGGATGGTGCTGCCCGCCCCGGCGTGGCAGCGGTTGCGCGCCGGGCGGCGTCGGTGGCGCGCGGTCGCTGGCGCGCTTCGACGACGAGGTCGCACAGCTCGCGCACGGCGCCATGACCTCCCGCCCGTGTCAGCGTCAGACGGGCGGCCGCCAGCACCTCCGGTCGCGCGTCCCGGACCGCCACCGGCCACCCCACCGCCCGCATCGCCTCGAGATCATTGATGTCGTTGCCGACATAGGCTGCTCGGTCGAGCGCGATCTCGTGCCGCGCCAACCAGGACCGAACCGCCGGCGCCTTGTCGTCGATTCCCTGCAGCACCTCGACGCCCAGCTTGCGGGCACGCGCTGAGACGACCGGATTGCGTTCCTTGCTCAAGATCAGCATCGGGATCCCGGCGGCCCGGAGGCGGCCGACGCCCAGCCCGTCGCTCCGGCTGACGCGGACCGACTCCCGACCCATCTCGTCCAGATAGGCCGTGTCGGCGGTGTGCACGCCGTCGAAGTCGGTGATCACCGCGTCGATGTCGGCAGGCCTGCCGGTGGGCGGGTCGATGATCTGCGCGAGCGCCTCGGCCAGCACCAGATCGTGCGGAGTGTCGATCTCCACGGTGGTCAGGTCGGACACACTCACCACGGTCGTCCGGCCGAAGAAGCGGTGCCGATGGGTGGTGAACCCGGCGGCGTTCATGGCGTAGAAGGCCCCGGTCTCGCGGAAGTCCGGCCGGCGGTCCTGGCGACGCGGCCGGACCGAGGCGTCATGGTTCTGACCCACCATCGCCCCGTCACCCGGAACGGCACTCAGCTGCTCGTCCCGCCACAGGAACTCAAAGCTCGGTACGCCGGAGAACACCGAGTCGGCTCGGCCGTCGAGGATCAACCGGGCCGCCTGGTCGAGGTCACGCGGGTCGATGAACGGACTGGTGCACTGCACGAACAACAGGGCCTCGGGCCGCTGTCCGAGCTCGGCGAGCTGCTCGAGAGCGTGCAGCAGAGCCGTCTCGGAGGTGGCGCGGTCACCCGCCAGGGGACGGGGCCTCATGATCACCTCGCTGCCGGCGAGCCGGGCCGCCGCCGCGATGCCGGGGTCGTCAGTGCTGACGTACGTTGCGTCGACGGAGGCGGCAGCCAGGCACGCCCGGACGGCGCGGACCACGAGCGGGACCCCACCCACCATGCTCAGGTTCTTGGCCAGGACGCCTTTGGAGCCGCCTCGAGCGGGGATGACGGCGACGGTGCGGATCGGAGACTCAAGGGTGGTCACGTGCCGAACGTACGGCGGGAACATGGCCAGACAGTTAACCGCCGGTGTCGTGTCGCCGTACTAGGGTGCATGTCGGAGGTGCGTCGATGACCGAGCACACGGCAACAGCGGACGGTACGACAGATGGCTAGCCGGTGGTCACCGGGCGCCAGCGCTGGGAACAGGCCTTCGCCGCCGCGACGGCTCGAGGTCAGGTGCGCGACGTCGACTTCACCACCCTGTCGGGGCTCGAGGTGGACCCCGTCTACGGCCCGCCCGGAGAGCAGGCCGATCCCCGGATGGACCGGATCGGCTGGCCGGGGGAGTTCCCGTTCACGCGCGGCCTGCACGCCAGCGGGTATCGAGGGCGACCGTGGACCATCCGGCAGTTCGCCGGCTTCGGAAACGCCCAGCAGACGAACGAGCGCTACCAGATGATCCTGGCGGCAGGTGGAGGCGGGCTCAGCGTGGCCTTCGACATGCCCACCCTGATGGGCTACGACTCCGACGACCCGGTGAGCCTGGGGGAGGTCGGGCACTGTGGCGTCGCCATCGACTCGGCCGCCGACATGGATGTGCTCTTCGCCGGCATCGACCTCGGCGCGATCACCACCTCGATGACCATCTCCGGGCCGGCGGTGCCGATCTTCTGCATGTACGTCGTCGCCGCCGAGCGCCAGGGCGTCGACATCACCACCCTGAACGGCACGCTGCAGACCGACATCTTCAAGGAGTACATCGCGCAGAAGGAGTGGCTGTTCGCGCCGAAACCGCACCTGCGGCTGATCGGCGATCTGATGGAGTACTGCAGCGCGACGATGCCGGCCTACAAGCCGCTCAGCGTCTCCGGGTACCACATCCGCGAGGCCGGGTCGACGGCCGCCCAGGAGCTGGCCTTCACACTGGCCGATGGGTTCGGCTACGTCGAGCTCGGGCTGTCCCGGGGCCTGGACGTCGACGTGTTCGCCCCTGGGCTCAGCTTCTTCTTCGACGCCCATCTGGACTTCTTCGAGGAGATTGCCAAGTTCCGCGCGGCGCGGCGGATCTGGGCCCGCTGGCTCCGGGACCGGTTCGGCGCCACCACGTCGCGGGCTCAGTCGATGCGCTTCCACACCCAGACCGCTGGGGTGTCGCTGACCGCGCAACAGCCGTACAACAATGTGGTCAGGACCGCGGTGGAGGCGCTGGCGGCCGTGCTCGGCGGCACCAGCTCGCTGCACACCAACGCGCTGGACGAGACGCTGGCCCTGCCGAGTGAGGAGTCAGCGGAGATCGCGCTGCGCACCCAGCAGGTGCTGGCCGAAGAGACCGGCGTGCTGAACGTCGCCGACCCGCTGGGCGGCTCCTGGTACGTCGAGGCGCTCACCGACCGGCTCGAGGCCGAGGCCGAGAAGATCTTCGCCACCATCATCGAGATGGGCGGGGGCGATCGGGCGCATCACGAGATCGGCCCCGTCACCTCCGGTTTGCTCCGCGGCATCGAGGACGGCTGGTTCTCCGCCGAGATCGCGGACGCGTCGTTCACGTACCAGATGCAGCAGGAGCTGGGTGACAAACGGGTGGTCGGCGTCAACTGTCATACGTCCACCGTGACCGGTGAGCTGCAGATCCTCCGGGTCAGCCACGAGGTCGAAACCGAGCAGAGTCGGGTGCTGGCCGCCCGTCGGGCTGCGCGCGACGAGGGGGCGGTCACGGCCGCAATCGACGCGCTCGTCCGCGCCGCGAACGGCAGCGACAACCTGATCGAACCGACGCTGACCGCGGCCCGCGCCGAGGCGACCCTCGGAGAGATCTGTGACGCGCTGCGCTCGGTGTGGGGTGAGTACACCGAGCACGCCCGCTTCTGACCACCACCTGCCGCGCATCTCCGGCCCGGTCAACCCGATCGGCCGGCCGTCTGGATCAGGGCGGCGGCCAGGTCGTCAGGTCGGCTCCACATGGGCCAGTGGCCGGTCGGCAGGTCGACGTAGTCGAGATCGCTGAGCTGGGCGACTTCGACGAACATCGGGTTGCCTTCGGCAGCCATCCGGGCCACCACCGCTGCGGGGAAGGAACAGGCCACGATGGTGCTGGGCACGCGTCGGCGGGTCGGGTTGTCGAGGTGGATGCGTTCGCGGACCGGCCCGGCCGGCTGAGGCACGGCGCGAGTGCGGAACTCGTCCAGGTCGGCGGTGCTGAGCCCATCGAGCCGCGACCCGCCGGCGCTCAGCTCCTCCCAGCTCGGCAAACGTAGCTCGGTGACCTCGGGGGGCAGGGTCTCTCCGGCCCCATCCGAAGACGGTCCACTGTCCACGTAGACCATGCGCCCGACGGCGTCGGGCCGGCGGTCCAGGACACCGGACACGACCTTGCCGGCCCCACTGTGCGCGACGAGCACGACGTGGGATCCGGCCCGTTCGACCGTGGCCAGCACCGCCCTGACCTGGTCGTCCAGCGTGACAGCCGCGCGGTCGGCGTCGGTGGGCCCCAGACCCGGCAGGGTGACCGCCGTCACCTGGTGCCCCGCCGCCCGGAGTCCCGGCGCCACCCGGTCCCAGGCCCACCCGCCCAGCCAGAACCCGGGTACGAGAACGAAGTGTGTATTGGTCATGACAGCGACGCTAGCGATCCGGACTGACAACTGGTCGGGTTCAGGCCCGGTCGCCCGGCTGGAAGGGCCGAAGGTCACCCGTCTCGGTCGTGGTGCCCCACGGTGCTGAACGCGGACCCGGGGCCTACTGGCTCCACCCCTGCCGAGCGACGGCAGGCGGGCCGAGGGTGACCAGGTGCCCGTCCAGCGCAGCTCCCCGCGCGCCTGAGCTACCGATCACAGGAACGGGCCGGCGGCCGCCAGTCGAGACCGCACCCGCGCGATGTCCTCCTCGCGGGGCAGCTCGTTGGTGATCTTGGTGATCAGCACGCCGATGTCTCCGTTGTCGACGGTGACCTGACCAGGCAGATCGTGGGTGGGCCGGCTGCCGTTGCTGTCCTGACGCCCGAGCTCGGCCGCCACGGCGGTCACCTCGTCACTGGTCAGCCGGCGGGCCAGCAGGGCCAGCAGCGGGATGTAGTCACTCTCCGGAACGCCGTACGGGTAGCCGGCCCGGAGCCAGGCGACGATGGAGTTCAGCACGGGAGGAAGAGCCATGATGTCGACGGAGTCCGCTCTATCCGAAGATCTGGTTGCCGAAGATGATGACGATGATGCCGAAGACGACCGCGGCGATCAAGATGGTGAAGCACACGATCGCCCCGGCCAGGCCGGCCGGGCTGGGCTTGGAGCTGTCGCGGCCGCTCTCAGCGTCCGAGGCGTCGTAGCCACCGGCTCCCGCCGTGGCGGCGTGGACCCGGCCGGTGTTGAGGGATCGCAGGCCGAGGGCGAAGAGGGCCGGCAGGCCGGCACCGAGCAGGATCCCTACCAGCAGGACCTGCCACAGGGCGCCGAGGGCTTTGGTCAGAATATCCATCAGTCGTCCCTTCTCAGGCGTTCACGTCGGCAGCAGCACGACGAGGAGCGGGCTCGGCTGTACTCGGGACCAGTCCGCCCTCCCACTGCGCGTTCACGTTGTCGTGCGAGATCGGAGTCTTGCGGGAGTGACGGAAGATCGCCCCACCGGCGACCAGCAAGACGACGAACACCACCCCGACACCGACCGTGCCGCCGATCCCGTGCGCCAGGTACCAGCACAGCGCGCCCACCACCGCCGCCGCCGGCAAGGTGATCACCCAGGCCACAGCCATCCGCCCTGCGACCCCCCACCGCACCTGGGCACCCTTCTTCCCCACCCCCGAACCCAGGATCGACCCTGTCGCCACGTGCGTCGTGGACAGGGCCATCCCCAGATGACTGGAGGACAAGATGATCGCCGCCGACGACGCCTCCGCCGCCATGCCCTGCGGCGAGGAGATCTCCACCAAGCCCTTGCCCAGCGTCCGGATCACCCGCCACCCTCCGATATAGGTGCCGGCCGCGATCGCCAACGCACACGCCGCCTTGACCCACAACGGGATGGCGTGCAGGTCCTGCCACGACCCGTACGCGATCAGGGCCAACGTGATCACCCCCATCGTCTTCTGCGCATCGTTGGTGCCGTGGGCCAGCGACACCAACGACGCCGACCCGATCTGACCCCACCGGAAACCCCGCTCCCGACGCTCCTCAGGCACGTTGCTCGCGATCCGATAGATCAACCAGGTGCCAACCGTGGCCACCAACCCGGCGACCACCGGCGCCGCCACCGCGGGGATGACGATCGAGGACACGACCCCGTCCCACTTCACGCCGTGCGTGCCCAGGGCGGCGATGGCCGCGCCGATCAACCCACCGAACAACGCATGGGAGGACGACGACGGCAAGCCCAGCAGCCAGGTGACCAGGTTCCACAAGATGCCACCCACCAGGCCCTCGAACACGATCGTCAAGATCGGCGTCCCCATCAGACCGGGCAGCGGGCTCCCGTTCGCGCCCTGGATGTTGACGACCTTGTTGCTCACCGTCAACGCCACCTCGATCGACAAAAAAGCACCGACCAGATTGAGGAGTGCCGACAGCGCCACTGCCACTTTCGGCTTCAGGGCACCCGTCGCGATCGAGGTCGCCATCGCGTTCGCCGTGTCGTGAAAACCATTGGTGAAGTCGAAGGCCAACGCCGTCACGACCACCACAGCCAAGATGAACAGAGCTTCAGTCACGGCTCAACCCTGCCGCCCAGATCCTCACCACGTCGATCCGGGAAGACGTCTTCTCGGCAGATGTCACCGAGAGTTCATCCCGGTGGTCCTCGGGGTACATCTGGGCGGGAGAAGGCCTTCGTTATCCGCCGCCAGGGCCGGGGTAGACGCGTCGGCAGCTCGGGCCGGAAGCGACTCAGCCGGCCGGGATGGCGTTCTGACTCGGGTACCAGGAGTCGACGCTGCCGAGGTCGTCGACCAGCTGAAGCTGCCGAGCCGTGGCCATGAGCACCGGGCCCATGTTGACCGGGAGCGGCGCGCGGGCGGGCCAGTCACCCAACGGCCAGTAGGCACTGAGGCAGACGTAGGAGCTGTCGGCCGCGATGCAGAGCCGGGGGTGGGAGGATGCGTCGTCCACGAAGGCCCGTCGGCCGTTGATCTGCAGATGGCGGGTGGCCCCGTCGTTGGACGGCCGATCCAGCGGGGTGTAGGAGACGGCCATGTCGGCGTCGCCCACCCGGATCTCCGTCATGGCCAGGATCAGCTCAGCGCTGACCGGCGAGAGACCCTGCGTCGCCGACTCCACCCGGTAGCCGGCGGGGACGGTGGAGAGCTTGAAGGGCAGCGCCAGCGCGCTCGAGCGGAAGGTCACCGCCGTGGCCAGGGACATCAGCTTGACCTTGTCCAGCCGGGCGTCTTGCGGGCACTGGACGAGGGTCCACGCGTCGCTGGCGTACCGGAAGGCCAGCAACGGACCCCAGTCGAGGCCGTCGCCGGCGCCGAAGAAGGCCTGGTGACCGTGCACCCGGACCGCCTCTCGTGGCTGCGGGAGCGTGTCGAGGACCAGACCACCGGGGACGTACACCTGGATCTCGCAGTTCCCCGTCTGGCCCCCAGCCCCCGCGTCCGGTCTCAACGTGGTCGACTCGACGGTCGGCGAGATGCTGTGGTCGACCAGGGTCCACCCTGTCGGTGGCTTCACCTGGTGTACCAGCGACCACACGCCGGCGGTCCGGGTGCCGCCCGGCAACCGCGGCAGCACCACGACCGGGACCAGCACCAGCAGGGCGACCACGACTGCGGCCAGCACGACCAGAGCCCGACGTCGCCGTCGCCGCGCCCCCATCTGGCGGGCCGCCAGGTCCAGCTCGGCCAGCACGGTTGTCGGGTCGGGTGCGGCGTCGGCCAGCCGGTTCAGCGCCGCCCGCAGGTGCTGCGGATGCAGCTCGTCGGTCGACGGCTCGGCCGCCACCTGGCTGACCGGACGGTCGACCACCGTCGCCGTCTCGGCCAGGGTGAGCCCCGCGAAGTGCCGCAGGGCCAGGCACGCGTGCGCCAACCGGTCCTGTGGCGCCCCGTCGCCGGAAACCAGATAGCGCCGGACGACCAGCTGGCGCAGCCTTGCCTCCGGGAAGTCGTCCCGACCACGCTTCTCGCGAGCCAGGGCCTGGGCCACCAGGGAGCTGGCTCGACCCGGGTCGCCGGTCAGCACGGTCGCCAACCGCATCAGGGGCGGCAGCTCGTCCCGCAACCAGGTCCAGTCAGACCCCGGGGTTCCCGCCGCGACGGGGAGCTCGGTGGTGGTCACCTCGTCAGGTTATGCGCCGCCGCCTAGCCGCCCTCACGCACTCGTCGTTCGGCAGCCGAACGCGCGGCCAGGAGTCACCCGCCCAGCGTGGCGGAGACGACCGCGCGGGCCTCTTCCTGGACGCGGGCCAGGTGCTCGGGTCCCTGGAACGACTCAGTGTAGATCTTGTACACGTCCTCGGTGCCGGAGGGGCGGGCCGCGAACCAGGCCGACTCGGTGACCACCTTGAGCCCGCCGATGGCCGCCCCGTTGCCGGGGGCTGTGGTCAGGATGTCGGTGATCTTCTCTCCGGCCAGCTCGGTGGCCGTGACCGCTGACGAGTCCAGCTTGGCCAGCTTGGCCTTCTGCTCGCGGTTGGCGGGGGCGTCGACCCGGGCGTAAGCCGGTGAGCCGTGCTTGGCGGTCAGGTCGGCGTAGTGCTCACTGGGAGACCGGCCGGTCACGGCCTGGATCTCGCTGGCCAGCAGAGCCAGCAGGATGCCGTCCTTGTCGGTGGTCCAGGTGCTGCCGTCCCGGGCGAGGAACGAGGCGCCGGCCGACTCCTCGCCCCCGAAGCCGATGGAGCCGGACCGCAAGCCGTCGACGAACCACTTGAAGCCGACCGGGACCTCCACCAGCTTGCGGCCGAGGTCGTCGGCCACCCGGTTGATCATCGACGAGGACACCAGGGTCTTGCCGATGCCGGCGTCGGCCTTCCAGCCGGGCCGGTTGGCGAAGAGGTACTGGATGGCCACCGCGAGGTAGGCGTTGGGGTTCACCAGGCCGAAGTCGGGGGTGACGATGCCGTGCCGGTCGGAGTCGACGTCGTTGCCGGTGGAGATGGCGTAGGCACTCTTGTTGGCGATCAGGCTGGCCATCGCGTTCGGCGAGGAGCAGTCCATCCGGATCTTGCCATCGGTGTCCAGGGTCATGAACGCGAACTGCGGGTCGACCGCCTGGTTGACCACGGTCAGGTCGAGGTCGAACGTGTCGGCGATGTAGGACCAGTAGTGCACACTGGCGCCGCCCAGGGGATCGGCGCCGATGTGCACCCCAGCGTCGCGGATCGCGTCCACGTCGAGGGCGTTGACCAGGTCGTCGCAGTAGCGGGTCATGTAGTCGAAGCGGTTGAGGTCGGGCTCGACCGCCGCGAACGGCGAGCGTCTGATGTCCGACCCGTCGGCGAGCAGCTGGTTGGCCCGGGCCGCGATCACGCTGGTGGCGTCGGTGTCGGCCGGCCCGCCGTGCGGCGGGTTGTACTTGAATCCTCCGTCGCGGGGCGGGTTGTGCGAGGGAGTGACGACGATGCCGTCGGCGGTGTCAGAGCTGCTCGCGGTGGCGTTGTGCACCACGATGGCCCGGGACACCGCGGGGGTCGGGGTGTACTCGTCGTCCTTCTCGGAGCAGACGGTGACGCCGTTGGCGAGCAGCACCTCGATCGCGGTGGTCCAGGCCGGGGAGGAGAGGGCGTGCGTGTCCTTGCCGATGAAGAGTGGTCCGGTGATGCCCTGCGACGCGCGGTACTCCACGATGGCCTGCGTGGTGGCCGCGATATGGGCGTCGTTGAACGCCGTGTCGAGGCTGGAGCCGCGGTGTCCGGAGGTACCGAAGACCACCTGTTGGTCCGGGTTGGTCGGGTCGGGAGTGAGGTCGTAGTACGCACTGATCACGGCGTCGACGTCGATGAGATCTTCGGGCAGGGCCACTTGGCCGGCGCGGGGATGAGCCATAGCCGCCATTCTGCCCACATGCGTGGCCGTTGTAACCAGGCGGCGCCGCTTTCTCGTCACGGGAGGCCACCTCTGGGTCCGCCGTGCGGCCCGTGCGCGACGGGAGTTGGCATCTTTGGGAGGATGTCTGTCATGAGTGCGTCAAGTTTCAACCGTCCCGGAGCCGTCGACCTATCCCAGCTAGCCCAGCGAGCCAAGCAGGCGGCCACGCCACCCCCGGCCGGCGGTCGGACGGCGAGCGGTGGGGGCTCCTACGTGGTCGAGGTGACCGAGCAGACGTTCGACGAGCAGGTGATGCGCAAGTCGGTCAAGCACCCGGTGGTGGTGGAGTTCTACTCCCCGCGGGTCTCGACCGGCCAGACCCTGTCGGACGCGCTGGCCGCAGCGGCGGCAGCGGCGGGCGGCAAATACCTGGTCGCCCGGGTCAACGTCGACGTCGCGCCGCAGCTCGTGCAGGCGCTGCAGCTACAGGCCGTACCCACCGTGGTCGGGGTGATCGGGGGCCAGATCGCCCCGCTGTTCCAGGGCGTGCTGCCCCAGGAGCAGGTGCTGCCCTACCTCGACGAGCTGATCAAGGCCGCCGTGGCCAACGGCATCGTGGGTCGCGCCGACCCGGTGGCGGGCGGACCCGTGGATGAGCCGGTCGGCGACGAGGCCCCGGTGGCCGATCCCCGGTTCGCCGCCGCGGACGAGGCGTTGGAGCGGGGCGACTTCGCTTCCGCCCGCGACGAGTTCGACAAGCTGCTGGCCGCCAACCCCGGCGACGCCGAAGCCAAAGCCGGCAAGGCCCAGGCCGGCCTGCTGGCTCGGACCGCCGTGCTCGATCCGGACCAGGCGTTGGCCAAGGCCGCCGCCGATCAGACCGATCTCGCGGCGCAGCTGGACGCCGCCGACATCGAGCTCGTCATCGGGAAGGTGGACGCCGCCTTCGACCGGCTGCTCGGGCTCATCCGGACCCGGGCCGGGGCCGAGAAGGACCAGGCACGGCTGCGGTTGCTGGAGCTGTTCGAGACGTTGGGGAACGCGGACGAGCGGGTGCTCAAGGCGCGGAGAGGTCTGATGTCGGCGCTGTTCTGAGCGCGGGCCCATACTCAGGATGACGCTGAGCCCTTTACGGTGACGCTGCGCCCCTGCAGCGGGCGCACGAGAGTGTAGAGGGCTCAGCAGCGTGACCGGGTGCGGTCAGAGGACGGCGAGGGCGTCGATCTCGACCAGCATGTCTTCGTTGGGGAGGTCGACGAAGACCGTGGTGCGGCAGGGGAGGGCACCGCTGGGGACGAACTCGGTGATGAAGGCGCCGTAGGCGTTGTTCATCTCGGCGAAGTCGACCCGGGTGGTCAGGTAGACGCGGAGCATGATGACGTCCTCCATGGACGCACCTCCGGCCTCGAGGACCGCCTTGACGTTGTGCAGGGTCCGGTACGTCTGGGCGGTGACGTCACCCATGCCGATGTAGTGGTTGGTGGCCGGGTCGACCGGGCCCTGGCCCGACACCTGGAGCAGGCCCCCTTTGCGGACGCCTTGGGAGAACACATGGGCGGGTGCCGGCGCGTGAGTGGTCAACACCACTGTCTTGTGGCCGGTCATACTGTCTTGACCTCGGTCATGCTGTCCTGTCCTGGGTCATCGGGGAATCCTCTCGGTCAAGGTCGACGTTAGCCTGCCCGGTCGCGGAGCCCTCGGGTCGTCGGCGATGATGGCTGCCATGCCGCCGGTGAGGACGCTGATCCGCGAGGCCACGGTGGTGGACGGCACCGGATCGCCCCGGTACCGCGCCGACGTGCTCCTGCAGGCAGGAAGCATCGTCACGCTGGTCGACGCGGGCTCCGTCGATCCCACCGAACGGGGCGTTGCGGACGTGGTCGAGGCCGCTGGGCTGGTGCTGAGTCCCGGCTTCATCGACATGCACGCACACTCGGACCTGCAGATCCTGGCGCGACCGGAGCACTACGCCAAGATCAGTCAGGGAGTCACCACCGAGGTGCTGGGCCAGGACGGACTGTCCTACGCCCCGGTCGACGACGGCGTGCTGGCCGCGATGCGCCAGCAGATCGCGGGCTGGAACGACGACCCCGCCGGTTTCGACTGGTCGTGGCGCAGCGTGGCGGGCTATCTCGCTCGGCTGGACTCCGGGATCGCCACCAACACGGCCTACCTCGTTCCCCAGGGCACGGTCCGGGCGATGGTGATGGGTTTCGACGACGAACCGGCGAGCCCCGACCAGATCGCCCAGATGCAGGAGTTGGTGCGGACGGGACTCGACGAGGGCGCCGTCGGGATGTCGTCGGGGCTGACGTACACGCCGGGCATGTACGCCAGCACGGCGGAGCTGGCCGCGCTCTGCCGAACCGTGGCCGGGGCCGGTGGCTTCTACGCGCCGCACCACCGTTCGTACGGGCGAGACGCTCTGGCGGCCTACGCCGAGATGATCGAGCTGAGCCGGGTCACCGGGTGTCCGCTGCACCTCGCCCACGCCACCCTGAACTTTCGACCCAACGCGGGTCAGGCGCCTCAGCTGCTGGACCTGATCGACGCGGCGCTGGCTGACGGGGTGGACATCACCCTGGACAGCTATCCCTACCTCGCCGGTGCCACCACGCTGGCCGCGATGCTGCCCAGCTGGGCGTCGGCCGGCGGGGCGCTGGCCACGCTGGACCGGCTCGAGGACCCCGTCCTGCTGCAGCGGATCCAGGCCGATCTGGAGGTGCACGGATCCGACGGCGCGCACGGCGTGGTGGTGGAGTGGGACACCATCGAGATCAGCGGGGTCCGGCATCCCGAGCTCGGTGGCGCGGTCGGGCATACCGTGGCGGACCTGGCCGCGGACTCCGCGCGGGAGCCGTTCGCGGTCTTCGTGGCGCTGCTGCAGGGAGATCGGCTCGGGACCGGGATCCTGCAGCACGTGGGCCACGAGGAGAACGTCCGTGCGGTGATGCAGCATCGGGTGCACACCGGCGGCAGCGACGGGATCCTGGTCGGGGACAAGCCGCATCCGCGGGCCTGGGGCACGTTTCCGCGCTACCTCGGGCACTACTGTCGCGAGCTCGGGCTGATGAGCCTGGAGGAGACGGTGCACCACCTCACGGGCCGGCCGGCGGAGCGGCTTCGGCTGGCCCGGCGGGGGCTGGTCCGGGAAGGCTACGCCGCCGATCTGGTGCTGTTCGACCCGGACGCGATCATCGACACGGCCACCTACCCGAACCCGCGACAGGCCGCGGTCGGGATCCACACGGTGTACGTCAACGGAGTGCCCGCGCTGGCCGACGGGCGGCCCACCGGAGCGCTCGCGGGGCGGGTCCTGCGGCGGGGCGACTGAGGTCGGCGGAGCAGGGGCTCAGCTCCCTGGCACCACGCCGTCCTCCAGGTACACCGTGGCCGGCGGCTGCAGTCCCGCGGCGATGGTCAGCCGACGGTGCGACAGCGGGGTGACCAGCGCGGCCGCCTCGCTCAGCGTGCAGAGCCGGGCCGCCTTGATCTCCGAGGGCTGCAGCACGTAGTGCTCGAGCTCGGCCGCGGTGACGGTGCCGCCGTCGTAGATCAGTTCCAGGGCGTCGTCCCAGCCGAGATAGGGCGGCATCCAGTCAGCCACCAGCAACCGACCCACCACGAGGTCGATGCCCAGCTCCTCCCTGACTTCACGTTCCGCCCCGACCCGGGGCGGCTCGCCGGGCTCCACGATGCCGCCGGGCAGCTCCCAGTCGGTCTTGAACTGGGTGTCGCAGAGCAGGATCCGACCGT
This sequence comes from Propionibacteriales bacterium, assembly GCA_038238065.1. GTDB lineage: Bacteria > Actinomycetota > Actinomycetes > Propionibacteriales > Propionibacteriaceae > Microlunatus. The sequence continues at coordinate 4,202 of JBBRYD010000040.1, read as the reverse complement.
CCGCGTCGCGCATCAGCACGTGGGCGATGAGGCGCTTGCGGGGCAGCGCCGAGTTCATCACCGCGGAGAAGCCGGTCGCGCCGCCCATCAGGTCCGAGGCCAACCGTCCGAAGACCAGCAGGTCCCCGAACTCGCCGTTCGGCAGCGGCATGACCTGGCGGCGCGTCCCCTCGTACCGGAAACCCGCCCGGACGGCGGCCCGGCGGCCGAAACCGTCACTGCCGGACACGCGGATCTCGAGGCGACGCAGTCCTCGACCCAACGCCTGGTCGGCGGCCGCCTGCACGGCCCTCACCAGGGTTTCCGGCTCGATCTCGGCCGGCCAGCCCAGCACCGCGGTGCCGTCGCCTGCCTCCTCGACCCGGATCCCGGCCTCAGTCACCCGGCTCGGCGGTCTGGGCTTCCGAGGCCTTCGGCGCCGCCTTCTTGGGCCGCGCCGCCCGCTTCGCCGCCCGGGTCGCACTACCGTCGGTCGCCGAGCGGCCGGGGGTCGCCCGCTTGGCGGCAGCCACTGTGCCGACCGCGACCTTCTCCGGCTCCGGCTGCTCCTCCTCGGGCACCGGCACCAGCACCAGGAACACGGCCGCCAGGGGCGGGATGGTCACGGTCGACGACGCGGGGTAGCCGTTCGAGGGGACGGACTTGGCCACCACCTGGCCCAGGTTCCCGAACTTCCCGGAGCCGTCGTAGACCTCGGCGTCGGAGTTGAACACCTCTTCCCAGACGCCCACGGCCGGCAGTCCGACCCGGTAGTCGGGGCGCGGCTCGCTGGAGAAGTTCACCACCACCGCGAGCATCTCGCCCTCACCGTCGTACCGCATGAACGAGAAGACGTTGCCGCCGTGGTCGTCGGCGTTGATCCAGGAGAAGCCGGCCGGGTCGGTGTCCAGCTTCCACAACGCCGGGTGCGCCTTGTAGACGGTGTTCAGGTCCTTGACGGCGCGCTGTACGCCGCGGTGGCCCCACTGGTTGGTCAGGTCCCAGTCGAGGCTGCGCTGCTCGGAGTACTCCCGCCGCTGCCCGAACTCCGTGCCCATGAAGAGCAGCTGCTTGCCGGGGTGGGCCCACATGAAGGAGTAGAACGCGCGCATGGTGGCGAACTTGCGCCACTCGTCCTGCGGTGCGCGCTCGAACATGGATCCCTTGCCGTGCACCACCTCGTCATGGCTGATCGGCAGCACGTAGTTCTCCGAGTAGGCGTACGACATCGCGAACGTCATCTCGTTGTGGTGGTACTGGCGATACATCGGCTCGCGTCCGTAGTAACGCAGCGAGTCGTTCATCCAGCCCATGTTCCACTTGAAGCCGAACCCGAGACCACCGTCGTCGACCGAGCGGGTGACCCCCGGCCACGAGGTGGACTCCTCGGCGATCATCACCGTGCCGGGCTCGCGTTGGTAGTTGTGCTTGTTGGTCGTCTGCAGCAGCTCGACGGCCTCCAGGTTCTCGTTGCCGCCGTACTTGTTGGGCACCCACTGCCCAGCCGAACGGGAGTAGTCGAGGTAGAGCATGGAGGCCACACCGTCCACCCGGAGACCGTCCACGTGGAACTCGTGCAGCCAGTAGTAGGCGTTCGCGGTCAGGAAGCTCTTCACCTCGTTGCGGCCGAAGTTGAAGATGTAGGAGCCCCAGTCCGGGTGCCAGCCCAGCCGCGGGTCCTCGTGCTCGTAGAGCGCGGTCCCGTCGAAGCGCTGCAACGCCCACGGGTCCGTGGCGAAGTGGCCGGGCACCCAGTCGATCAACACCCCGACCCCCGCCTGGTGCAGCTGATCGACCAGGTAGCGGAACTCGTCAGGAGAGCCGAACTTCGACATCGGGGCGAAGTAGCCGGTGACGTGGTAGCCCCAGGAGCCCTCGTACGGGTGCTGCGCGACGGGCATGAACTCGACGTGGGTGTAACCCTGCCAGCTGACGTACTCGACCAGCTCCTTGGCCAGCTCGACATAGCTCAACCCCTTGCGCCAGGACCCGATGTGCACCTCATAGATGCTCATCGGCTCCTCGTGGGGCTTCTTCTGGCCGCGGAACCACAGCCACTGGTCGTCGCCCCAGTTGTACTGGCTGTGGTAGACGATGGACGCCGTGTGCGGCGCGGCTTCGGCGAAGCGGGCCATCGGGTCGGCCTTGGTCCGCCAGACCCCGTCACTACCGCACACCTCGAACTTGTACAGCGAGCCGGTGCCGGCCCCCTCGACGAAGAGCGCCCAGACGCCCGAGCCCGGCAGCAGGTGCATGGCGGAGTTGTCGCCGTTCCACCAGTTGAAGTCGCCGACCAGGTGGACCGCCTGGGCGTTCGGGGCCCAGACGGAGAAGCGGGTCCCGGAGATGGGCCCGCGGTCGGAGTCCTCGATGGTGACCTCGATGGCCCCGAGCCGCTTGTAGCACTCGGTGTCGTGGCCCTCGTGAAAGCCGCTGAGCTCGTAGCCCAGCAGTCCACCGGTCGGATCGAATCCAATGACGTGCGCTCCTTCTACCGGTCGGCCGTGGCCGACGCTGATGCAATCGCGGCGACGGCCGCGAGTGGAATGTTGACCCAGTCAGGTCGGTTGCGCACCTCGTAGACCACCTCGTACGTCGCCTTGTCGGCCACGTACGCGCGGAGCACGGCCTCGTCGCCCGGCTCCAACGGTCCGCCTGCATAGCCCTCCAGGAAGGCCACGCGACTGCCGTCGGCCCACGCTGCGCTCTCCGGTCCCGGGACGCTGGCGGCGGCGTAGTCGAACGACCGCAGCATGCCGGCCACGTCGCGCCAGACGCTGTCCGGCTCGGCCCGCTCGGCCAGCGTCTTGACCGGTTCGCCCTCGAAGTCGATGATCTTCCAGCCGCTCGGCGTGTGCAGGGTCTGGCCGAGGTGGAAGTCACCATGCACGCGCTGGGTGGCCAGCGTGGTCGGGGCCAGCGCGCCGAAGCACCGGCTCAGACCCGGCACGTGCGTCCGCAGGGCCGGAGCGATCCCGGCCGCCACGGAGAGCCGGGACTGCATCACCGCCGCGATCCGGCCACCGCTCACCTCGGCGGTCGGGAAAGCGCCCCGCAGGGCGCCGTGGATCTCGGCCAGCGCTCGGCCGAGGTCGCGGCTCAGGCCGGCGAAGTCCGTGCCGTCGCGCAGCGAGTCAAGGGCCAGCCCCCAGCCGTCCTCGGCGTCGGCGAGCTTCTCCACCATCATGGCCAGGTCGGCGCTCAGGTTGTCCAGACCGTCAACAGCCGGGCCGGGCCAGCTCGCCTCGATCCAGCCGTACAGCTGGGCCACGTCCGCGACGCCTGACCGGCTGAGCGACTCATGCACCTCGATGTCGAGGTTGTGGCCGATCTCCAGCCGGCGGAAGAGCTTGAGCATGGCGGTATCGCCGAACATCACCGACGTGTTGCTCTGCTGACCGGTGAAGATCCGCGGCTCCAGGTCGCTGCTCAAGGTGTCGCCGGAGACCAGATGGAAGCTGACCCGCGAGTCGTCGTCGGCCAAGCGGCGCGGCTCGACCAGCCGTTCCAGGATCAGCCGACAGGCGTCAGGATCCTGCATGGCGTCGTAGGCCACCACCGACCCCAGCTCGGGATCGGTGAACCGCCCGATCTCGGCGTGCCGCAGACCGGGCAGCGGCGCCGTCCGGTAGCACACCGCCAGCTGGTAGAGCTCGGTGGACCCCACCTCCGGCTCGACCTCCGCCACACCCGACTCCGGATCCTCGTCGGCCAGATAGCTGATCTCGGCCACCTCGAACCGGACGGCCGGCCAGGCGGCGACCTCGGTCAGCCAGGGGAGCGGCGTGACGCCGGAGAGCTCGGCCAACCGGCCCTTACCGGCGAACCACCGGGCGCCGGTGATGTAGCCGAGAAGCTGCTCAGCGGCTTCTCGGTCGACCACGGCGCTCACGGGGTCGATGGCACGGGGGTCGAGAAGGCCGGGCCGGCACCCGGTCGCCGCACCGTGAGGATGTGCGCCGGGTCGTCGCGGGTCAACCGGACGTACGCGTGCTGCCCCCAGCGCCAGGTCTGTCCGGTCATCTCGTCGTGGACCAGGAAGACGTCGCGGGTGCCGAGCCCGAGCGCCTCCATGTCGAGGTAGATCTCGCTCTCCTCGATCTCCTGCGGGTTGAGACTGGTGATCACGATGACCGCGTCGTCGCCGGACTTCTTCGAGTAGGCGATCACGTTGGCGTTGGCGGCGTGCTGCAGGCTCACGTTCCGCAGCTCCTGCAGGGCCG
>JBBRYD010000039.1:0-28883 GCA_038238065.1 Propionibacteriales bacterium | reverse complement strand
TCGGCGTCGACCCGGGCCATGGGGTCGACGCTCTACGATGGAGGTCCGGCACCGCTGAGCCCGAGGGGACGACCGCTGTCGACCGCTGATGACCACCTCGACCTCACCGGCGCGCACCTCCAGAGCAGCTGACCCAGCCAGGGCGCTGCTGGCTCTGGTCATCATCGGCTGTGCGGTCGCCGCGGCGGTCATCGGCCCGCGGGCTCCCGGCGGGATCGATCCGGTGACCGTGATGACGCGCAACCTCTATCTGGGTGGGGACATCACCCGACCGGTTCGTGCGGTCCAGGGCTTGGGCGGCCGCGACGCCCTGATCGCCCTCGGTCACGCCACCCACGAGCTGCGGACGGTCGTCGACCGGACGGACTTCCGCGTCCGCAGCGGGCTCCTGGCCGACGAGATCACGGCCACCCGGCCGGACCTGGTGGGACTGCAGGAGGTGGCCCTCTGGCGGCACGGACCCCTCCAGCTGGATCAGCTGGGGAAGCCGAACGCGACCGAGGTCGACGTGGACTTCCTCGAGCTGCTGCGGACTCAGCTGGCTGCACGCGGAGTCCCCTACGAGGTGGCGGCGGTCCAGTCAGAGTCCGACGTCGAGGCGCCGGCCTTCACGGGTGATCCTTTCGCGGGTACGGCCCGCCAGACCCGAGACGTCCGGCTGACCATTCGCGACGTGGTGCTGGCCCGGCAGAGCTCGGGAATCCACGTGCTGGACAGCGGCGGACGTTCGTACGCTCAGCACACGGAGCTGGATCTGGCCGGCCTGCCCTTCAGCTTCGTCCGCGGCTACGCCTGGGTGGAGGTGGCGGCCGGGCCGCTCCGGTTCCGCTTCGTCACCACCCATCTGGAGTCCCAGAGCTCCGCCGTCGCGCTGACCCAGGCCCAGGAGCTGGTCAGTGGGCTGGTCGCCCGCACAGACCAGACCACCGTGGTCGTCTGCGACTGCAACTCCGATCCGGAGAGTTCCCAGCCGTCGGCGGGTGAGTCGGTGGCCCCTGACGCCGCCTACCGAGCGATCACCGGCGCCGGTTTTCGGGACCAGTGGATCCAGTCCGGGGCGGCGGCAGGACCAGGGTTCACCTCGGGGTTCAGCGAGTCCGTCGACGACCCCGACGCCAGCGCGCTTCGCCGACGCCTCGACCTGGTGCTCGTCCGAGCGGCGAACGGTGACCAGGTCGTGGCCGGCGGCGGTCAGGTCACCGGCACCCTCCTCGACGACCGCGACCCAGCGACCGGTCTGTGGCCGTCCGACCATGCCGGCGTGGTGCTGCGGCTTCAGCTGCGCTCCCGCTGATCCGCGGGCCTGACCTCTTGGACCGTCGCTCTAGCCTGGGTTCTCCTCCACCGACACCCACCCTCGGAGTCGTCGTGCTCGATGCTCTTTCGCCCCAGCGGCGGCGCGTCGTGCTGGGCGTCGTCGGGTTAGCCGTGCTGCTCGTGCTCGCTCTGGTCGTGGTGCTGGTGGTCAGGGCCGTCCCCTCCACTGCTCAAGTCCCGCAGGATGAACCCGGACCGGTGCTGTTGGTACCGGGGTACGGCGGCAACGGCGACTCACTGGCACCGCTGGCCGCGGCCCTCCGAACGGCCGGGAGGCAGGTGGTGATCGTCCCCATGGTCGGCGACGGAACCGGAGATCTGGGTGAGCAGGCCCGACACCTGGGGGCGGTGGCCGCCCAGACCATGGCCGCAGCCGGCGCACCGTCGGTGGACCTGATCGGCTACTCCGCGGGTGGTGTGGTCGCGCGGTTGTGGGTGCGCAACGACGGTGGCGACGCGGTGGCCCGCCGGGTGCTGACCCTCGGATCGCCCCAGCACGGGACCAGCCAGGCCGCGCTCGGTCTGGAGCTGGCCGGTGGCTGCCCGGCAGCCTGTGAGCAGCTGGTGCCCACCAGTGACGTACTCCGCCGGTTGAACGCGGGCGATGAGACGCCTGCCGGTCCGCAGTGGGTGACGATCCGGTCGACCACCGATCAGGTGGTCACCCCGACCGACTCGGCTGCGCTGGACGGGGCCCTCAATATCGTGATCCAGGATCTGTGCCCGGCGGCGACCACCTCCCACCCCGGCCTGCCGGGCGACCCGGTGGTCCTGGCCGCCCTGGCCACCGTGCTCGGGGTCGAGTCCCCACACCCCCCCAGCGCCATGGACTGCTGACCAACAGGCCGTCGGGGCAGCGGTCGTGTCAGTCGTTGATGTCCTTGGTGCCGAAGCTGGCCCAGGCGGCCAGCAGGAAGACCACCAGGTAGCCGAGCTGGACGAGCAGCCCGCGCACGACATCACGCCACAGGATCGGGTCCCGGAACAGGTCGACGAACGACAGCCAGTAGCGCGTCGGGAGGAACGGGTGCAGGGCACCAGCGGCGTCCAGCCCCAGCAGCACGGTGGAGGCGATGAGCAGCCCCACCGTGCCCAGCGCGGCCGCGATCGAGGAGGTGGTGAGGGTGGAGAGGAACAGCGCGACCGCGGCCACACCGAGCATCGAGACGATCACGTAGCCGAGCGCCAGGGCGGTCCGCCCGACGAGCTGCTGCTGGGTCAGCGTGGACCCGCTCAGGCTGACGGTACCGGCGTCCGGCGGCTGCCCGAGCAGCAGCCGGCCCTCCACGTAGGAGACCGCGGCGACCACCAGCACCGCGATGATCACGAACACCACCACGGTGACGAGCTTGGCGAGCAGCAGGTGGGTGCGCCCGACGGGACGGGCGAGCAGATAGCGCAGGGTGCCGGTCTGCGTCTCCCCCGCGATCGCGTCACCACCGAGGACCGCCACCGCGATGGGCAGGAACAGCGGCAGCACCACCCCGAGGGCAGCGAGCGGGAACAGGGTGCCGTCGCTGAGCACCGCCGACAGGAACGGTGGGCCGGTGCCCGGGCGAGGGGCCAGATCGGTGACGGCCAGCAGCACCGCGACCAGCGTGGGCAGGGCGACCAGCATGGCGATGATCACCCAGGTGCGAGGCCTGCGCAGCATCTTGGCCAGCTCGACGCCGATCACGGCCGCGTCCCGGCTTCCAGCACGATCCGCTCCAGGTCTCGCCGGTGGGGAGCCAGCTCGGCCACCCGCACACCGTCGGCCACGAGCTGCGCGTTCAGGCGAGCGGGGTCGTCGGCCCTGACCAGCAGCCGTTCGCCCTCCACCAGCTCCACGGCGTCTCCGAGCAGGGACGCGGTCCGGTAGGCATCCGGCGTTCGGACCGACACCAGCCCCGTCGGGCTGAGCAGCACGTCCAGCTGTTCCTGCAGCACCAGCCGGCCGCGGTCGAGCACGCCCACCCGGGTGCACATCTGCTCGATCTCGGCGAGCAGGTGGCTGGACAGGAAGATCGTCGTGCCCCCCTCGTTGAGCCGGAGCAGCAGCAGCCGGATCTCCTGGATGCCCTGCGGGTCCAGCCCGTTGGTGGGCTCGTCCAGGACCAGCAGCCGCGGCCGCCGCATCAGCGCACCGGCCAAGCCGAGTCGCTGACGCATGCCCAGCGAGTACGTCCGGGTTGGGCGGCGGTCGCCCGGGTCGAGACCCACCTCCTCCAGTACCTCGCCGATCCGGACCCGGCGGGCTCGTCGGGGGAAGCGGTCGGCACCGCTGGCGTCGAGCAGCGAGAGGTTGGCGCGACCGGAGAGATGCGGGTACGCGCCAGGACCCTCGACCAACGCACCAACCTGCGGCAGCACGGCCCGCCGGCCCGAAGGCATCGGCTCACCCAGCACGTGGGCGGCACCGGACGTCGGCAATACCAGCCCCAGCAGCATCCGCACCGTCGTGGTCTTGCCGGAGCCGTTGGCGCCCAGGAAACCGTAGACGTCGCCTTCGCGGACGTCCAGGTCGACGGCGTCCACGGCGCGCAGCTCGCCGTAGCGCTTGGTCAGGGCACGGGTCCGGATCACCGATCCCGGTGTCGGTGGCACAGAAGACAGGTCGGTCATAGGGTGGCCAACAGCTCGCTCGCAGCCCGCTCGAGCGTCGCGGCCGACACCGCGCCGGCCAGGACGAAGGCACTGCCCCGGCCCGAGGAGTCCAGCCGTCTCGGGGTGACCAGGATCCCGATCGGACCTACGGTCGCCACAGTACCCACGGCGGTCTCGCGCGCCCCGGCACTGGAGCGGAGCTGCTCACGCACCGGACCGGCGACCCGGCCCCGGAGCGGCAGCACGATCAGCGTGGTGGGTCCGCGGCCGTAGACGCCGACAGCTCCCGGGTCGGCACCGTTGCGCGGTCCCAGGCCGGCCAGCGTGGCGGGAAGGTCGTACTCCGACAGCGCATTGGCTGCCGCGGCCACGTCCACCGAGTCCTCGTACTCCAGTTCGACACTGTCCCCGGCCACGAACGCGGTGGTCGACGCGTCGGGCGTGCTGAGATCGACGTCGCGCACTGCGGTGCTGACGACCGGACGCTTCTCGCCGGGGCCGTAGACGTCGACCCGCAGGGGCAGACCCGAGTCAGCGTCGGCCCAGATGTCCACCGCGGTGACCGTCGCGGCGGCGGAGTGCGGGACCAGCCGCAGGCCGGGCGCATCGATCCCGCCGACCCGACGAGAGGGCAGTCGTGACAGCTCCTCGGCTCGGGCACCCTGCAGCATCGAGCGACCGAGGGACGAGGGCAGCAGGTCGGACGCGTCCGGCAACCGGACCGTGGAGATGGGTGAGACCGTCGCCGTCTCGGACTCGAAGACCCAGCGCACCGTGGTCCCGGCCTGCCGGAACAGGTCGGTCTCACCCGTGCTGCGGATCCGGTCCACCCGCCAGTCGGCGGCGGACCGCCACCAGACCCGGAGGTCGCTGTCCTCCCCGAGCAGCTGGGCCAGGCTCGCGAACGAGTCGCTGCTGGGAATCTGCACGGCACCCGAGCTCTGCACGAAGCCCGACCAGCCCACCCCGACGGAGCCGCGGATCCGAGTGGCGAGAACGTCGGCCGTCAGGTCGGAGCTACGAGCCGGCCGCGCGCTGACCAGCAGAGGCGTGGCCACCAACATCGCCGCCACGATCAGCACGATCAGCCAGCGCCTGGTCATGGGTGCCACTGTAGGTCGCCCTGCTGAGGGTCGACTGATCATCGATGGGCGGCAGCCCGCTGCGGCTCAGTCCCCACCCACCCGGCGCACCTCGATCGGCGCGAACTCCGACTCGACCAGCCGACCGGCGATCTCGGTCGCACGGTCGAGATCGCGGCAGTCGATGAGGTAGTAGCCGGCGAAGATCTCCTTCGACTCGCTGAACGGTCCATCCGTCACGACCAGCGTGCCGTCGGTCGTTCGCACGGTCCTGGCCTGCTCGACGCTCAGCTCGTTGGTGTCGACCAGCTCTCCGCTGGCCGTCAGTTCCTCCTGCAGCACGGTGTGCGCCGTCATCAGCCGACCGAAACCCTCCGAAGACATCGCATCCCAGGCCTGGTGGTTGCCGTAGATCAACAGCATGTACTTCATCTCTGCTCCTCGTGGTCGTGTGCTCTCGGACGAGACGTCGGAGCGGACCGCTCGCATTCGACATCCACCCTCGGGTCGACGTGCCCTCGAGCGCGAGGACCCGCAATACTGCGGTCATGACCATCCTGGGGGCCATCGCCCGACCCAACCTGCCGCCCGAACGTATCCGCGACGTCGCCGTGGCGGCCGAGGAGGCCGGTCTCGACGAGCTGTGGATATGGGAGGACAGCTATTGGGAGGGCGGGATCTCGATGTCGGCAGCGCTGCTCGGGATGACCGAGCGGCTGCGGGTGGGAGTGGGGCTGCTCCCCGTACCGCTGCGCAACGTGACGCTCGCCGCGATGGAGATCGCGGCCGTCGACCGTCTGTTCCCGGGCCGATTCATCGCCGGACTCGGTCACGGCGTCCAGGAATGGATGGGACAGTCGGGCGTGCGCGCCAGGTCGCCGATGACGTTGATGCGGGAGTACATCGGGGCGCTGCGTCTCCTGCTGACCGGCGACCTGGTGTCGGTCTCCGGGGACTACGTGAACCTCGATCGGGTCCGTCTGGTCTGGCCGCCGGAGACTCCGACTCCGCTGCACATCGGTGGCGTCGGACCCAACAGCCTGCGGGTCAGCGGTGAGGTCGGCGACGGCACCATCCTGGTCTCGGACACGACACTCGATGACCTGCCGCGCATTCTCGGGCTGATCCACGAAGGGCGACAGGCGTCCGGTCGGCCGGGTGAGCACCAGTTGACGGTGTTCGTCTCCGCCGAGGCCGGGGACGCCGAACTGACCGGCGGAGTCGTCAGAGCCTGGGCTGAAGCCGGCGCCCACCGGGTGGTGCTCGAACCTGCCGCTGACGAGCCCGACCCCATCGGCTTCGTCCAGTTCGTCGCTCGAGAGGTTCAGCCGCTGATGGGCTGAGCCCGGCCGCCCGCTCCCTGAGCCTGGCCACTGATTGACTGACCCTGTCGCAGGGCGGGCGCGCCGGTCAGCTCCAGGCTGAGCTGCCAGAGGCGATCGCGGACCGCCGGGTCGTACGCCGGCGGCCACTGCGCCCGGACCTAAGCGTTGAGCCGGTCGAAGAACCGACCGGTCACGCCGTCAAGCCCTGGGGCGCTGATCAGCCGGGTGGTGGCGATGATGCCCGACGCGAGGCTGTCGACCTCGGCGATGTCGTTGTCAAGGACCATCTTGGTCGGCATGTACGTGCCCGGATGCAGGCTGTTGACGGTGATCCCGTCGAGCCGCTCGGCCAGGGTGAAACCCCAGATGATCAAGGCGAGCTTGGACTGCCCGTAGGCGTACCAGCCGTCGTAGGTCTGCGCGAGGGTGAGGTCGTCGAACTGGATCGGCGCCTGGCCGAGGGACGCGACGTTGACGATCCGGCCGCCCGGCGCCAACAGCGGCAACGACCTCATGGTCAGGTTCGAACGGCGCGAGGTAGTTCACCGCGAACCGTAGCTCGTGGCCGTCGACGGTGAGCCGCCGCTCCGTACCGTCGGGTTGCCCGCCGCCCACTCCGGCGTTGTTGACCAGCACGTCGATGTGGTCGGTCACGGCGGCCAGCTGGTCGGCCACGGTGTGCACCTCGGCCAGGCTGGAGAGATCGGCGACCACGGTGTCGGGCAGGTCCGTGCCCGTATCGGCCGCGATCTCGGCTGCTGCTGTGGCCAAGCGTTCCCGGTCACGGCCGTGGAGGATGACCCGATCGCCGTTCGACGCGACGCGGGTGGCGACGGCCCGCCCGAGCCCGTCGGTGGCGCCGGTGATGACGACGACGCGAGCATTCCTCATGGTGCGACTCTAGGTCAGAGCGAATCCTACGCCGTGGCCTGGGACGGCCGACGAAACCCCGGTGGTGGGGTCAGTGCCGCCAGCCGATGTCGAGAACTTCCACGGTCGAGCCGTGGCGCGGGGCGTACACCATCACCGGTGCCGCGGGCCCGTGCGACCCCACAGTCGGGTCCCAGCCGGCGAAGACCTGGTCCTCGAAGATGTTCCGCGAGAGTCTCCGGGTGCGCTCTAGCTCGGCGACGAGCCACGCGTGAGCCAGTCGGTTCCCCAGCTGACGGGTCGCCGACATCGCGGTGTCGGTCGCCAGGATCCGCTGCAGTCGGGCGACGTCGGCGTAGAGACTCTGCAGCCGACGCGCCCGGTAGAGCTCTTCGGCCAGCAGGTCCACCGCGGGCGGAGGTGCCAACCTGACCCACGCCCAGGCACCGAGTCGACTCATCCGCCGGCCGATCAGACGTCGGAGCACTGGTGGGCGGGTGGCGAGCACCGGGAGCACGACGAACAAGACGAAGGCGACAGCCCAGTAGGTCAACTGATGCAGGTCGGTCACATCTCCTCTTCGCCGAGAGAGCTGCCGCGCTGGGGAAGCCCTCACGGTCTCGCCGGCGCGCCTACCACCACCTTAGATCCCCGGAGCCGGGTTTCACAGCGCCGGTCGTCGCTCGCCAGTCGGCGCTGCAGTGGCCGCAGCCGGCGGCTAGCTCACGTCACCGTCGACGTAGCACCAGCGCCCGCCTCGTCGCAGGAACCGACTGAGCTCGTGCTGCACGCCCTGACCGGAGCCGGTGCGGTACGCGGCGTCGAACTCGACCAACCCCTCGTCGTCGCCCGGCTGGCCGTCCTCGGTGAAGCCGATGGTCAGACCTGTCCACGTCAGACCGGGCGTTGGCAGGATCTTGTCAGGTCGGGTGCGCGGGTGCCAGGTCCGTAACACGTGATCGAAGCGACCGACGACGTACGCCGCGTAGCGCGACCTCATCAGCTGCTCTGCCGTTTCCGCCTGGATGCGGTTGTCGTGCAGCGGTCCACAACACTCCTCGTACGCGCCTCCGCTGCCACACGGACACGGTCGTTCGTTCGCGGGGCTCATACGTCGACGGTAGCCTCCCGGGCCGGTCAGTCGTTGATGGCTTCGATGCCCTGCCGCTTGAGCCGCTCGAGGTGGTCCAGCATGTTCTGGAGCACTTGAGGGGGGTGGCCGACCCAGTCATGGACTTCGCTGACGACTCGCAGGGGCTTCCGGGTGCGGTATGACCTCGTCGGGTTGCCGGGGAACCTCTGGTCGGTCAGGTTGGGGTCGTCCTCGACGTCTCCGGTTGGCTCCACTCGATAGATCCTGCCGGCCCCTGCTCCGACGGCCAGTTCCGCTCCCCAGATGGCCGCATCCAGCGTTGCGGTCAGGTAGATGAAGTTGGCCCGCCTCCGCTCTCCGTAATTGGAGGTGTAGCCAGGCTCCAAGAGGTCTCCGGGCTTCAGGTCGGCTCTGGTGCCGTGGTAGTACGGTCCGGTCTCCTGGCCGTCATCAGTGTCAACTGTGTCCATCTGAGGAGTCTGCAGGATCGACGGGGCCCGGCCCTCGTCGGACCGAAGCGAGCGACGGACTCAGACCGCTGCCGTGGATACGGCGTGTGACCGGCGTGAACCGTGCTCTTCGCCACCCAGTCATCACACGGTCGGGGATGATCAGTGACATGACGGGCACCCAGGGGCCGGCGGCGGTCCATCTCGACCCGGTCCTCGAAGAGTTCGCTCGTACGGTGGTCACCCAACAGCTGGGGAGCGGTACCACCCGGGTCGAGGCGCTTCAGGTCGGTGTCCATCATGCGGTGCTGTTGCTGACGGTCGGGCCATCGTCGCGCCGGGTGGTGCTCAAGGTCGCGGGCCCCGGTAACCGGCGAGGAATCGACTACGAACGGACCGCTACGGTGACGGATCTTGCCCGTGCCACCGGCACTCGAGTCCCCGGAGTGCTCGCGGTCGACACCTCCTACCTGGTCGGGCCCTGGCGCTACCTGTTGCTCGAGCATCTTGACGGGGTCGAGTGGCGGCACGTTCGACCTTTGCTCGACGACGACGAACTCAGAAGGGCTCACCAGCAGATCGCCGAAGCCCTCTTGACGATCCAGTCGGTCCAGGTGAACTCGTTCGGCCAGTTCACCAACCGGGGGCCACTCCGACAGGATCTTCTCAGCGCGCTGCGGTGTCGCGCCGACCTGCTGATCATGGACGAAGGCGTCCGAGGCTCGTTCGACGAGCTGCTCGACCGGAGGGCGAGTCTGTTCGTCGTCCCGGAGCAGACTCCGACGCTGACCCATGACGACCTGCACCATGCCAATCTGCTCTTTCGCGCCGCCCGGGATGGCTGGCAGCTGACCGGAGTGCTCGACTGGGACAAGGCGTGGGCCGGGCCGGCTGAGTCCGACGTCGCCCGGATGGCCTTCTGGGACGACATGACCGGACCCGGCTTCTGGGAGGTGTACCGGAGCGCCGTTCCGATCATCGACGGACACCTCGAGCGGATGCGCATCTATCAGCTGCTGTGGTGCCTGGAGTACAACAGCGACTCGGCCCGGCACGTCACGGACACCAAGACGCTCCTGCGGCAGCTGGGGGTCGAGTGAACCGAATCCAGTCTTCAGCCTCGGGCTCCGCGTTGGCGGCTGCGGTCACCCGAACACTCTGGTCGGCTGCTGTCCATCTGTGCCAGTCTGATGGGGGGCCGCCCCCGGTGTCCACGAGGGGCCGGCGACCCGACGTCGTGGAGCGGAGGAGGCGGTCATGGAACGGGTGACAGGCATCGGTGGCGTTTTCTTCCGGTCAGCTGACCCGCAGGGCCTGGCGAGGTGGTACGCCGAGCACCTCGGTATCGACTCGGGCCAAGAAGGTGGTGACGTGTCGTGGCAGCAGGAGGCGGGGCCGACGGTGTGGGCTCCCTTCCCTCAGGACAGCGACTACCTCGGGCGGGCCGAACAGCAGTTCATGATCAACTTCCGGGTACGAGACCTCGACGCGATGCTTGCGCAGCTGCGCGAGGCTGACGTGACCGTCGACGGGGACGTCGTCGAGGAGGCCGGCGTCGGGCGTTTCGCGCACGTCCTGGACCCCGCAGGCAACCGCCTCGAGCTGTGGCAGCCCAGCGACGATGACTAGTCGTGCTCAGCGCCGACCCGGGTGGGCGACAGCGTTCGGCCCTCAGCTCGGCGTCGTTGGCTGCCGGGGAAGGCGCCGGCTACTGGCTGTCGTTAGGCGATCTCCCTTCCCGGTGAGCTCAAGGTCGGGCGCCAGACCAGGAGGGCGACGAGGCTGAACGCGAGGAGCAGCACTACGGCTCCGTTGGCGACGAGCCACAGGCTGGTGAGCTGACGACGAACCTCGACGGCCAGCGATGGGTTCCTGAAGTTCGGATTGACGAAGATGATCAGGGTGGCTTTGGCCAGGCCAGCCACCGCCACCGCGACGGCGCCCCGGCTGACCCACCGAGCAGGACCGGGAATGCCCACGGCCCTGCTCGCGCGCTGCAGTCGAGCAGCCAGAACCCACATGAGGACCACCGAGACCACCAGGGTGGGTCCGTAGTACCAGACCGGGCTGCCGAGCTCGAGCGGTCCGACCAGCGCGGCGCGCGGGGCTCCCGTGAGGGCCGGCGGAGCGGTGACGACCTCCTCGTACAGGTTTCCGTACATCCAGTGGGCGGTGCTCAGAGCGACGACCACCGTCAACGCGCTGGTACGGCGGAGAAGGTCAGAGATGACGAAAGGCACTGCGGTCTCCTTGTTGAACGATCGTATGAAACGGACGTTCCAAACGATAATGGTTGCTGTACGATCGTTCAAGCCGAGAGGAGAAGTGTGCGATCCGAACGCAAGGCGCCAAGCACCTCCAGCACACCGGCGGCACTCCGCGCCGCCGCGCTCATCGCCATTGCCGAGGAAGGCTGGCAGGCGGCCAGCGCCCGGTCGGTCACTCGTCGCGCTCAGGTGCCTCTGGGCGCGATCAACTACCACTACAAGGGGGGCAAGGAAGAGCTGTTCAGGCTGGCCGCGCTGTCGGAGATCGGGTTGATGTTCCAGACCCCCGGCCGCATCCGGGCCATGAGCACCTCGGTCTCGGACCTCGTCGACGGCATGCTGGGATGGAGCCGAGCCGATGACGTCACCGATCTCCAACGTGTTCTGCTGCTGGAGGTCATGGCCCAGTCGAGACGGGACCCCGACCTCGCCCAGATGCTCGCTCAGGCACTGACTGGTTACCGGTCGAACGTCACCGACGCCTTGGAACGCGTCCGGCCCGGCGTCCACCGGCAAGGCTCGCCCGCCGCGGACGCATCTGCGGTGGCCGCCGCATTCGCCGCTCACTGCGATGGACTGTGGCTGCACTCAGTCATCGAGCGCACGTTCCCTCACGAGGCGGCCGGCCGTGCTGCCTCCACCATCTGGGTCACGGCTCTCGAGGAAACCCTTCACTGACTCAGACTGTCCGGGGGGCGACAAACCAGGTGAGGCGCGAGAGCCCTGAGGCGTACCGTCGACGTTTGTGAGCAAAGCGGCAGAACGTGGATGACTCGTTCCCTGGGCGTCAGGGAGACGACTCGACCAACGGCTGGTTCCCCGAAAGCGTGGCCGCACGCTACGACGCACCCGGCGGCGAGAACGCGCCCGACGCAGTGGCACCCGTCGTGGAGGTCCTGGCCGGCTTGGCCGGCGGCGGACCCGTGCTCGAGTTCGCGGTGGGGACTGGTCGGATCGCCGCCCCGTTGGCTGCTCGCGGCGTAACGGTCAGCGGGATCGAGCTGAGCCGGGCCATGGCGGCACGGATCACCGACAAACCTGGTGGCGAAGCGGTCGAGGTCACGATCGGTGACATGACCTCCACCCGCGCCGCTGGTGACTTCTCGCTGGTCTACCTGGTGTTCAACACGATCAGCAACGTCACCTCCCAGGACGGACAGGTCGCTGTGTTCTGCAATGCCGCGGCCCATCTGCGGCCGGGTGGTCTTTTCCTCGTCGAGGTCGGTCTGCCCGACCTCCGTCGACTCCCGCCCGGGCAGGACACCGTCCCCTTCGCCGTTGCCCCCGACGCCGAGGGTGGCGGTTACGTCGGGTTCGACCAGTACGACGTGGTGACGCAGAGGTTCACTTCCAACCACCTGACCGTGTCGGCCGACGGGTCGGGACGCTTCCAGCGGATACCGTTCCGCTACGCCTGGCCCGCGGAGATGGATCTCATGGCGCGTATCGCGGGCATGCAGCTGAGACACCGTTGGTCTGACTGGCACCAGTCAGCTCTGACCCAGGAGAGCACCAAGCATGTTTCGGTATGGGTGAAGGGCTGAGCTGAGACCGCGGGAAAATCACCGCTCGATCGCGCTCGTGCACCGCCGCCTGCCGGTCGGGCCGTCGAGGGGTTGATGTGCCGCGTTCTGCCGGAGAGCCCGACGGCGGAAGCTGTTTCGGCGCGTGGCCGAGGTGGATGACTACATCGACCAGAGGGGCGCGTGCACATCCACCTCGTCGGACCACCGGCGCTGCAGGCTGAAGATGTCGGCCAAGAGGTCCTGCGGCAACGGGTCGGGATCCTTGCTGTAGGCCATCAGCTCGTCCAGATTGTCGCGCCGGCCGGTCGATCCAACCGTGGACACCACCTGGGGGGTGCTGTAGGCGAACCGGATGCAGAAATCGGCCCAGCTCTCGATGCCCGAACGCTCGAAGATGGGAGCAACCTCGCCGGCGCGCTCCTGCAGGTAAGGCTTCCAGGCCGCGCCGGGGACGTCGCGCAGCGCATGGACCGGCGCCCCGGCGACCGTGCGCATCGCGATGATCGCTGCGTCCCTGGCCAGCAGTTCGTCCCACAGCTCGTTGGACGCGAAGCGCTGAAGTGGGTTCAGGTAGAAGATGTATCCGTCGACCAGGTCGTCGAGGTGACCGGCACGCAACGCCTGCAACGGCTGCGCCGAGGTCCAGGGGAAGATCTCGAGGACGAAGCGCCTCACCAGCCCTTCGTCCTTGATGTGCTGGAGGTCGGCGAGGACGGAGCCGCCCTCGACCAGGTCCTCGGCGAGCTCGCCGATGGGGCTCAGCTGGCCGATCGCGACGGAGTCGACGCGGAGGGCGCTGACGTTCTCCGCAAGGGTGGCGCGGACATCGGCAGCCGTCCCGCCACCGAGCTTCACGATCAGCGGCGGGACCTTGGCGCGATCGGCGTCGAAGGCTTCGGCGAGCACCTCCAGCGCGTGGTCGTACTGGCGGGAGGTGTGCAACCACAGCCCGGCGTCGATCGCCGCGCGAGCCATCGCCGCCTGTTGCGCGCGGGGCACGTCGGCGTGCCCAAGGCGGGTGGTCCCGTAGATGTAGGGCGGCAGGTCCTCGAGGAGTCGCGTCATGCCTTCACCGTATGTCCACGGGCTCAGCGCCACGACCCGGTCGCGGCCGGAGTCGGCGTCGCGGTGCGGGCCCACCTGTTCACTGTCGAGGGCACTCCTCTGTGGCGGCCGCTCATCCGTCGGCGTTAGGTTGAGGTCACCATTCCGGATCGTCGTTGGGCGCCGTTCCTCGCTCCGGCCGAGACGGAATCGCCGATGCGTGCCTGACCGGCACCGTGACCAGGGAGAACCAGATGACTGACATGAAACGGATCGTGGTGGGAGTTGATGGTTCGGACTGCAGCTACCGGGCGCTGCGCTGGGCACACCACGAAGCGACGGAGCACGGCGCCGAGTTGGAGGTGGTGACGACCTGGATGCCGCAGTCCATATCGCCGGCCACCCCGGGCGGCATGTTCGTGGCGGAAACCGACGTTCAGCCCGAACAGTTGGCTGAGCACGTGCTCGCTGAGGCCCTGGCCACCCTTCCTGAAGGCAGCGTCAGCAGCGCCGTGCGGCACCAGGTGGTCAGGGGCGGCGCCGCCAAGGTGCTGATCGACTTGTCGAGCAATGCCGACCTCGTCGTCGTCGGGTCTCAGGGTCACGGAGCATTCGCCGGCATGCTGCTCGGCTCGGTCAGCCAACACCTCGTCTCGCACGCCTCGTGCAGCGTCGTGGTGGTGCGCTGATCCGCGCGTCCTGGCGGATCCGGTCGACCAGGGTCGCTCAGCATCTTGCGCCCGCTCAGGAGGGCTCCACCGAGCGGGCCTTGGGATGGTTCACGCTAGGTCTGCGCGAGGACGTCGGTCATCTCCTGGTCGAACAGGTCGGGTTGCTCGAACAGCGGCCGATGTCCAGAGGTGTCGAACATGATGAGCTTCTTGGCGGGGGCGTCCAGAAGATCCAACCACTGCTTGGCCGGACCCAGCCGGCCAGGCGCCTCGAAGCGCCCTTCCACCAGGTAGACGGGAACCGCGAGGTGTGCGGCGTCCCGGCGGAAGTCGATGCCCTGCAGCTGTGGGTACAAGACGGCGAAGACGTCGAAGAACCCCGCGAAGGCGTGGACCTGCTCCATCAGGGTGTACTCCTCCACGAGCAAGTTCTCGGAGAAGCCGCCAGCCCCCTCGGAGTTGTGGCTGTGGTCATAGGGGTACACCTGCTCATTGGTCAGCGTGGGCTCGTAGTCGAGCAGATCGGTGTAGGGCGGCGGGCCGCTATCGGTCAGCTGATCGACGAGGGCGGCGTTGCCGGTCCGGTGCGCCCAGGCGAGGGTGTCGGTGTAGAAGACGACGTCGGTAGCGCGGGGGTCGACCATCTGACCGACGCCGATGTAGGCGCGGAACAGCTCCGGATGTTGCTGGGCGGCGAGGACGCCCAGGATGGAGCCGTAGGACTGGCCGAGGAGGTAGATCTTGTCCTGACCGAACCGGTTGCGTAGGTAGTTGCTGACCTCGATGGTGTCGCTGACCGCTTGTTGCAGGGTCAGCGTCGAGGAGGGATCCAGGCTGTCGTAGGACTTGCCAGTGCCGCGCTGGTCCCAGGTGACCACGAGGAAGTCGTCTTCGAGGGCTTGGCCGTGGCGACGCATAGCGCCCATCTCGGTGCCACCGGGACCGCCGGCGAGGAACAGACGAACCGGGTTCTTGGTGCTGGTGCCACGGATCATCATCGCCTGGTCGTGGCCGCCGATGGGAACCCGGATGAGCTCGGCCGTACTGTCCGCGATCGGGGTGCTGGTCTCGGTGAGCATGCGATCGGTGCTGGCGGGTCGTGCTATTCCGCCGGTCAGCATCAGCAGGGCCAGCACGGCGACCCCGGTGGTGACGCGTCGGACTGTCAAACCGGCTCGCGCCCAGCCGTAGGTGCGCTCCCGGCCTTGGTAGTGGTGTCGCGCGAGGCCTGCACCCAAGGTTGCGCCGAGGATCATCGGCAGCAACGCCAGGACCGCGTGCAGACCACGGCCGAGGACCAGGGCGAGGATGCCGAATGTGCCTGCACCGCCGAGCCGAATGCCATCCACCAGCGGGCCGGCGGTGGTGGCGCGGGTGAGCTAGAAGACGGAGGCGAACACGACCGGCGTCAGTAGCATCGCCCACCGCTTCCGCATCCACCAGCCGCCGAGAGCACCCACAGCCACACTGACGACGATGGCCGCCAGTGCCTGCAAGGTGGTGATGGGCCCGCGCGGCGTCCACCAGCCGGCGAGGACTCCCCACCCGGCAGCGACCAGTATCGTGGCGGCGAGACCTGCCCCGCGGCGGTGCAGACGCCATCCAGGTGTGTGCGCGTGGGAGGCCTTGCGGGTCGGGCTGATACTGCTCACGGCCGGTTCCCGCTGGCACTCAGTTGGACCCCGGTGTCGCTGGAGGTCCCCGCGGTGGACGGTGCAGACGGGACAGCCTCGCCGCCACCGACGATGAGAGCGGTCACGCCCCCGGTGCGGGACAGCATGGCCTTGCGGTTCACCACGACGACGATCAGCGCAACGACCACGAAGAGGTACATGTCCCACGGCTGGGCGTCGGGCCAGGGCCCGTTGAGGAGCGCGTGGAACACGAACGCGACCAGAAGGCTGCCGCGGGATGCGTTGAACATGGCCGTGAGAATGACGCTGACGGCGACGATGCCGAGAAAGAAGGGTCCGAGGGCCCAGCCGCTCTGCTTGTTACCGCTCATGAAGAACGACGGGATGTGCCAGACGCCCACCACCACCCCGAGGATGAGGGACGACCACAGCGGCGCAAGCCTGCGCTGCAACAACGGCAAGGCGATGCCGCGCCAACCCAGCTCCTCGATGGGACCGATGAACAGGGTGGTGGCGAGCGCCGGCAGCAGGGCGTAGAACGAGGTGAACGGAAAAGGGTCGCCCAGAGTGCCCAGGACGGCAGCCCCGGCGTAGGACACCGCGGGCACGCCGATCAGCAGGAGCAGCCACCAGGTCACCGACATCCGCCAGAGAGTCAGGCGGCGCAGAAAGCGTCCCAGCCCACGGATCCCGTAGTGCCGTACGACCAGCACGACAGCGACGATCCCGGGGGTGTAAACGATCAGGATGAAGGCCGGGTTCGTGTAACCCATCGGTCCGAACAGCGCTTCGGCCTGGTGGGGGAACACCGTGAGGAGCATTCCGATACCCCAGGACAGGGCGAAGGTGGCGATGATGAAGGAGCGCAGCGTCGGCCCGCTCCTCGGCTTTGAGCTCCGGACCTGCGGGGTGGTGGCAACCATGGACTGACGCTTTCTCGAGAGCGGACCTGGGGTCCGGCCAAACAACCGTTCGTCATCACGACCGCTCATCTCAACGATCGTCCTGTTGGCTCCCGCTGGCCCGGGCCGAACGTCCCCTCTTCGTTGGCGAAGGTCCTCGACCTCCACCGGCTGCGCGGCGGCCGCGAGAGGACCCGTGAGCCGTTGACGAGGCGGGTCACGTCACGGCGATGCTCGCCATCGCCACGGCCACCACGAGCAGGCAGGACATGACCATGAGGCCAGAATGGCTCCCGGTGCCCCCACGTGGCAGTACGGGCCAGCGCCACCCGAGGACGGAGGCGGCGGTCACCGTCAGCCCTGCGTAGACCAGCCAGATGGGAAAGGGGTCGAGGACTCCCTTCAGTACGGCTGGAAAGATGACGCCCAGCACGACGGTGCCGGCGAGGCTGCCCAGCACGGCGGCCAAGGCACGTTGACGGGTAGGCATCTGCCGAGCGATGTGCCAGGTGTTCCAGATTGTCCATTCGAGGACGCCGATCGTGAGCGACGTGGTGAGCACCAGAACGACGAAGTCGGTCACCGCTTCGTGGTGTGGCCGTCCAGATAGGCGAGTGAGACCCGATTGAGCCCACGCAGATGTGGCTCCGCCCGCGTGAGCAGGGCCGCATCTCCGCTGCGCCCGGCTGCCGGGGTCACCGGATGGGGGCCGAGCACAGCCAATAGTCCCGTGGCGCCCAGGCCCGCCCCCACGGCCAGCAGAGCCCGCCGGGGGACGTTCGGGGGAGCGGACGCACTGCGCCGAGGCGATCCCTGGTCGTCCTGTCGACGTGGCGGGCCGCCATCAGCCATCGGGCCCTGCCGCCCAGCGCTCACTCCCACCGCCGCCCATCACGCGTGGTCCGGACCCTCCTCGGCCAGCAAGCATCCTGTCCTGACATTCCCTCAGATGTGGTCCCCCCCGGAAAGGAAGCGCCCTGCTCAGGCTAGGCGTAGCGAACCTGGTCGGACAGGGTCGAACGTCCTCCACGCCCTCACCCGACAGGCGAGGACCGGGTCGTCGTGCACGTATGGTGAGGAGCGCGGGCTCGAACCAGGGAAAGGTCGTCGCGGGATGGTCATGACGACCTGGTCAGCGCGATGACGCTGGATGTCGAGAGCACCGCCACGGTCTACGACGTCGCGCACGCCGCTGCCCTGAATCCTGAACAGCTGCTGTCCGAGCTACGGGTCCTGCCGGAGGAGGGGCTCGCCGACGATGAGGTCAGCCTCCGACAGTCGCGGTTCGGGGTGAACGCCGTTTCGTCGCACCGGGCCCGCCCCTTGCTGGTTCTGTGGCACCAGCTGAACTCGCCCCTGCTCGCGCTGCTCCTGTTGGCGGCGGTCGCTTCGTTCATCGTCGGGGAGCACAGCAGCGCCGTCATCATCGCGATCATCGTGGCCGTCTCCGTCGGGCTCGGCTTCGTGAACGAGTACCGCGCCGAGCGGACCGCCCAAGCGCTGCACTCGCAGATCCATCACGAGACGCTAGCCCGTCGTGGTGGCCGCCTGGCGCCCGTGGACGTCACGTCATTGGTGCCTGGTGACCTGATCAAGCTCCGACTCGGCGACATCGTGCCGGCGATGTCCGCCTCCTCGAGGCGAGCGGGCTGGAGTGCGACGAATCCCTCTTGACGGGGGAAGCGATGCCGGTCGAGAAGGGCATTCGGGCTGTGCCGGCGGGGACGGCTTTGGCCGACCTCACGTGCTGCGCCCTGATGGGCACGGTCGTCCATGCCGGCAGCGGAACAGGAGTTGTGGTGAGTACGGGGTCGTGCACCGAGTTCGGCAAGATCGCCGCTGGACTCGACACCCATCAGCTGGACACCCAGTTCCAGGTCGGACTGCGCAAGTTTTCGATGCTGCTGGTGTACGTGGCAGGCGCCCTGACCATTTCGATCTTCGTGATCAACGTGGTGCTGCACAAGGCCCTCCTGGATGCGCTGCTGTTCTCCCTGGCCATCGCCGTTGGCATCACCCCGCAGCTACTTCCGGCCGTGGTGTCGACCAGTCTGGCAGCGGGGTCTCGCCGGATGAGCCGACGCAAGGTCCTGGTCAAGCGACTGGTCTGCATCGAGGATCTTGGCGATGTCGACCTGCTCTTCACCGACAAGACCGGCACGCTCACCGAAGGAGGGATCGCCTACATCCGAGCGGTCCCGTCTGTCAACGAGGACGAGAACTCGGTCCTGCGCTGGGGCTTGTTGGGCACCGAGAAGAGCGGCAATCGCATCGGCGGCAACGCCTTGGACGACGCGCTGTGGGCGTCGCCTGACGCGTCCGGGCAGCGGGAGGCCGTTCGGGCTTTCACCAGGCTCGGCACGTTGGCCTTCGACCACGAACGTCGGATGATCTCCGTCGTCGTGTCCGATCCGTCGGCCCAGATCACCCTGGTCACCAAAGGGGCGCCGGAGGCGGTGCTCGCCCGTTGCGTCGAGGTGCCGGTGATGGCACGAGATGCGCTGGCGTCGGAGTTCGCCGCCGGAAACCGAGTGGTGGCCGTGGCGACCCGTTTCGCTCCTGGTCTGCACCAGCCGACCCCGGCCGACGAGCGCGAGCTGCATCTCGCCGGGCTGTTGGTCTTCCTGGATCCGCCCAAGCCCGGAGCCGCAGCAGCGTTGAAACGCCTGGCGGACCTCGGCATCACCGTCAAGGTGGTCACCGGCGACAACGACGCTGTCGCACTCAAGGTGTGCACCGACCTCGGACTCGGCGATGGCTCCGCCCTGACAGGCAACGAGCTGGACGCGATGGACGACGCCGCGCTGGCCGCGGCCATCCCCCACACCACGGTGTTCGCTCGCGTCAGTCCTGAGCACAAGGCCCGCATCGTCCGCGTCCAGCGGCTCAGCGGCGGCGGGGTCGCGTTTCTCGGCGACGGGGTCAACGACGCCCTTGCCCTGCACGCCGCCGACGTCGGCATCTCGGTCGACTCGGCAACAGACGTGGCCAAGGACGCTGCCGACGTGATCCTGCTCGAGAAGGATCTGAGCGTGCTGGCCGACGGTGTCGCCGAGGGTCGGAGGATCTTCGCCAACACGATGAAGTACGTGCTGATGGGCACGTCCAGCAACTTCGGCAACATGTTCTCCGCTGCCGGCGCTTCGCTGTTCCTGACGTTCCTGCCGATGCTGCCATCCCAGATCTTGCTCAACAACCTGTTGTATGACTCCAGCCAGCTGGCGATCCCGACCGACCACGTCGACGACGAGCAGCTGCGCCGACCCTCGCACTGGGACATCGCGTTCATCCGCAGGTTCATGATCTTCTTCGGTCCGCTCAGCTCGGTGTTCGACTTCGTCACGTTCGGGGTGATGTTGTGGGTCTTCCACGCGGGCCCGGCCCAGTTCCGCACCGGCTGGTTCGTCGAGTCGCTGTGTACCCAGACGTTGATCATCTTCGCCATCCGGACCCGCCGGATCCCGTTCTTCCGCAGTCACCCGAGCGTGCCCGTCATCCTGGCTGCGGTGGGCGTCGCCTTGGTCAGCGTCGTCCTGCCCGCCACCCCGCTGGCCCACCTCCTCGGCTTCACCCCCCTACCAGCGACGTTCTTCGCCGCCCTGCTCGGCATGATCGCCGGCTACCTGGTGCTGGTCGAGATCGGCAAACGCATCTTCTACGGCTCGGCCAACCGGGCCACCATCCCCGGTCCGGGCTACCACAAGCACCGCTACCTGCGCCGCCGGGCTGCGTACTTCAGCACGGCCAACCGACCGGCCGAGCCGAGTCGACCGTGACCACGGCGCTGGTCAGCCATCCGCCGGCCGAGGTTCCCTCGGTGGAGGAGTCGTTTCCGTGGTGAGCTGCGATCGGTCGTCCGCGGCGGCTTCTCGATCGTCTTTGCCATGTGAGCGGTCCACGGCTGCAGCTCGCCGCTCGACGAGTCCGGTGTACACGTCGCCGGGGTCGAGGAATGCTTCGAGGTCGGCCGCCACATCACGCTTGTTGGAAGCAACGTCGCGAGCCGTCGCCTTGTCGTCCCGCCGGTCTGCGTCGTCCAGGATCTGTTGCACGTGGTGTTGTCGGACGGTCGCATCCTCCGACTGATCGCCTCCCTCGCTGCCCCCGTCCAGCGCAGTCTCAGGCTGGGCCGCCTCCTCGCTCCGACCAGATCCCGGTTTGTTCGCCTCCACAACGTCATCTAACACCACGCGGTGCCGGGTGGAGAGGCGTCAAGATCAAGCTGGGAGTCGATCCGGCTCACGTTCAGTGGTGCCAAACGTTGAAGGAGCCTCCGCGTCCAGCTGAGGACCTGATGCGGGTCTTCGGTCCCTACCGGATCCAGAGGCTCAGGAACACCCTCGATGCAGAGGTTGTCGAACCGTCGACCTCACGAGGAGCGCGAACATGCAGACACAGGAAGTACGACCAGCCGTCCGTCCAACACGGCAGGACAGACTCGCGGGCCAACAACCGGGGCGCGGCGCATACATCATGTCGATTATGCTCGGTGCGGCGGCCGCCGCCGCTGCCGGCCTGACGGTGGCATTTCCGTCCGTGCTCAGCGGCGTAGCGGGTGCGAACGGCAACCTGCGCGGTACCGCAGTCGTCGTGCTCGCCGTCGGCGTCCCGGTCCTGTTCGCCGCCATCTTCGGATCCTTGCGGGGCTCGACGCGTGCGTTCGTCATCTGGCTGGGCACGCTCGGCTACCTGCTCTACCAAGCGGTCCTGCTCTGCTTTGCCACGCCCTTCAACACCTTCTTCCTGTTCTACGTCGCCTACCTGGGTCTGGCCGTGTGGAGTGTGGTCCTGCTTCTGCGAGGTACCGACCTCGCCGCCTTCGGCCTCAGCCTGAGGCCGACGGTGCCCACCAGGGCCATCGCTGGCTACGCCCTTGTCGTCGTGGTGCTGAACACCGCCGCGTGGTTGTCCAGAGTCCTGCCTGCCGTGCTCAGCGACAACCCGAGATCCTTCCTGGCCGACGCTGGCCTGCTGACCAACCCGATCTACATCCAAGACCTGGCCATCTGGCTGCCGCTGCTGGTGAGTGCGGCCGTAGCGGCCTGGCGTCACCGCGTCTGGGGCCAGCTGATCACCGCAGCGATGCTGGCCATGTTCGTGCTGGAGAGCATCAGCATCTCCGTCGACCAGTATTTCGGCTCCCAGGCAGACCCGGCCTCCTCCCTCTCCTCGATGATCATGGTGCCGTCCTTCGCGGTTGTCGCCCTGGTGACCGCCGCGCCGCTGGCCGTGTTTCTGCGTCACGTCAGTCGACCGTCCC
Source organism: Propionibacteriales bacterium (assembly GCA_038238065.1). Taxonomy (GTDB): domain Bacteria; phylum Actinomycetota; class Actinomycetes; order Propionibacteriales; family Propionibacteriaceae; genus Microlunatus. The sequence continues at coordinate 6,857 of JBBRYD010000039.1, read as the reverse complement.
GACCGCGGGCGTCCAGCCCGACCAGCGCCTGACCAAGATTCAGGCCCAGCAAGTCGGGGCTGGCGACCCAGCGTGCCCATGGCTACGCTGCGGGATATATGGACCTTGTCTCGCAGATGAGCGACCTGCTCAACAGCCTCTACTCAGGTTTCGAGTCCGGCGATGCTGCCGTCTGGGCGGACAGCTTGGCCCCGGATGTGCTGGTGATCGGTACTGACACGGCCGAGTGGTGGCAAGGCCAGGAGAGGGTCTCGTCGGTGCTGCATGCGCAGATGTCGGAGATGCATGAAGCCGGCATCCGCCTCGAACGCAGGGGGCCGCTGATCGCCGCCGATGGAGCGACGGTGTGGGCTGCTGATCAACCGACGATGCACCTGCCTGACGGCAGCGAGGTGCCCCTTCGCCTCACGATCCTCGCCACGCGAGAAGGCGACCACCTCACTATCCGCCAGATGCACCTGTCGCTGGGGTCTCCCAACGAGGATGTCCTCAGTCAAACACTCACGATCTGATCTCGGTCCACCCTCGACATTCAACAAGTTCGGACGCTTGGGAACCGAGCGGCCGACCGAGAACACTCGGCGCAGCACTCGGGCAGAGATCGTGAGTTGCTGCCGGGAACTTGTCGCGCTTCGGCCTGCGCTCGATGACCAGGATGAGGTGCGGCGGTCTTTCGGAGTCGGGATTGTTATACCTATGCCGAAGAGATTTCGGGGTGGTTTTCACCAAGGCCTCCATTGTGCGGCTTGCAGCGTAGATTGAGGAGATGGTTAGCCGCCCAGGGGGGAACGGCCCCTTTTTCATTGCGCTAGCAGGGCTCGCTCTGCTGTGCTCCGCTTGCGCGCCGGGCGACATCGTCGCTGTCCCAGCCGCGCCACCGCCGGCTACCGCGCCCGCTGCTGGCGGGCCCGCGGTCGATCCGCCCCTTGGGAACGCCAGGGTGACCGACCCGCTCGCAGCCCACACGTATCAGCCCGTGAAACGCGCCGCGCGAGGGCCCGGCCGTGTCGCAGGCAGGAGCGGCGCGTTCTCCGGCGCCCATGCGGTGACGTACCCCGACGGCGTGGTGCTCCGAGTCGAAGTCGTCGGCCGCCGGGTGGAACAGGGGGTCGGGCGTGGCGTCTTCCACGGCCGTTCGCAGACTGTTCTCTCGCTCGTCCTGCAGAATGGGTCGGGGCACCCGATCGCTCTGAACGCGGTCGTGGTCACCATGACGTACGGGTCTCCAGCCCGGATCTCGCCACCGGTTTATGAGGACGCGGCTGCGCAAGATTTCTCCGGCACCGTCAAGCCCGGCGGCAAGGCGTTGGCGCGATATGTGTTCGCCGTGCCTGCTGGGCAACGGGGCAAGGCCACGACTGTTGTCGACTTCGACGCGGTGCATACCGCCGCGACCTTCACAGGTGCCGTCTGATGAGCTTCCGCAACGCCCGAACCCGCCGCCGCTTCTCGGCCGTCGTTGCCGTCGCCGCGTTGACCGCGGTCGGTGCCGCCGGACCCATGCTCGCCTCCGCGGACACCGCCCCTGCTTCCGGCACCCCGGCGACGGTGAGCGCTGACGGCTTGCCGACCTGGCAGATCAACGGAGTGGTTTGGAGTCAGGTTCTGGTCGGCAACACCGTCTACGCGACCGGCAGTTTCACGAAGGCCCGACCACCCGGCGTCGCGGCCGGTGGCGCCGGAGAGGTAGCTGCCCTGAACGTCTTCGCCTACGACATCACGACCGGTAGCCGGGTGACGTCCTTCGTTCACTCCCTCAACGCCCAGGGTCGCGTGATCACGAAATCGCCTGACGGTTCACGGGTTTACGTGGGCGGGGACTTCACCGCGGTGGACGGACAGCCCCGCGGACACGTAGCCGCGTTCAACACCGGTACGGGCGCCCTGGACGCCTCGTTCCACCCCAGCATCAGCAGCTCGGTGCGCTCGCTCGCGGCCACCAGCTCGACCCTGTATGCGGGTGGCAACTACTCGTCGGTGAACGGGGTGGCCCGGAAGGGCTTGAGCGCGTTGTCCGCCACGAACGCGACCCCAACACCGTGGGCGCCGACGGTCGATAACGGCAGCGCATTGGCGATGGTTCTGGCGCCGGACGGCACCAGGGTCATCGTGGGCGGCTCCTTCACCACCCTCAACGGTCAGTCCGCCAACGGCATGGGCTCGTTGAGCACCAGCGGCAGCGGCACAGGCGCCCTTCTGCCGTGGGCGGCCAACACCACGATCCGGGTAGGTGGGTCCGGCAGCGCGATCGAGAGTCTGCGCACCGACGGCAAACAGATCTACGGTTCGGCTTTCGCCTACCAGACAGGCAATTTCGAAGGAACCTTCGCCGCCACCCCGGCGACCGGCGCGATCACCCTGGTGAACGACTGCCACGGCGACACCTACGACGTGCTTCCTCTGGGCGCCGTCTTGTACAGCGTCAGCCACGCTCACGACTGCTCCTGGATCGGATCGTTCCCCGACACGAGCCCGAGGGTGCGGTGGGAACATGCGTTGGCCCAGACGATCGCGCCGACCCGGACCGACACGGGCCCGGACAATTATGGCTGGAACTACGCCGGCCGGCCCGCCTCGACGGTGTTGCACTGGTTCCCCCAGCTCGACACCGGCACCTACACCGGCCAGACCCAGGCGGCGTGGTCGCTCGCAGGAAACGCGAGCTATGTCGCTATGGGCGGAGAGTTCCCGAAAGTCAACGGGGTCGCCCAGCAGGGCCTGGTCAGGATGGCCGTGGCGTCGCTGGCTCCGAACAAGCGTGGTCCGACCTACACAACCAAGCCCGCGACGCCCGTCCCGGCGACCACCGCGACCTCGTCATCGGCAGGCACCGTGCGGGTGACGTTCGGTACCGCCTGGGACTACGACAACTCGTCACTGACCTACGACGTGTTGCGTGACGGTGGCGTGACGCCGGTCTACAGCGCCGCCATCAGCTCCACCTTCTGGACGCTGCCCACGAAGAGCTTCACCGACTCCGGCCTGACATCCGGGTCGAGCCACTACTACCAGGTACGGATACGCGATCCCTTCGGGAATACTCTCCTGAGCCCGAAGAGCACCGCCGTGACGGTGTCGTAAGGGGGGCCTCTCACTGGCGGCTTGGCTCTTGGCGAGGCAGGTTCTGCGACTCCCCTTGAGCGTCAGTCTGACGGGGCGCGTTCTCGGGCGTAGGCTCCGCTCATCAACCTGGCAAGGAGGCCAAGATGTCGGCGGCAGAGAACAAGGAGCTGGTGCGTCGCTACTTCGATGAGCGGTGGAACCACAAGAACTACGCCGTCATCGACGAGCTACTGGACCCGAGCATGGGCCTTGAGGAGTCGAAGGCGGGAGTCGCCTCAATGCACGCCGCATTCGGTGACATCAGGTTGACCATGGACCACCTGATTGCCGAGGACGACCAGGTGGTGGTTCCCTGGGAAGTGAGCGGTATTCATCAGGGCGAGTACATGGGCGTAGCTCCCAGCGGCAAGCCTGTTACGTTTCGTGGACTGGCCTTGCTTCGCATCGCCAACGGCAAGATCGTGCATGACGTCGCCTACGGAAATGACCTCGAGGTTCTTCTAAACAAGGCGTAGGGGCTCGACTTACGAGGCCCGCAGCAAAGCACTGTCCGCCGGGTGCAGGCCGTGAAAGGACCCCCGACGCCGACCTCCAGGTCGAGTTCGACACACACCGACTGGTCCGCCCGCGTTCATCCGCCCCGGTCCCGTCGGAGTCAACGACGTGGTCTCCTCCGGACGTCACGTCCAGGTGAGCTACAACCTTCCCCGGGCACCTACGTGGCGATCTGCTTCGTCGCCGACGCCGAGACCGGCATGCCGCACGCGTTCATGGGCATGCACAAGGTGATCACCCTGAAGTAGCACGCTCAAGTGGACAGCCATCACGGGCCGGGGCCCAACCCACGGGAACCGGTTGGGCCCCGACCTGCGACAGGACTGTGGTTGGGCTCACCCTCGCGCCGGCATTGCAGCAGCAGGGCCGGCCGCGTCGTGCTGGGCAACCCCATACCGTCATTCTGCCGGGGAGGGAAGTCCAGTCTCGGCAGGATAAGCAGGTGAAGGTTCGCTGCCCGTCGTCGACAGGGTAGAGACGGCGCCGGCCTGCGCGTTCTGCTGCTCAAGACCCCGGGCACGGCGGCGGTTCAGTGGCAGCGCCGTCGGAGTAGGCCCCCTCGCTGAGCTCGTCGCCGACCCGCACGCCGCGCCGGCGCTGGACCGACACGAGTTCGATGATCAGCACCGCCATCCGTACGTGGAATGCGAGATCGCGACCGTCCGGGGGCGGGTCGCCTCCAGCTGGCGCCGGAACGCGGGCGGCTTCGACCTCGACATCGAGCTGCCAGCCAACGCGACTGCTTGCGCCCGGCTCGTCGCCGAGTACCCGGGACACCGTCTCAGCGAGGTGCGGGAGGGCGAAACCACGCTCTGGCGACGCGAGGGTCGGAACTACTCGGTCGCCGGTGCCCATCTATTGGAAGCCTCACCGAACGGCGTTCGCGTCCAGCTCGATTCCGGGTCCTACCGATTCCGCGTCGTCACCACGCCAGCCTGACCGCTCCGGCACCAGCACCGTCGAACCGACCTGCCGCATCCTCGCCCCGGGCGGAACCATCAGGTATTCCGAGCTGCAGCGCCGAGGCCACAGGGTGGCGGGGTGCACGTCGCTCGGCTGATCCACGCTGCCGGTAATGTCTGGTGTCATGCCCGGCGACGAGCCCGTTCTGCATACGACGATGGGACCACGACTCCATTCCGAGCTGGGGCTCATCCTCCCCCACGAGCATGTCTTCGTGGACCTCCGTACTCCTGATCACGTGGGTCACGGTGAGGCGGTCGAGGCCGAGGTGGTCGCGCTGATGGCGCCGCAGGTTCAGGCCGCCATGGAGGTCGGGGTCACCGCACTCGTCGAGTGCTCGACGGGGGGCGTCGGGCGACGTGCGGACCTCGACCTGGCGGTCTCGCGGGCGACCGGTCTGCCCATCGCCGTCCCCACCGGCATCTACCGGGAGCCGTGGGTTCCGGACTGGGCACGCGCGGCAACGCGGCTCGAGCTCGAAGACTGGATGGACGGCGAGCTCGACGATCAGATCGAGGGGACGGGCGTCCGCGCAGCGTGGATCAAGCTCAGCGCTGGTGACGACAGCATGACCGCACTCGAGGAACACATCCTCAAAGCCGCCGCGGCAGTCTCCCGGCGGACGGGAGCGACGATCGGCAGCCACTCGATCCGTGGTCGGGTCGCCCGCGAGCAGCTCGAGATCCTCGACCGCGCAGGGGTACCCGCCGGACGTTTCATCTGGATCCACACCCAGGCCGAGCCCGATTACGCCCTTCATCTGGAGCTGGCACGTCGCGGTGCGTGGCTGTCCTACGATGACATCGGGGCGCGGAACGACGCCACGATGGTCGACATGGTGCTGCGTGTTCTCGATGCGGGTTTCGGCTCACAGCTGCTGCTGAGCCACGATGCCGGCTGGTTTGATCCCGCCCAACCTGGCGGCGGAACCCCCCGTGGGTACACCCACCTGGTCACCAGCCTGATCCCAGCCCTGCGGGCAGCGGGCGTCGACGACGCCACTGTGGACCGGCTGACGCACGACAATCCCTTCACGGCTTACGCACGTTAACCAGAAGGCGGCCATCCACGGATTCGCCGGCGGGCTCGGTGCTGTCCTCGACAGCCCTGATCTCCGAGCGGGCCGAAAACCAGATCAGGCCTGGTCGCTCCGGCACAGCCGGATCCAGCGGTAACCCCATCCGTTGAGGGCAAGACCCGTCAGCTCGGGCCGCGGAGCGTCGTAGGGTCCATCCACGAGAAGGTCGTACGGCGCCTCCTGCATGCCGTCGAGCGGGCCGAGGTCGAGGGTCACCGGGGTGTCGGCCAGGTTGTGCAGCAGCAGGATCGAGCCCGACAACGCGTCGAAGCGGTGCGCCAGGACCGATCGCGGCAGCGGGACCTGCACGACCGAGCAGGTGCCGGAGCCGATCTCGGGCGCCGTCCGGAGCGTGTGCACCAGGTTCTCGAACCAGCGGAGCATCGAGTTGGGGTCGCGGTGCTGGGCCCGGACGTTGACCCGCCCGATCCCGAACGTCCCCTTGGTGACGACAGGCCGGCTCAGGAATTCCGGTGGCGCCGTCGAAAAGCCGCCGTTAGGTCCGTCGTCCCACTGCATCGGCGTGCGGATGGCTTCCCGTCCGTCGAGGGACAAGTCCTCGCCCATGCCGATCTCCTCGCCGTAGCGCACCACAGGGGTGCCCGGTAGGGAGAACTGCAGCGCGTACGCGAGCTCCATCCGGCGGCGCTCGCCCTTCAGCATGGGCGCCAACCGACGACGGATGCCCCGCCCGTAAAGGCGCATGTCCGTCTTGGGCGCGAAGACGCGGAACACGTCGCTGCGCTGCTCCGCGGTGAGCCGGCTCAGGTCGAGCTCGTCGTGGTTGCGGAGGAACGTGGCCCACTGCGCGCCCGGAGGAAGCCGGACCGCCGTGTTCAGCGCGTCGACCAGTGGCTCCGCATCCTCGCGGGCCAGGGCCAGCCAGGCACGCGGGTTGAGCAGGAAGTCGAACATCATCTGGGCCCGGTCGCTGGGTCCGTCGGGCCGGCTGGCCGCGAAGGAGACCACGTCGGCCGGGGCAACGTTGGCCTCGCACAGCAGCACCGACTCCCCCGCCTGCCACTGGGTCTCCTGCCGCCAGCCGTCGATGATCGAGAAGTCCTGAGGACCGGGGTCGACGCCCGGCGTGACCTGCTCGAGCACGAACGGTGCGGCGTCGATCCGGAAGCCCGAGACACCCAGCTGCAACCAGAACCCCATCACCTTGTTGATCTCGGTCCGCACAGCCGGATTGGAC
>JBBRYD010000038.1:0-29039 GCA_038238065.1 Propionibacteriales bacterium | reverse complement strand
TCGCGAGCTGATCCTCGACGCACGTTCGATGCCGATGTCGGCGTCGTGCGTGATCAACCGTAACGAGGTCCTGAGGGCCATCGACGAGGTGGTCCAGCACCTGCCGGACGAGTTCGCCGAGGCTCAGCGCGTGATCGACGAGGCCCAGGCCACGATAGCGGCCGGGGAGGCCGAAGCCGAGCGCATCATCAGTGAGGCGCACAGCCGCGTCGGACAGATGGCCGAGGACAGTGAGGTGGTCACCATGGCCAAGGATCTGGCCGCCAAGCTGACCGCTGACGCCGAGGCTGAGGCGGCAGCGCTGCGGCGCGAGACCGACGTCTTCATCGACGCCAGGATGGCCAGCTTCGAGTCGGTCCTGCACAAGACCTCCAGCCAGGTGAAGACGGCTCGTCTGCGGCTCAGCGAACGAAGCGCTCTGGACTCTGAATAGGTTTGGTCGGCCGGCGGCCGCGCGGGTACAGTCGAGGGTCGGCCACAATCCCGTGTGCCCGTCTTGGCATGGAGGAACAGCGATGAGCTCGCAGCATCGCCCGCTGGACACCCGCTCAGGGTTGGTCCTCGACACCCACGAACTGGGTCGCCGCGCGGGCGCCATGAAGCAGGTCCACACCACGGTCGAGGCGCCGGCAGATCTGGGGATCGCTGTCATCGCGGTGCCGGTGAAGTCGCCGATCGAGCTCGATCTGCGGTTGGAGTCGGTGGTCGAGGGCGTCCTCGTCACCGGGACGGCGCTGGTGCAGCTGCACGGTGAGTGCGTCCGGTGCCTGACCGATATCTCCGACGAGATGGAGATCGACGTGATGGAGCTGTTCGTGTATCCGGGCAACGAACCCGCCGACGACGACGACGCCAGCCGGCTGGTCGGCGATCTGATCGACCTCGAGCCGCTGGTGCGTGACGCAGTGGTCCTCGATTTGCCGTTCCAGCCCCTGTGCCGGGATGATTGTGCTGGCCTGTGCGTCACCTGCGGTACGGATCTGAACGACGATCCGGATCACACTCATGAGGCGCCGATCGATCCCCGGTGGGAGCGTTTGGCGTCGCTTGATGCTCAGAGCGAGAAAATCTACAATGTCAACGGTCCCCAGAGGGACTGACTCCCCAACCCCAGGGGTTTCATCACTGTCGCGGCGACTGTCGCGACCAGGCAAGGAGATCATCGTGGCCGTTCCCAAGAGGAAGATGTCACGCAGCAACACGCGTCATCGCCGTTCGCAATGGAAGGCGACTGTCCCCGTGCTGGTGACGTGCGCCAATCCTGCGTGCCGCGAGAAGCACCTGCCGCACACCGCATGCCCGACCTGCGGGCAGTACGGACCTCGTTCCGCACGCCGTCAGGTTCTCGCGTCCTGATCACTCCCGAGGCGACGCCTGGTCACCTCCGTGCTGAAGAGCTGCTGAGCAACCTCGGTGTCCACATCGACACCGAGTTGCTGGAGCGTGCCCTGACCCACCGGTCGTGGGCTTACGAACAGGGCGGCCGGCCGACCAACGAGCGTCTCGAGTTCCTGGGCGACTCCGTACTGGGTCTAGTGGTGACCGAGCATCTCTATACGTCATACCCCGATCTGTCCGAGGGGCAGCTGGCCAAGCTGCGCGCCGCCGTGGTCAACTCGCGGGCGCTCGCTGACGTGGCCCGTGGCCTCGAGCTCGGCACCGTGATCCACCTCGGTCGTGGTGAGGAGAGCACGGGCGGCCGCAACAAGTCCTCGATCCTGGCCGACACGATGGAGGCGGTCATCGGTGCGGTGTTCGTGCAGCACGGTATCGACGTCGCCCGTACGTTCGTGCACCGCCTGTTCGACGCGTTGATGGCCGACGTCGTCACCCGGGGCGCCGGCCTCGACTGGAAGACCAGCCTGCAAGAACTCGCCTCCCTGGCCGGCTTGGGTGTTCCCCGCTACGAGATCTCCGAGTCCGGACCCGACCACGCCAAGAGCTTTCAGGCCGTGGTGCTGATCGACTCGCTGCGACACGGCCCTGGCGCCGGACGCAACAAGAAAGAGGCTGAGCAGAACGCGGCCGCCATGGCGTTCGCCGCGCTCGAGGTCCAGCACGGGGCCCAGCCGCAGCTGTCCTGATGCCCGGTCGCCGGTTCTCGGTCGTGTTCGGTGCCTGAGCTGCCCGAAGTCGAGACCGTCCGACGCGGACTCGCCGGGGCGATCACCAACCGCCTGATCGCGCGGGTCGAGGTGCTGCATCCCCGTCCGGTGCGTCGGCATCTGCTGGGGGTCAGCGACTTCGAGGCTCAGCTGGCCGGCCGTCGGTTCGGCGAACCGCGGCGACGCGGCAAGTACCTCTGGCTGCCGTTCCACGACGGGGACGCCGTAGTCGCCCATCTGGGCATGAGCGGGCAGTTCCGGATGGAAGCCCACGACACCGCGGACGCGCCCAACACCCGAGTTCGCTTCGTCTTCGACGACGGCGGTCCGGAGCTGCGCTTCGTCGACCAACGGATGTTCGGCGGTCTGTCGCTGACCACGGGCGGCGCTGAGCTGCCCGCGGAGGTGGCTCACATCGGCCGTGACCCGTTCGACCCGCTCTTCGACCTGGAGGATGCCGTGGCTCGGCTGCGGCACAAGAAGACAGGCATCAAACGGGCTCTGCTCGATCAGCAGCTGGTCTCGGGGATCGGCAACATCTACGCCGACGAAGCGCTGTGGCGAGCACGTACTCATTACGCCCGAGCCACCGACACCCTGCCCAGACGTGCGGCCGTCGAGGTGCTCACCGCCGCGACCGCCGTGATGCAGGATGCGTTGGTCGAAGGCGGCACGTCGTTCGACGCGCTGTACGTGAACGTGAACGGGTCCAGCGGCTATTTCGACCGCGCCCTGGCGGTCTACGGCCGAGAGCACGAGCCGTGCCCGCGCTGTGGGTCGGCCATCCGCCGGGAGCCGTTCATGAACCGCTCCTCCTACCGCTGCCCGCGCTGCCAACGGGTCCCGCGGCACACCCGCTACTGACGTCGGCCGCTGTGAGACGTGACACGACGCGCGTCCACCATTTGAGCAACCCAAATCAGCGGCGGTACGCTCGATCCCATCAAGCGTCTGAGAAGGTTCCTGTTCGTCCGGCACGCGCACAACTGGCTTCTGTTGACCAGGTTTGGCCTCGTCGGGGGTTCGGGCGTGCTCGTGAACCTGCTGGCCGTCATCATCGCCAACAAGGTGGGGCCGAACCCGCAGGGGATCTTCCAGGACCTGCCGTTCACTGCCTTCAACGTCCGCTGGTACCACGCCTACTCGACCATCGCGTTCTTCTTCGCCAACCTGTGGAACTTCCAGCTCAACCGGTTGTGGACGTTCAAGAGCTCCAAGCACTCCGGCTGGTTGCGTGAGTATCTGCCCTTCCTGGCCGTCGGCCTTCTCGGTCAGGCGATCAGCCTGCTGATCCTCACGGCGCTGATGCACCCGGGATCGATCTTTGCGCTGTCGCCGACCTTCTTCGACGACTCCTCCGGCCTGCGAACACGGTTCTACTGGGCGCAGCTGATCACCATCGCCATCGTCACCCCACTGTCCTTCGTGCTCAACAAGATCTGGACCTTCTCGGCAGTCCGGGGCAACACCAAGGTGGCCCTGGACGAGCTGGGTCCGGAGCCGCCCGAAGAGATGCCCGAGAGCGCTTCGGCACGGACCGAGGACACGACCGCCGGCAGCGTCTGAGGTCACGAGCCCGGCCGAGCGCGTCGGTTATGGTGAAACCGCCTTCCCGCAGGCGGTTCCGACGAAAGGCGCGTGTTGTATCTCAAGAGTCTGACCTTGCGCGGGTTCAAGTCGTTCGCCTCCGCCACCACCCTCAACTTCGAGCCAGGAATCACCTGCGTGGTCGGACCCAACGGCTCCGGCAAGTCCAACGTGGTCGACGCGCTCAGCTGGGTGATGGGTGAGCAGGGCGCCAAGACGCTCCGTGGCGGGAAGATGGAGGACGTCATCTTCGCCGGTACGTCCGGCCGGGCGCCGCTGGGCCGCGCCGAGGTGGTGCTCACCATCGACAACACCGACGGCGCCCTGCCGATCGAATACGCCGAGGTGGCCATCTCGCGCACCATGTTCCGCTCCGGTGGGTCGGAGTACGGGATCAACGGACGTCCGGCCCGACTGCTCGACGTCCAGGAGCTGCTGAGCGACTCCGGCATCGGCCGTGAGATGCACGTCATCGTCGGCCAGGGTCAGCTCGACTCCATCCTCACCGCCACGCCAGAGGGTCGGCGCGGCTTCATCGAAGAGGCCGCTGGGGTGCTCAAGCACCGCAAGCGCAAGGAGAAGGCGCTCCGCAAGCTCGAGTCGACCGAAGGCAACCTCAACAGGCTGTCCGACCTGATCAACGAGATCCGGCGCCAGCTCAAACCGCTCGGGCGGCAGGCGGAGGTGGCCCGGAAGGCGGCCGTCGTCCAGGCCGAGGTTCGCGACGCGCGCGCCCGGCTGCTCGCCGACGACCTCGTCCAGGCCCAGCTGGCGCTGGAGTCCGAGCTGGCCGACGAACAGGCGCTGCGGGATCGTCGGCTCGCCCTGGAGGTGGCCTTGAGCTCCGCGCGCCAGGCCGAGATCGAGGCAGAGGTCGAGGTGCAGAACGCCGCGCCTCGGCTGACCGCCGCGCAGGACACCTGGTACGGGTTGGCTGCGCTGCGGGAGCGCGTGGCGACCACGGTGTCGATCGCCAGGGAACGGATGCGCAACGCCGACGACAACCCCGGGGAGAGCCGCACCGGTCGCGATCCTGACCAGCTGGACCGGGAGTCGGACTCGATCCGTGCTCAGGAGCGCGACCTGGCCGCGCTGGTCACGGAGAAGGCCCAGGTCCTGCACGGGGCGACGCGGCACCGGGTCGACCGAGAGGACGCCCACCGCGGCGAGGAGGCCCGGCTGGCCGCCCTGTTGCGGGCCGCCGCCGACCGGCGGGAGGGACTGGCCCGGCTCGGCGGTCAGGTGAACTCGCTGCGCAGCAGGTCCGAGGCCGCCGAGGCAGAGATCGGCCGACTGACCGCGGCGCAGCAGCAGGCGGGGGAGCGGGCCCGCCAGGCCGTCGCTGCCTTCACGTCGCTGGAGACTCGCGTCGCCGGGCTGGACGACGGTGAGCTGGGGCTGGACGCTGACCACGAGGCGGCGGTGCAGGCGCTCGAGGAGCTGACGGCTCAGATCGCCGAGCTTCGTCGGCAGGAGTCGGCCGCCGGCCAGGAGCGAGCCGGTCTGGCCGCCCGCGTCGAGGCCCTGCAGCTCGGGCTCAGCCGGAAGGACGCCTCCTCGGCTCTGCTGGCCGCCACCGACTCGCTGGACGGACTGCTCGGCTCGGTAGCCGCGTTGGTGCGGGTGCAGCCGACGTACGAAACCGCCGTGGCCGCAGCCTTCGGTGCGGCGGCAGACGCCGTGGCCGTCTGCGACCTGGACGCGGCCGTCGGCGCCTTCGACCACCTGAAGGCCGGTGACCTGGGCCGGGCCCAGCTGCTGCTGGCGGGCCCCGATGCTGGTCTCGAGCCCACCCCTGAGTCGCTGCCGGCAGGTGTGGTCTGGGCCGTCGACGTCGTAGAGGTCCAGACCGGCCTGCAGCCAGCCGTCCGGCAGCTGCTCCGGGCGGTCGCGGTGGTCGACGATCTGGCCGCCGCCCGCGCCCTCATCGTGGGGCGTCCTGAGCTCACCGCGGTGACTCGCGACGGTGACGTGCTCAGTGTGCTGTTGGCCAGTGGCGGATCGTCGTCCCAGCCCAGCCTGATCGAGGTGCAGGCGGCGCTGGATGAGGCCGAGAGTCGGCTGGCCGAGGCCCAGCACGTCTCCGAGCGGCTCCGTTTCTCAGCCACCCAGCTGGAGGAGCGGCACCGAACTGCCCAGCATGGTGTGGACGTCACTCTCGACCGGCTGAACGAGTCCGACGCAGCCATGGCCGCGGTGGCCGAGCAGCTGGGCCAGCTCAGCGCCACGGCCACCTCAGCGCGAGGCGAGGCCGACCGACTGCAGTCAGCGATCGCCCAGGCCGAGCAGGCCCGTGACCGTGACCTGTCGGGGCTGGCCGAGCTGGAGGAACGGCTGGCGGCGGCCAGCGCAGCCACCGATGAGGGTGACCCGGATCCGGCCGAGCGGGATCAGTTTGCTGAGGAGGCCCGGCTCGCCCGGACCGTCGAGATGGAGGCCCGGCTCGCGCTGCGGACCGTGGAGGAGCGTGTTCGGTCGCTGTCGGGCCGGGCTGACACTCTGGCTCGGGCCGCGCAGGCCGAGCGACTCGCGCGCGCCAAGGCGCTGTCGCGGCATGAGCGGCTGCTGCGGGAGGCGAAGATCGCCGCTGCGGTCCACACGGCCGGCAGCTATCTGGCCGCTCAGGTGGAACGCTCGATCGGGCTCGCGACTGCACAGCGCACCGAGGCCGAAGCGGCCCGAGGCGAAGCGGACGCCGTGTTGACCGGAGCGCGCGCCACCGTACGGACATTGACCACTGAGTTCGAGTCGTTGGTCGACACCGTCCACCGAGACGAGATGGCCCGAGCGCAGCAGCGGGTCCGCGTCGAGTCGCTGGCGGACAAGGCGATGACCGAGCTGGGGCTGGACGCTGAAACCCTCGTGTCGGACTACGGGCCCGACCGGCAGGTTCCGGTGCTGACCCGGGTTGACGGCTCGGCGTTGACCGAGGACGACGAACAGCCTGAGCCACTGCCCTACGTCCGGGAGCAACAGCAGAAGCGGCTGCGTGCCGCCGAACGGTCCCTCGCGGTGTTGGGGCGGGTCAACCCGCTGGCCCTCGAAGAGTTCGACGCGCTGCAGGAGCGGCACCAGTTCCTGTCCGAGCAGCTGGACGACCTGCGCCGGACCCGCGCCGACCTGATGAGCATCATCGAGGAGGTCGACTCCCGCGTCGAGCAGGTCTTCGCCGAGGCGTACGCCGACGTCGAGGCGGCCTTCGAGCGGGTGTTCGCCCGGCTGTTCCCGGGCGGTGACGGCCGGCTGATCCTGACCGAACCAGGTAACTGGCTGACCACCGGCGTCGACGTCGAGGCGCGGCCCGCCGGAAAGAAGGTCAAGCGGTTGTCCCTGCTGTCGGGCGGTGAGCGTTCGTTGGTGGCGGTCGCGTTCCTGGTCTCGTTGTTCATCGCGCGACCCAGCCCCTTCTACATCCTCGACGAGGTCGAGGCGGCGTTGGACGACACCAACCTCGGACGGCTGTTGGAGATCTACGAGGAGCTGCGCACCAACAGCCAACTGTTGGTCATCACCCACCAGAAGCGGACCATGGAGGTCGCCGACGCGCTCTACGGCGTGACCATGCGAGGGGACGGGGTCTCTGCGGTGATCAGCCAACGGCTGCGCGAATCCGAGTCCGTGGCCTGAAGGGCGGCGGATCGTGACCAAACAGAAACGCCCTACACGCCGGGCACGTCCGGGTCGAGTCGGGACGAGGCTGGCACACTCGGTGCAGAGGTAGTGCTCAAGCGTCGCTGCTGATGCACCAGACGGTTCCTTCCCCGGGATTCGTACGACTGTCGGAAAGGCCAGGTCCGTGACGGCGATTGTCGTGGCTATGTTCGTGATCATCGGCGTTGCCGCCGGAACGGCGGGCATCGTGGTGGTCGGCATCGAGGGGCGCGGCAAGATCCACGTCCCCCGGCTGGCCGACCGGATGTCACGCGCCGTCGAGCACCTGAACGGTGAGGGTGAGTGGACGCACCGTTGATGTGAGGGAGCCGACCGGCTCCTGACCCGCCCCTAGGATGGGCCGGGTGGAAATGACGTACCTCTACCTGATCATCGGCATCGTCCTCTTCGCCTCCGTCGTGACGGTCGGGCTGTTGGCAGTCCGTACCCGCTCGGCTGTCCGGGCCCGGGAGCGTCAGGGACAGCTCGGTCAGTCCGGCCGGGGCGGGCCGTCGGACGAGACGGGTGACGGTGGTGCGCTTCGACTCGACGAGCGTGAACCCGGGGCAGACCAGCTGCCGCCGATCGAGCTGCTTGCCGAAGCTCCGGTGCTGGAGCGCCCCGAGTCGCCCACCAGCAGGCTCGCTCGGCTTCGTCGTCGACTGGCCGGCTCCAACAGTGCCCTGAGTCGTGGCCTGCTGACCCTGATCTCCCGTGACCGGATCGACGAGGACACCTGGGAGGACTTCGAGGACACGCTGATCACCTCCGATCTCGGCGTCGGCCCGACGACCGAGCTGGTGACCGCGCTTCGGGCTCGGCTCCGCGTGGACGGGGTGGCCGACCCCGCGCAGGCTCGGGCCGTTCTCCGCGAGGAGCTGTTGAAGCTGGTCGACCCGACGCTGGACCGCACACTGCACGACGAACGGACCGACACCCCTGGCGTGATCATGGTGGTCGGAGTCAACGGCACCGGCAAGACCACCACCGTGGGCAAGCTCGCCAGGGTGCTGGTTGCCGAGGACAAGGACGTGCTGTTGGGCGCGGCTGACACGTTCCGCGCCGCGGCCGCCGACCAGCTCGAGACCTGGGGCAGCCGAGTGGGCGTGCCGACCGTGCGTGGATCGGAGGGCGCTGACCCGGCCAGCGTCGCGTTCGAGGCGGTCCAGGCCGGGATCGAGGGTGAGGTGGACGTCGTGATCATCGACACCGCCGGCCGGCTGCACACCAAGACCGGCCTGATGGACGAGCTGGGCAAGGTGAAGCGGGTGATCGAGCGCAAGGCGCCGGTGACCGAGGTGCTGCTGGTGCTGGACGCCACCACCGGGCAGAACGGGCTCACCCAGGCGCGGATCTTCGGCGAGGTCGTCCAGGTGACCGGCATCGTGCTGACCAAGCTGGACGGCTCGGCCAAGGGCGGCATCGTCGTGCAGGTTCAGCTCGAGCTCGGCGTGCCGGTCAAGCTGGTGGGCATGGGTGAGGGCGTGGACGACTTGGCGCCCTTCGACGCCGAGGTCTTCGTCGACGCGCTGCTCGAGGGCTAGCTACGGTGGCTGGGGCGCCTGGCTGAGGTAGGTGTGTCCGGTGGGGGTGGTGACCTGGATGGTGTGGGGTCGGGCGCCGAGCCCGTCGTCGAGGATGCGCACGTAACAGCCGGTTATTTCGCGGACGTGGTTCCCGCGGGCGCAGACACCGCGGCTGTTGGTGAGGGTGGTAGGGCGCCGTCGGCATGGCGGTGGATGTGGTCGATAGACAGAATTCGTACGCCTGTTCGAAGTAGTTCACATAGGTGTTCGCGGACACCCTCTTCTGCCGGGCGTCCACGCCGGTCCTAGGGTGGGCCAATGGTCGCTTCGTCGGGACTCCCGTACCGCTTCGGTCGACCGCTGGTGACCGAGCGCTTGCTGCTCCGGCTGATGACCACCGCCGACGTGGACGCCGTCTACTTCTGGCAGTCGCGCGAGGATGTGTGTCGGTATCTGTTGTTCGAGCCCAGGACGTACGCCCGGGTGGTCGAGGTCGTCGCCGAATACGCAGCGGCCACCCGGCTCGAGAAGGACAACGACTTTCTGGAGCTCGCCCTGCAGCTGCGCCCCAGCGACAACAGTCCGGGGCGGGTCATCGGCACCTCCTTCCTCTCCCTGCGCAGCGCGAAGAATGCCTGCGGCGAGATCGGATGGCAGCTGCATCCTGACTTCACCGGACGTGGGTACGCCGCAGAGGCGGCTCGGGCGACGCTGGCTCTGGCCTTCGACACCCTCGGACTGCACCGCGTCTGCGCCGAGCTGGACGTCCGTAACGACGCCTCGGTGGCGCTGTGTCGACGCCTCGGGATGCGTGAGGAGGCGCACTACGTCCAGGACATGATGTTCAAGGGCGAGTGGGCCGACTCCGGCGTCTACGCGATTCTGGCCGACGAGTGGCAGAGGCGCGGCGTCGATTAGGCTTGCAGGGTTCTGACCTCGATGACTGCCGAAGGACTCGCTCGTGTTTGACACCCTGCAAGATCGCCTCGCGACCACGTTCAAGGGCCTGCGCGGCAAAGGTCGGCTCTCCGACGCCGACATCGACGCGACCGCCCGTGAGATCCGGATCGCGATGCTCGAGGCCGACGTAGCCCTGGCGGTGGTCAAGGACTTCGTGGCCGCGGTCAAGGAGCGGGCGCGAGGGGCTGAGCTCTCCGGGGCGCTGAACCCGGGCCAGCAGGTCATCAAGATCGTCAACGACGAGCTGGTGACCATCCTGGGTGGCGAGACCCGGGTGCTGCGGTTCGCCAAGCGGCCGCCGACTGTGATCATGCTCGCTGGCCTGCAGGGCGCCGGAAAGACGACGCTGGCCGGCAAGCTGGCCGTCTGGCTGAAGGCTCAGGGCCACTCGCCGCTGCTGGTCGCGGCCGACCTGCAGCGCCCCAACGCGGTCAACCAGCTCCAGATCGTCGGTCAGCGCGCCGGGGTGCACACGTTCGCGCCTGAGCCGGGCAACGCCACGGCGCGCAGCGACGAACCCGGACCTTACGCAGGTGACCCGATCGCCGTCGCCCGCGCCTCCATCGCCGAGGCCGAGCGCAAGCTCTACGACGTGGTCATCGTGGACACGGCCGGCCGGCTCGGCGTGGACGCCGACCTGATGCAACAGGCCGCGAGCATCCGCGACGCGGTCAACCCCGACGAGGTCCTCTTCGTCGTCGACGCCATGATCGGTCAGGATGCGGTCAACACGGCCAACGCCTTCGCCGAGGGTGTCGGTTTCGACGGCGTGGTGCTGACCAAGCTCGACGGGGACGCTCGCGGTGGCGCCGCGCTGTCCATCGCCCGGGTGACCGGGCGGCCCATCATGTTCGCCTCCAACGGCGAGAAGCTCACCGACTTCGACGTGTTCCACCCCGACCGGATGGCCGGTCGGATCCTGGGCATGGGCGACATGCTCACCCTGATCGAGCAGGCCGAGAAGACGTTCGACGCGGAGCAGTCCGCCAAGGCCGTCGGCAAGCTGACCGGCCAGGGCGGCGAGTTCGGGCTGGCCGACTTCCTGCAGCAGATGCAGATGGTCCGCAAGATGGGCCCGCTCTCCAAGATCTTCGGCATGCTCCCCGGGATGGGGGAGATGAAGGAGCAGATCAACAACATCGACGAGAAGGAGGTCGACCGCATCGAGGCGATCATCCACTCGATGACGCCGAAGGAACGCGACAATCCCAAGATCATCGACGGTTCCCGACGGGCCCGGATCGCCAAGGGCTCCGGGGTGGAGGTGTCCGAGGTCAACGGCCTGGTCAACCGGTTCTTCGACGCCCGCAAGATGATGATGTCGATGGCCCAGGGCAAGATGCCCGGCATGCCGGGTCTCCCCGGTGCAGGCCCGCGCAGACAACAGCCGAAGCAGCAGAAGAAGAAGGGCCAACGCGTCTCCGGTAACCCGGCCAAGCGCAACGCGCCGGCCGCGATCGAGGCGAACCCGGTCAACCCGGCGGCGGCGTTCGGTGGCCAGCAGGACATGGACCCGGCGGCGCTGGAGAAGGCGATGAGCGACTTCCAGCTACCGGCCAACCTGCGCAACATCCTGGGCAAGCAAGGCCCATAGCCTCACGTGGCTGACCGGCTGCACCTGACAGGTGTGGTGCTGCCCGAGGGCGAGCACCGAGAGCTGTGGGTGGTGGACGGCGTCATCAGGACCGAGCCGGTCCGCGATGCCGTTGCGGTGGTCACCAACGGTTGGATCATGCCCGGTCTGGTGGACGCGCACTGCCACGTCGGACTGGACGCCAACGGTGCCATCCCGAAGGCCGACGCCGAGCAGCAGGCGTTGGCGGACCGAGCCGCCGGTGCGCTGCTGCTGCGGGACGCCGGCTCCCCCTCGGACACCCGGTGGGTCGACGACCGCGCTGACCTGCCCCGGATGATCAGGGCCGGCCGGCACATCGCCCGGCCTCGGCGATACCTGCGTAACTACGGCGATGAGGTCGAGCCCGACCACCTCGTCGCGGCGGTCGAGCGGCAGGTGGCCGCGGGTGACGGTTGGGTCAAGCTGGTGGGCGACTGGATCGACCGGTCGGTCGGGGACCTGGCCCCGCTCTGGCCACCGGCGGCCGCGACAGCAGCCATCCAACGCGCACACGAGCTGGGGGCGCGCGTCACCGCACACGTCTTCGGGGAGCAGGCCCTGGCCGAGCTGCTGGCCGCCGGCATCGACGGGATCGAACACGGCACCGGTCTCTCGGACGCGACCATCGCCGTGATGGCCGAGCGGCAGGTGGCCCTGGTCCCGACCCTGGTGCAGCTGGAGAACTTCGAGTCCTTCGCCGCTGCCGGAGAGGCAAAATTCCCGACCTACGCTGAACACATGCGTTCTCTCTACGCCGGACGGCTGGACGCCTTCGCCCGGGCGTACGACGCCGGGGTGCCGATCTACGCCGGAACCGACGCGGGCGGCTTCCTGCCCCACGGCCTGATCGGGCGGGAGATGGCCCTGCTGGGTCAGGTGTGTGGGACCGAGGACGCGCTGGGCGCCGGCTCCTGGCGGGCGCGGGACTGGCTCGGCCGGCCCAGCGGGCTGAACGAGGGCGACCCAGCTGACCTGGTGGTCTTCGACACCGACCCGCGTGCCGACCTGTCGACCCTGGCCCACCCCCGACAGATCTTGCTGCGTGGACAGCTCGTTGCCTAGGGCGCTGCCCAGGGGACCAGCGTGGCTGGGCGCCGTGTTGCTCGCGGTACTGCTGGCGGTCCTCCCGCTGCCGGCGCCGGCCGCCGACGCGCCCGTGACCGAGACCCCGCTGACCATGGCCGGCACGCCGGAGCCGGACGGCAAGGACGTGATGATCGACGTCTCCCTGTTCACCACCGACGCGGCAGTCCCGAGACCTGCCATCGTGCTGGCTCACGGGTTCGGCGGCACCAAGGCCGACAGCGCCGGCACGGCTCGGCTGCTGGCCCGGAACGGGTACACGGTGATCACCTACACCGCCAGGGGCTTCGCCAGGTCCGGCGGCCAGATCCACCTCAACAACCCCGCGTACGAGGGCGCCGACGCTCGGTTGCTGGTCGACCTCGCAGCCAGTCGACGTGAGGTGCGGCACACCGGCGACGACCCGGTGATCGGGTTCGCGGGCGGCTCCTACGGTGGCTCGATCTCGCTCCTGGCGGCCGGACTCGACCCGCGGGTGGACGCCATCGCGCCCGCGTTCACGTGGAACAGCCTGACCCAGGCGCTGTTCCCGCAGTACGAGACGTCTGCGGCAGCGACATCACTGGCCGACGTGACGCCGGTGGACCGCACCGGCGTGTTCAAGCAGAGGTGGGCCTCGCTCTTCTTCCTGGGCGGCGGGGGAGCGGCCGCCGGGGACGCGGGAACAACAGCGCCGAGCGGCGACGCGGACAGCCGGCTCTGCGGCCGGTTCACCGCGGCGCTGTGCCGGGGCTACCTGCAGACGGCACAGACGGGCGTGCCCAGCTCCGCCCTGATCGCACTGCTGCGTCAGTCCGACCTCGACCCCGTGCTGTCCAAGGTCACCGCCCCGACGCTGCTGATCCACGGTGAGCAGGACACGCTCTTCCCGCTCGACCAGGCCGACGCCAACCTCCGCGGCCTGCCGGCCGACACTGTGGCCAAGATGGAATGGGTGCAGGGCGGCCACGATGCGGGCATCGACATCGACGCCCTGGTGCCCGACCTGGAGTCCTGGTTCGGTCGCTACCTCCAGCAGGACGGATCGGTGCCCGACACCACCTTCCGGGTGGACGTTCCCGAGACAGCGTTGGTGAACGTGGGCCGGGGCAGTGAGCCGCAGATCTTCACCGGGGCCGCCTACCCCGGCCGCGGTGCGGCCCTCGGCACCCGACGCATCGCACTCACCGGGCAGCAGCAGCAGTTCATCTCGCCTCCGGGCGGCACGCCGGCGGCCCTCACGAACCTGCCCGGCACCGGGGGTGCGCTCAGCTCCTTGTCCAGCGTCGGCGGCTACGCCCTGGGGGTGTTGGCCGGGCAGTCGGCCACGTTCACGACCGCCGCCTTGGAGCAGCCGATGACGTTGGTGGGGAGTAGCAGCGTCCGGCTCGACGTCACGTCGTCGACGACCAGCGCCACGCTCTTCGCCTCTCTCTGGGACCTCGGGCCCGACCTCGAACCAGGCTCGGATGCCGCGCCGACGAAGCGACCCGCGCCGGGTACCGCCGTGCTTCCGGGTCTCGCTGTCGCGCCGGTCCGGCTGGCGGGCCTGACACCGGGTCTCAGCGAGTCCGTTCTCGTCGCGCTGCCGCCCATCGCCCACCAGGTACCCGTCGGTCACCGGCTGCAGGTGGTCATCTCCAGCACCGACCAGGCGTACGCCGTGCCGGCTGAGGCCGCGGTCTACTCGGTGAAGCCGGCTGGTGACTCCGCCGTGCTGCTGCCGATCCTGGACGCCACAGCGCCGAACGCGAACCGACTGGACGTCCCCTTACCGTTGCTGCTCGTCGTCTCGGCGCTGGTCCTGGCCGGCATCGGAGGGGTCCTGCTGCTCTGGCTGCGCCGTCGGGCCGAGCACCCCCGCGAGGACCTACGCGGTACACCCCTGGTGGTGGAAGGCCTGGTCAAGACGTACGGGGACGGCTTCAAGGCCGTTGACGGCGTCTCCTTCGCGGCCGAGGCCGGTCAGGTGGTCGGGCTGCTCGGGCCCAACGGGGCGGGCAAGACCACGACCATGCGGATGCTCGTCGGGTTGATCCGACCCGACTCCGGCGCGATCTACGTCAACGGCGAGCCGGTGGCGGCCGGGTCCGACGTGCTCGGATCCGTGGGCGCCTTCATCGAGGGTCCGGGTTTTCTACCGCACCTGACCGGATGGGCGAACCTGCACGCCTACTGGGAGGCCACCGGCCGTCCGCTCGAGGAGGCTCACCTCGAAGAGGCGCTGGAGATCGCCGGGCTCGGGACGGCCGTGAACCGCAAGGTCCGGACGTACAGCCAGGGGATGCGCCAGCGGCTCGGGATCGCTCAGGCCATGCTGGGGCTGCCGTCGTTGCTGCTGCTCGACGAGCCGACCAACGGCCTGGACCCGCCGCAGATCAAGGCGATGCGCGGGGTGCTGGCCGACTACGCGGCAACCGGCCGGGCCGTGGTGGTCTCGAGTCACCTGCTGTCCGAGGTCGAGCAGACCTGCACCCAGGTCGTGGTGATGAACAGGGGCAAGGTGGTCCTGACCGGTTCCATGGCCGATCTCACCGCCACAGACGACGTCACCCTGATCGGTCTCTCCGACGTGACGGAGAACGAAGCCGCCGGTGAGGACCTGCGCGAGCTCGGGGTGCGGGCCGTGTTCGAAGGTGACCTCATCCGCGTCACCGGTGACCTGCCGAGGTCGGCGCTGGTGGCCCATCTCGTGGCCGGCGGACACGCCATCGAGTCCGTCGACGGGCGACGTCAGCTGGAGGAGGTCTTCATGGGCCTGGTCGGGGTGCCTGCCTTGGAACCGGAGGATGCCGATGTCTGACCAGACCACGTCGGCGACCCGAGCGGTCGCTGGGGGCCCGACTCGGCGCCGCGCACTGCCGCTGGGCGCGGAGATCGGTCGGCAGCTCAAACGCCGTCGAACCCAGGGCGTGTTCATCGTCATCGGCCTGCTGCCGCTGATCCTGGTCGGGGCGTTCGCGCTGGGCGGCAGCGACCCGGGCTCGGGTCAGCGGGGCTTCGTCGACCTCGCTCAGGACAGCGGTGCCAACCTCGTGGTGTTCGCGCTCTTCGCGTCCACCAGCTTTCTGCTGATCGTGGTGGTGGCGCTGTTCTTCGGCGACACCGTGCCGTCGGAGGCGAGCTGGTCGAGCCTGCGGTACCTGCTCGCGGCGCCGGTCCGCCGCGAGCTGCTGCTGCGGCAGAAGCTGATCGTGGCGGGGCTCTTCTCCACCGTGGCCCTGGTCCTGCTACCGGCCTGGACGCTGCTGGTCGGCGGGGTCGCGTACGGCTGGGGTCCCTATGTCGGTCCCACCGGCGAGCAGATCGGCTGGCCCGCGTTCGCCGGACGGCTGGTGATCATCACCGTC
This sequence comes from Propionibacteriales bacterium, assembly GCA_038238065.1. Taxonomy (GTDB): domain Bacteria; phylum Actinomycetota; class Actinomycetes; order Propionibacteriales; family Propionibacteriaceae; genus Microlunatus. Next base: position 13,183 of record JBBRYD010000038.1, on the reverse strand, counting down.
TACCTGCTGGTGAACCTCCTCGTGGTGGGCTCGTTCGCCTTCGCCCTGGGGGTGCGGACCGACGCCCCGCTGGCCGCGGTCGGTGGGGCCGTCCTGCTGATGATCCTGTCGGCGATCCTGGACTCGATCACGGCACTGGGCGGTATCCGGCAGGGCCTGCCGGGGCACTACGCGTTCGCCTGGGCCGACGCGCTATCGCCCAGGGTGGACTACTCCGACATGGCCACCGGGGCGCTGTGGTCGATCGGCTACGCGGTGGTGCTGATCGGTTTGGCCGTCTGGTACTTCCTGCGCAAGGACATCACCAGCTAGACCAGGCCTGCCAGATGGGGCGGCCCATCGCTCAGTTCGCGTATCCGGCGTGCCCTCTGGCAGAATGTTCGGCGCGTCTGTGTCCAGCGGTGCCCTCTCTATCGCTGCCGGTCACTGACTCATCCGAAGCCGTGTCTCTGGGTGTTCCCCACCGCAGGATCTCGGCTTCACCCACATCATGGCCGGGGCAAGGTCCCGGGCATATCCCGTACAGGAGTTACCACAAACGTGGCTGTCAAGATTCGACTGAAGCGACTGGGCAAGATCCGGTCGCCGCACTACCGCATCGTCGTCGCCGACGCCCGCACCAAGCGTGACGGACGCGCCATCGAAGAGATCGGCAAGTACCACCCCAAGAACGACCCGTCGTTCATCGAGGTCAAGTCCGACCGGGCCCAGTACTGGCTCTCCGTCGGTGCTCAGCCCACCGAGGCCGTGGTGGCTCTGTTCAAGCGGACCGGTGACTGGCAGCAGTTCTCCGGCGACACGTCACCGTCCGGGGTGGACCCGCAGAAGGAGAAGCGCAGCAAGCTGGACGCGTTCAATGCGGCTCTGGCCGAGGTCGGCGACGAGCCCACCTCCGGGTCCATCTCGCGTGGTGGCCGCAAGCCTGCAGCCAAGACCGTCGAAGGCACTCCTGCTGAGGCCGAGCAGGCCGCCGAGGCCGGCGTCGCTGACGCCGGACCCAGCGAAGCCTGATGCTCGCTGAGGCTCTCGAGCACCTGGTCCGCGGCATCGTCAGCAACCCCGACGACGTCTCGGTGCAGGACCTGGACGTGCGACGGGGCAGGATGCTCGAGGTGCGCGTGCATCCCGAGGACATCGGCAAGGTGATCGGCCGGTCCGGCCGGACAGCCACCGCGCTCCGGACCGTGATCGGTGCACTGGCCGGGAAGGACTCGATCCGGGTGGACTTCGTCGACGTGGACAAGCGGGCCCGACCGCGCAACGACCGCGGGCGTCGCTGACGCTGCGGAGCTCCAGCCTCGAGCGCCCCGATTCGCCCCACCGGGCGGGTCGGGGCGTTCGTCATCTCCCAGGTCCCGCCCTCGCCGGCGGGGCAGGCAGGCAAGGTAACTGATGAGTGAGACGGTCGAGGTCGTCGTCGGGGTGATCGGTAAGCCGCACGGCTTGCGCGGCGAGGTCGGGATCGACCTGCGCACCGACGAGCCGGAGCGACGCTTCGCCGTCGGGCAGACGGTGCGCTCCGAGGGCGGCGTGCGGGTGTTCACGGTTGGCTCGGCCCGCGACCACTCCGGCCGGCTGCTGGTGACGTTCGACGAGCTGCCCGACCGGACCGCCGTCGAGGCGGTCCGTGGGACCCGGCTCGTGGTGGACGTGGTCGCTGACGAGACGCCCGACGACGACGGGGAGTACTACGACCGCCAGCTGGTCGGGCTCCGAGTGCTCGACGCGGCCGGCAGCGACGTCGGTGAGGTGGTCGCGGTCATCCACCTGCCGTCCCAGGATGCGTTGGAGGTGCAGACCGGGAGGGGAGTGCGGCTGATCCCGTTCGTGCTCGACCTGGTGCCCGAGGTAGATCTGGATGGCGGCTACGTTCGGCTCGCCGACGTGCCCGGACTGCTCATCGACGAGGATGACACCTGATGCGCATCGACGTGGTGTCCATCTTTCCGGAGTATCTGGCACCGCTCGGGCTCTCCCTGGTCGGCAAGGCCATCGACACGGGTGTCGTGGGCCTCGGCGTGCACGACCTACGGGACTGGACCCACGACCGCCACCGGACTGTCGACGACACGCCGTACGGTGGTGGTGCCGGGATGGTGATGAAGCCCGACCCGTGGGGCGAGGCGTTGGACGACCTGGTCTCCGACGAGCGGGCTCCACACACGCGGCTGATCGTGCTCACCCCCTCCGGCCGGGTCTTCGACCAGCGGCTCGCCGACGAGCTGAAGGACGTCGAGCATCTGGTGCTGGCCTGTGGTCGCTACGAGGGCATCGACGCCCGCGTGGTCGAGCACGCCCGCACCCGGATGACCGTCGACGAGGTCAGCATCGGCGACTACGTCCTGAACGGTGGCGAGGCAGCTGCCCTGGTGGTGATCGAGGCCGTCGTCAGGCTCATCCCCGGCGTCATCGGCAACCCCGCTTCGCTGGCCGACGAGTCGCACTCGGTCGGCCAGGACGGGCTGCTGGAGTACCCCGTCTACACCAAGCCGCCGAGCTGGCGTGGGCTCGACGTACCCCCCATCCTGTTCTCCGGCCACCACGCCCAGATCTCGGCCTGGCGTCGGGAGCAGGCGCTGGCCAAGACGGCGACGACGCGGCCAGATCTGTTGCCGCCCGAGACCTAGCCGCGATGCGGCCCCTACTCCCCGCGTGCGCCGTCGATGGCCTCGCGCAGCAGGTCGGCGTGGCCGTTGTGTCGGGCATATTCCTCGACCATGTGCATCATCACCCACCGCACGGTCACCGGTCGCTGGGTCGGGTGACGTCGAAGGTCGCTGGCGTCCTCGAAGCTGGCCACGATCTCGTGTGCCTCGGTGATGGCGGCGAGATAGCTCTTCTCCACCTCCTGCACAGGACGGCTGTCGAGCCGGTCGAAGTCGCCGTCGGGATCGGTCTTGGACCAGTAGAGCGGGTCGACGTTCTGCCCGGCCAGGGTTTCGGCGAACCACCCCCGCTCCACCTCGGTCAGGTGCCGCATCAGTCCGAGCAGTGACAGGGTCGAGGTGGCGACGGGGCGCAGCTTCAGCTGGTCGTCGGTCAGCCCGGCGCACTTGAGACGGAACGTCGCGCGGTGAAAGTCCAGCCACTGACTGAGGCTGTCCCACTCGTCGCCCATCATGTCGGGATCTGGCCGCGGAATGTCCTCGCTGGCCTCCAGCTTGGGGTTGCTCATCTCGGAAGGCTATCGAGTGCTTCTGACAGTTCGACAGCGCAACCGGTGCGGCAGGGAACAGGGGCTGGATGCAGTCCCACACGAATTCCACTGTGGCAAAAAACACCAGTGCCCCGGGTGGACTTACTTAACGATTTCATCCGGAACCGCTCTAGTGTTGTGGCCGTGGCGATTACTACTCTGACGCCGGCGCAGCAAGCCGCCCGCTCCACGGTGGCTCTCAAGGCGTTGATGGCGGTCAGCGGCCTGCTGATGATCTTGTACTTGTTGGCGCACATGTACGGCAACCTGAAGGTCTTCGCGGGGCAGGCGTCCTTCGACGGCTACGCGCATCACCTCCGGACCATCGGTGAGCCGATCCTGCCGCACACCGGCCTGCTGTGGATCATCCGAGTCGTGCTGGTCGCCGCCCTGGTGGGCCACTTCTACGCAGCAGTGACGCTGTGGTCGCGCAACCGCAAGGCGCGGGGCGGGACGAGGCGCTATCAGACCAGCAAGAACAAGCGCGGCGTGCAGCGGTCCTACGCCTCGTTCACCCTGCGGTGGGGCGGCGTGGTCATCCTGGCCTTTCTGATCTTCCATCTGCTGCAGTACACCTGGGGAGTGGTCCATCCCGGTGGCGCCTCGGACAGCCCCTACGTCCGGGTCGTGAACGGTTTCGGGGTGTGGTGGGTCGTCCTGGCGTACACGGTAGCCATGCTGGCCGTCGGGTTCCACCTCCGGCACGGCATCTGGAGCGCGCTGACCACCCTCGGGGCCAACACGAGCGCCGTCGTCCGGCGTCGCCTCAACCTCCTGGCCTACGCAGTCACCGCCGTGATCACGATCGGCTTCCTGTTGCCGGCCTACGGCATTCTCTTCGGATTGGTGAAGTAGATGACTGTTGAAGACATCAACTCGGTCGACGCGGACTCGGTGTTCGCGCTCGGAGACGACATCCGTGACGAGAAGGCGCCCGTCGGTGCGATCGCTGAGCGCTGGGACAACCGCCGCTTCTCGGCGAAGCTGGTCAACCCGGCCAACCGCCGCAAGCTGTCGGTGATCATCGTCGGCACGGGTCTGGCCGGAGCGTCGGCTGCGGCCACGCTGGGCGAGGCCGGCTACCAGGTCAAGAGCTTCTGCTACCAGGACTCCCCCCGGCGTGCTCACTCGATCGCGGCCCAGGGTGGCATCAACGCCGCCAAGAACTACCGCAACGACGGCGACTCGATCTACCGACTGTTCTACGACACGGTCAAGGGCGGGGACTTCCGCGCCCGGGAGTCCAACGTGTACCGGCTGGCCCAGGTCAGTGTGGAGATCATCGACCAGTGTGTGGCCCAGGGCGTGCCCTTCGCCCGGGAGTACGGCGGCCTGCTCGACAACCGCTCCTTCGGCGGCGTCCAGGTCTCGCGCACGTTCTACGCCCGCGGCCAGACGGGGCAGCAGCTGCTGATCGGGGCGTACCAGGCGCTGGAGCGCCAGATCGCCGCGAAGACCGTGGAGATGAACACCCGGCACGAGATGCTCGAGCTGATCAAGGTCGGCGGCAGGGCCCGGGGCGTGGTCGTGCGGGACATGGTGACGGGCGCGATCGAGACTCACTTCGCCGACGCGGTGGTGCTGGCCAGCGGTGGCTACGGCAACGTGTTCTTCCTGAGCACCAACGCCATGGGGTGTAACGTCACCGCGACCTGGCGGGCCCACCGCCAGGGCGCGTACTTCGCCAACCCCTGCTACACCCAGATCCACCCCACCTGCATCCCGGTCAGCGGTGAGTACCAGTCGAAGCTGACCCTGATGAGCGAGTCGCTGCGCAACGACGGTCGCATCTGGGTGCCCAAGGACGGTGAGGACAAGCGGCCCGCGCCGGAGATCCCCGAGGACGAACGCGACTACTACCTGGAGCGGATCTACCCGGCGTTCGGCAACCTGGTGCCGCGTGACATCGCCTCCCGCGCGGCCAAGAACGTCTGCGACGAGGGTCGAGGTGTTGGACCCGGCGGGCTCGGGGTCTACCTGGACTTCGCGGACGCCATCTCACGACTCGGCCGCAAGTCGGTGGAGGCCAAGTACGGCAACCTGTTCGACATGTACGCCCAGATCACCGGTGAGAACCCGTACGAGACGCCGATGCGCATCTACCCGGCTGTGCACTACACCATGGGTGGCTTATGGGTGGACTACGACCTGCAGTCGAGCATCCCCGGGCTGTTCGTGACCGGTGAGGCCAACTTCTCCGACCACTGTGCCAACCGGCTCGGCGCCAGCGCGCTGATGCAGGGCCTGGCCGACGGATACTTCGTACTGCCCAACACCATCAACGACTACCTGGCGTCCGGGCCCTACGAGAAGGTCGACGACACGCATCCCGCAGCCGTCGAGGCCGTGACCAAGGTCAGGGAGCGGATCGCCAAGTTCCTGTCCATCAACGGCACCCGCACCGTCGACTCCTTCCACAAGGAGCTCGGCCACATCATGTGGGACTACTGCGGGATGGAGCGGACCGAGGAGGGTCTGCGTAAGGCCATCACCAGGATCCGTGAGCTGCGGACCGAGTTCTGGTCCGACGTGAAGGTGGTCGGGGTGAACGAGGAGCTCAACCAGACCCTCGAGCGCGCGGGACGGGTGGCTGACTTCCTCGAGCTCGGGGAGCTGATGTGCATCGATGCGCTGCAGCGCCGGGAATCCTGTGGCGGTCACTTCCGGACCGAGAGCCAGACCGAGGACGGCGAGGCGCTCCGCCACGACGACGAGTACGCCTACGTCTCCGCCTGGGAGTGGACCGGCGAGGGGGCCAAGCCGGTGCTGCACAAGGAGCCACTGGTGTACGAGTACGTTGAGATGAAGTCCCGGAGTTACAAATAGCCCTGCTCGCCGACCCTGCTCGCCGACCCTGCTCGCCGCAGCGGCTGGTGGTCGCTTCGCTCCCCGTTCTTTTTACAAGCTTCGTCGCGTGAGTCAGGCCAGTGGCCAGTACGCAGGCGGCTGGAACTCAGTCAAGTGGAAGGTTTTGAAACATGAACATCACCGTACGGGTATGGCGACAGCCGAACGCCGAGGCGAGCGGACGCATGGTCAGCTATGACGTGCCGGACGTGTCCGAGGACATGTCGTTCCTGGAGATGCTGGACGTGCTGAACGAGCGGCTCACCCTCGAGGGCGACGACCCGATCGCCTTCGACCATGACTGCCGGGAGGGAATCTGCGGCAGCTGCGGGGTGGTCATCGACGGCGTGGCTCACGGGCCACAGCAGACCACGACCTGCCAGCTGCACATGCGCTCGTTCTCCGACGGCGACAGCATCGACATCGAGCCCTGGCGAGCCGACCCGTTTCCCGTCATCAAGGACCTGGTCGTCGACCGGGGCGCGTTCGACCGGATCATCCAGGCAGGTGGCTTCATCTCCGCACCGACCGGGACCGCTCCGGACGCGCACGCCGCCCCGATCCCCAAGAACGACGCTGACCACGCTTTCGACGCCGCCACCTGCATCAGCTGCGGCGCCTGTGTCGCGGCGTGCCCCAACGGCTCGTCGATGCTGTTCACCGCCGCCAAGGTCACCCACCTCGGCCTGCTGCCTCAGGGTCAACCGGAGCGCGCGTCGCGGGTGCTGAACATGGTGGCGCAGCAGGACGCGGAAGGCTTCGGTGGCTGTACCAACATCGGTGAGTGCACCGCGGTCTGCCCCAAGGGGATCCCCTTCGAGACGATCTCCCAGCTCAACCGCGACCTGCTCGGGGCCTGGGCCAAGAACGGGAGATGAGCATGTCGACCATCGCCATCACCGGGGCCGCCGGCAAGACCGGCCGTGTCGTCGTCAGCCACTTCCTCGAGCACGGTTACTCAGTCATCCCGATCGACTCCACCGGCCAGCCCGGAGGGTACGGCGAGTTCTCCGCACAGGTGGGCGTCGGCCTGGTCCGCGCCGACCTGACCGACTACGGGCAGACGGTCGACATCCTGAAGGGCGCCGACGCGATCGTGCACCTGGCGGCCATTCCCGCGCCCGGGCTCTTTCCCGACAGCACGACCTTCCTGGCCAACACGTCGATGAACTACAACGTGTTCGCGGCCGCCCAGCTGCACCACATCTCCCCGGTGGTCTGGGCCTCGAGTGAGACGACCTTCGGTCTGCCGTTCGACACGCCGCCGCACTACGCCCCGATCGACGAGGACCACTACCCGCTGCCCACCAGCACCTATGCCCTGTCGAAGGTGGTCAGCGAGACCATGGGCGTGCACTTCGCCGAGTGGACCGGGGGAACCTACATCGCACTCCGACTGTCCAATGTGCACCTGCCTGAGCAGTACGCCGACGTGGCCGACTACCAGCAGGACTACTCGCTGCGCCGCTGGAACCTGTGGGGCTACGTCGACGCCCGCGACGTCGCCCAAGCGTGCCGGTTGGCCGTGACCGCTGAGCTGGACGGCGCCCACAGCTTCGTCATCGCCGCCGCGGACACGCTGATGGAGGCCACGAACGCCGAGCTGCTGAACGACCAGTTCCCCGGCATCGAGATCCGCGGCGACATCGGCGAGCACGACACACTGCTGGCCATCGACAAGGCGCGAGAGCTGCTCGGCTACCGACCCGCTTACAGCTGGCGCGACCACGTCTGACGGATCGGGTCCCGCGTTCATCCGGCAGTCTGACGTCGGTACCGCCGGTTCGCAGACGCTGGCCCGGATGACTGTCCGCGCGGGATTTCGGTTCGCTGCTCCCGGTGTGGCAGACTGGCTCGCTGTTGTCCTCATGATCCGCGACACCTGCCACAGGGGGATCGATCGCAGCATGAGGAACGTATTCATCACCCACCGTGGTGACCTGTGGCACTGGCGAGGAAACCGAACATGAGCAAGCTGATCGACCAGCTGGACCAAGCGTCCCTGCGTACCGACGTCCCGACCTTCCGACCGGGTGACTCCGTCAAGGTGCACGTGAAGGTCGTCGAGGGCAATCGTTCCCGTCTGCAGGTCTTCGCGGGCGTCGTCATCTCCCGGGCCGGCGACGGCGTGCGGGAAGCCTTCACCGTGCGGAAGGTGAGCTTCGGCGTCGGTGTCGAGCGCACGTTCCCGGTGCACAGCCCGATCATCGACCACATCGACATCGATCGTCGTGGTGATGTCCGTCGGGCGAAGCTGTACTACCTTCGCGGTCTGCGCGGCAAGGCCGCCAAGATCAAGGAGAAGCGCGACAACTAGTGCCCGCACGTCCTGTGTGTCGCTGAGCCCGGCCGGCTGAGGCCGGGTCAGCCGACCGTCCTGAGATCGGAGCGAGGCCCCGCTGAGCAACATAGATTCTTCGGCTGCGAAGCCGGACGGGGATACGGACGTACGTCCGGAAGAGCCGCGGTCGATGACCTTCGGCGAGCACCTGTGGGCTTTCGTCAAGGAGCTCTTCGTGGTGGTGGTCGGGGCGATCGTCGTGGCGTCGCTGATCCGTGGCCTGGTCGGACAGATGTTCCTGATCCCCTCCGCGTCGATGGAGAACACCCTGCAGATCGATGATCGGGTGGTGGTGGAGAAGCTGAGCAGCGTCAAGCGAGGCCAGGTCGTCGTGTTCTCCGACCCTGGCGGGTGGCTGAACGGCACGACGACCCAGGAACGCGGCCAGCTGGGTCGTGCACTCGAGTTCGTCGGTGTGCTTCCGGACGCCTCGACGGAGCACCTCATCAAGCGTGCCGTCGGCCTGCCCGGTGACCACGTGGTCTGCTGCGATGCTCGCGGGCGGATCAGCGTCAATGACCAGCCGCTGGACGAGTCGAGCTATCTCTACGTCGCCCCGGACGGCGCGCGCGCCGGCCCTTCCTCGATCCGCTTCGACGTCGTGGTGCCGGCCAAACGCATCTTCGTGCTGGGCGACAACCGTTCGGACAGCCGCGACTCGCGCTGCCACCTCAACGATGTGGAAGACGGGGTCATGAAGGGTGAGAATGCCTTCGTGTCCGAAGATCTGGTCGTGGGTCGAGCCATCGCGGTCGTGTGGCCCCTGAGGGGGGCAACACTGCTCCGTACACCCCCTCCGTTCGCGTCTGTCGGACCGGCCGCCGAGCCGGCTCCGGCCGAGCCGGTCATCGACGCCGGCCCCGAGGCTGACTGTTGAGCGCCACAGCCACTCCCGACGCCGCACAAGCTTCACCCAAACCCCGGAAGACGCCGCTGGGGCAGGCGGGCTCCTTCGCTCGCGAGCTGCTGTTCGTGGTGGTCGGGGCGATCATCGTGTCGTCGCTGCTGCGGATGTTCGTGGGGCAGATGTTCATCATCCCGTCAGCGTCGATGGAGAACACGCTGCTGATCGGCGACCGGGTCGTGGTGCAGAAGATCACCGACTTCCACCGGGGCGACGTGGTCGTGTTCGCGGATCCGGGCGACTGGCTGGCCGGTGAGGCCACCGAGGAGCGGGGGCCGATGGGCAAGTTCTTCGAGTTCGTCGGTGTCCTCCCCGACACCAGCACCGGCCACCTGATCAAGCGGGTGATCGGCATGCCCGGAGATCGGGTCAAGTGCTGTGACAGCCGGGGGAGGCTGAGCGTGAACGGTCAGCCGCTGGACGAGACCTCCTACCTGTACACCGATCCGGACGGGACTCAGGTCGACCCGTCCGACATCACCTTCGAGGTCGTGGTCCCGAAGGACCGCATCTTCGTGATGGGCGACCATCGTGACCTCAGTGCCGACTCGCGCTGTCACCTGTCAGACCTGTCGTCGACCCAGAAGAAGGGGGCAGTGGCTTTCGTCCCCGAGGACCTGGTCGTGGGTCCCGCCTTCGCGATCGCTGCGCCGTTCGACCGCGCCACCCGACTGCGCCGCCCCGACACGTTCGCCCAGGTCCCCGCCGCCGCGGCGCAGGCTCCCGACGAGGCCGTGATCAAACCAGCGGGGGTGTCCTGCTGATGTCAGCCGAGGTCTCCGCCCCGGCGACCGTCACCGTGCAGGTGCGTCGCAACAGTGGTCTGTACGGCTACGAACGGGCTCTGAAGCGCGCCGGGCTCGACCCGGTGGCCGGAGCCGACGAAGCCGGCCGTGGGGCCTGTGCGGGGCCTCTGGTGGCCGCAGCCGCTATCTTGAGCGACGCCAAGACACGCCAGATAACGGGTCTGAGGGACTCCAAGCTGCTGAGCGCGGCGCAACGGGAGAGGTGCTACGCCGAGATCATGGACAAGGCGGTGGCGTGGTCGGTGGTCTGTGTGGATCCCGGCGACTGTGATCGGCTCGGCATGCACGTCGCGAACATCTCGGCGCTGCGTCGGGCGCTGCTGCGGCTGGACGTCCCACCGACGTACGTGCTGACCGACGGCTTCAGTGTCGACGGGCTGGGTGTACCCGGGTTGGCGGTCTGGAAGGGCGACCGGGTGGCGGCCTGCGTCGCCGCCGCGTCGATCATCGCCAAGGTGACCCGCGATCGGATCATGTGCGAGCTGGATGCGGTCCACCCGGAGTATGCGTTCAGCGTCCACAAGGGCTACTGCACCGAGCTTCATCAGGAGCGTCTGGATCAGTACGGCCCGTCGACCATCCATCGGATGCGGTACGAGAACGTCTCCCGAACAGTTAGGGTCTGATTCGATATGAGTGCCGAAGATCTCGAACAGTACGAGAGCGAGCTCGAGCTCCAGCTGTACCGGGAGTACAAGGACGTGGTGGGGATCTTCACCTATGCCGTGGAGACCGAACGGCGGTTCTACCTCTGCAACGCGGTCGACCTCAAAGTGCGGACCGAGGGTGGCGATGTCTACTACGAGGTGTCCATGGGTGACGCGTGGGTCTGGGACATGTATCGGCCCGCCCGTTTCGTCAAGAGCGCCAAGGTACTGACCTTCCGCGACGTCTCCATCGAGGAGATTGCCCACAGCGAGCTCCAGGTGCCCAAGAGCGTTACCGGGACCGACTGAGCCACCGCAGTACTCCCGGGCCGGCTGTTGCTGATAGGCCCTGATGGGACCAGTGGGTGTGCCGAGCGGGCCAGCCATTCCTTCGTTATTGCTGACCACGAAGTCAACGCGGTAGCACCGGGATCGACAAACGCACGGCGAGAATGCAGGAATCGACCGGGGAGTCGTCATTGCTTTGTTGGTCGATGTTACTGGATCTTGCTGGGCAGCCGAAAAGAAAGTGCGTTCTCGACCCGGAGTCGCGGTCGTGAACATATGACGGCACCGCCAGGAAACGTTAACACCATGACACGAGGTTGGATAGCGTCGCGGTCTCCAGATATTGCTGAATCGGGTGAGCCGAACACTGTGCGCGCAGTAACAGCCGATTCGTGCAGGCGCGTCGTAGCCTCGGTCATGCCCGGGCCACGCACGAGAGCCCAGCGCTCGTACGGCGGCCCAGCGGACACTGTCAGCTGCCGATCTCATTCTTGTTCGAGCGCGCTGGACGTGATCGATAGCGTCCGATAGCGCTAATGTCACCGCATTATGAATACCGCGGCCGTGTCTGTGCACCAGATGGGTAACGCGGCCTTTTGAATTGGTGTAAGTTCTCCGTTATGGTGTGAAACAGTTCACTCCTGAAAGGAGTTGCAGTGGCACAGCGTACTCAGGTCATCATGGTCGACGATCTCGATGGAGCCGAGATCGAGTCTGGCGGAAAGACCATAACGTTCGCCCACGCGGGCAACGCTTATGAGATCGACCTGACCGAGACCAATGCCCAGAAACTGCACGACGCGTTAGCTCCCTTTATCGCTGCGGCCCGCCGGGTGCAGGGCCGGCGATCGGCCATCGTGATGGACAAACCTGATCTGCCGGCCATGCGCCTCTGGGCGAAGGAGCACGGCATCAAGGTCAGCGAGCGGGGGCGGGTGAGCCAGGAGGTCCAGAACGCGTATCACGCCGCCCACTAGCTGAGGCGTCGCAGCTCGGGCCGCATCAGACTGCTCGCCGGACACCGCCTGGTCACCGACCCGGCGGTGTCGTGGCGTTCCGGGCGATGGCTTGTCCACAAGCCCGGCGACGGCGTCGTCCACAGCCCGTGCCGCGAGCGGCTGCGTGGCTTCTCGGTGCACATGCTCTGGGTGGAGGTGTGCGGTGGACGCAGAGGAATCGGGGCGAGCGGCTCAGCGGGTCGAGCACGGTGCGCAGGTGCCGGGGCCCAGTGGTCGGCAACTGGTCGGGGCGCGCGGTGAGGACCTCGCGGCGGCGGAGCTGATCCGGCAGGGCATGCGGATCGTCACCCGGAACTGGCGCTGCTCGATCGGCGAGCTGGACATCATCGCCGAAGAGGAGCTCGACGGTCGCCGCACCTTGGTCTTCTGCGAGGTGAAATGTCGCACCGGTCTGGGCTACGGGTCGCCGCTGGAGTCGATCACGTACGCCAAGCTTCGCAAGCTGAGACAACTGAGTGCGCAATGGCTGGTCTCGGCGGCGCCGTCGGTGGACGCGGTCCGGCTCGACGCCATCGGCGTCGTGCTGATCCGGGGCCAGCGTCCCCAGTTGACCCACGTGCGTGGGATCGGCTGATGGGCCTCGCGTGCGCCTGGTCGGTGGCGCTGGTCGGGCTCGAAGGTCGGGTCGTCGAGGTCGAGGCCGACGTCGGAGCCGGCCTGCCGCGCACCGTGCTGGTCGGGCTGCCCGACACGTCGCTCTACGAGGCGCGCGACCGGTGCAAAGCGGCGGTGGGCAACTCGGGGCAGACCTGGCCCCAGTCCCTGCTCACGATCAACCTCAGTCCGGCGACGCTGCCGAAGGCCGGAAGTCACTACGACCTCGCCATCGTGGCCGCGATCCTCGCCGCCGGCGGCATCATCGGGCGTGAGCAGCTGACCAACACGGTGCTGCTCGGCGAGCTCGGTCTCGACGGAAGGGTTCGGCCGGTCCGTGGCATCCTGCCGGCCATCCTGGCCGCGGCCCAGGCGGGGTTCACCCGGGCGATCGTGCCGCTGGCCCAGTCGGGGGAGGCTCAGCTGGTCGCGGGGATCGAGGTCTTCGGGGTGGCCTCCCTCGGGCAGCTGGTGGCTCTCTGCAACAACGAGCCGGTACCGTTCGTCGACCCGATCGAGGTGGCGGGAGAGACTCCCCAGT